>JADYYO010000345.1 GCA_020853615.1 Thermomicrobiales bacterium
AAGCCTAATTCGGTGCGCGTATCATATTGCAAGCTTTTCGAGCGCGCCGGCATGTTGTCTGCATCTCTTGATAGTCGTCATTCTCCAGGGACTCTATTGCCGGATTGACCCTTCACATTGACGGGGAGGAGAAGTGCGCACGACTTCGGCGGCAGAGTAGTTTCCCGTGCCACGGGAGGTGCTCCTGATTGCGACAACGTCTGGGAAGTTCCACATGATGGACTGTGTCTGGGCGAGTGAAATTACCAATTCCTATTTCTACTTGAGAGTTGAAGACGTAATGGCTGATGGAATTCCCGCGTGCCGAACGTGCAAGCCAAAGAAGTATCAGCCGGACCTCCTCAGAGCTGTGCCGCCGAGTGTGATTTCCGATGCGGTTCGTAAGATGGAATTGCGAAGGCAAGCGCTTGAACTCTTCCATTCCATTGATGCGCAGCCCTCAAACGTTACAGTGAGGTTCAGCAACGGAGTAGTCGAGTCTTTTCAGATTGTTCCCGATAGAGATGGAGTGAACCGAATCTCGGTTACAAGTTCGTTCGCGCGGGCAATTCTTACTGCGGAGGCGGGGGACATCGTTCGTTATCAAACTCCGGGGGGAGGCTACGAAGAAGTTGCGGCGATCTGTTCTATCAGAGACCGATGATGAATTGCCAGCGAAAGTTGAACCTTGAACTAACTCAAATACAAGGTGATTCCACTTTTCCATTCATGCTGGATTGAATACCCGGAACGGAAAGCGCTCGTCGGTGGGAGGATGCTTGCCAGGGTCGAGCTTCAATGTTTGGATGCCCGACGTTGAGCGAGTTCCCATTAGGACTTCGGAAAGAAATGCGCGTATCCGAACCCTCGCGCCAATCTCAATGCATGCAGTTCAACAGATGGCGCAGCGGAACTTCTATAACCGGGACATAGACGACATCCTGAACCATGGAAAGTCCTATTTCCGGGCCGGTGCGAAGTGGTATGTTCTTCGACGCCGGGATGTTTCACACTGTGACCGACGGTTGTCCGGTGTTGCACGGTTAGTCGGTTCGATCGTCTGCCTTGAGCGCGGTGTGGTATCGACGGTCTCTCGAAATGATGACCCTATACGCCACATCATGCGCAAAAAGAAGGACTTCCGGCCGAAGCGAAGCGCGAATTTCGCGCTTCGCTTCGAAACTGGAACGGTTGCCGCGTAGCTCTCGAACTCAACGGCGGCTCGTTCGAAGGGAATTTGCTCAACCCTCCTCATTCTCGAGTACACGGGATTGATGAGCTTTTGCTTTGGTTGCGCCGGGCCGCGAGGGCAGGATCCCCTTCCTCTCCGGGCAAGGTAAGCGCGAAGCTGTCGCGCTGTTGGCCCCGGTCGCTGCGGACCGGGGCGTAACGTTGCCAGCGCCGGATTACGATGGCGTTGGCGTGGCGACCGTGACGGGCGTGTAGGGATAGGTCAGCGCGGGTTCGTCCGGCTCCTCCGTGATGGTAGCGACGACGCGCGGGGCACCGTCCGCGCCCTCCTCGAAGGTCAGCGTCATCTCGGGCGGAAGGCCCGCCAGAGGTGGGTCGACGAGGATGTAGCGGGTGAGGTTGCCATCGTCGCCGACTTCGGGCCGCAGCTCCGAGCGGAACGGGCCAGCCTGGTACATGAGCTTCCCATCCGTCAGCGACAGCGTTAGCGTCCCCAGGTCGGGATTGGCGTAGCGGCCGAGGAAGGGGGTTACTGCTGCCGGGTCGGCCTCGCCGAGGCGCCCCAGGAACTCGCCGCGAGTGGCGGCCGCATCCTGCACGCGCTCAGCCACCATCGCATCGAAGGTGGCAGGCTGGTCAAAAAGGAGCTCCAACGCCCGGAAGAGGATGGCAGAGGTGAGGGAGTGCGCCGGGCCCGAGGCGTTCGTGAGGATCACCGCGCCGACGCCAGATTCCGGTAGGAAGGTGACCAGCGAGGAGAAGCCGAGCGTGCCGCCGCTGTGCCAAATCACCCGCTGGCCACCGTAGGTGCCGACGACCCAGCCGAGCCCGTAGTGCCTGGTGAAATCCGCCAACATGGGCGGCGTGCCCAGGGCGGACGGGATGGCAATGCCGGGCTGCCAGGTCCGCTCCAGGTTCTCGGTCGAGACGACGCGCTCGCCATCCGGGGCAACGCCGCGGTTCAGTTCGGTCTGGACGTAGCGGACCATCTCGCGGGCGCTCGACCAGAGCGCGCCGGACGGAGCGACTGAGACGATCCAGGTGTCGTCGACGAGGAACGGCAGCGGCTGGAGCGCGCCGCTGATCTCCTGGGCATGCGGCGTCGCGTAGTCATGGTCGTCAACGACCGTTGCGAGGTCGTAGGTGGTGCGCGGCATGCCGATGGGGTTGAGGACCCGATTGCGCAGGGCGATGCTGAAGGCGCGATCGAGTGCCCGTGGCGAGCCTCCAGCGGCGATCGCGGCCGCGTATCCGCCCGCGGCGACCATCTGGTTGCTGTACTGGTACTTCTCCCCGTAGCGCGCCGTCAGCGGCAGATTGGCCATCTCGGCGATCAGCCGCTCCGGGGTCATCTCGTTTGCTCGTAGGATGAACGCGAAGTCGCGCCGGGGGAGGCCGCTGCAGGCGCAGAAGCCATCGCGCAGGGTCAGGCGCGGAGTCAATGCCGGGTCGGCGACGGCAAAATCGGGTAGAAGGTCGACGAGCGGCGTCTCCCAACTCACCTTGCCGGCGTCGACCAGGGTGGCCGCGAGGAGCGAGCTGAACGACTTGGTGACCGAGCCGATGCGAAAGAGGGTGTCGGCGGTGGCCGGCTCCGGCCGGTCGAACTCGCGGACACCGAACCCCTGCAGGAAGACGACCGCGCCATCCTGGATGACCGCGACGGCCGCGCCGGGCACGCCCATTTCCGCGAGCTTCGCTGCCACATAAGCCTCGAAGGTGGCGAGGCGGCTGCCGGTGAGGGGCAGCGGCGTGACGCCGGTCAGGTCGGGCGTCGCGCCATTCGCGGGCGTGGCGACGGGGGAGGCTTCCGGCGCCGCCTCCCCAGATTCGACCTGCGCCATGGCGCGGATCACGCGCGCGGAGAGGAGTGGGGCGAGGGCGGCCGATGCGAGCAAGGTACGGCGTGTGGTCACGGCTCTCCTCCATGCGACGTCGAGCGGCTGGCTCCTGCCCGGGGCGAGTATTCGCGTTTCTCATGTGGGCAGATGGCGCGATCGTTGGAACCAGAATGCCACATTCCGCCGCGGCCCGCCGGGAACCGGCGCGAACCGCGAGTTGGGGCATGAGTTGTGCTGTGCACCTCGCCAGAGCCGGCGTCGGAAAGGAGCGGGAGATGGCGAAGCGGCCAACAACGGTAGGAATCGGGCAGAAGATCACCACGGAGATGCCGTGGCTCGATGGCGTGGCCAAAGTGATGGAGGAGGCGTTCGCGCCGCTGCTGGGGCAGGACGCGCCACGCGAACCGCGCGATTTCCTGTATGGCGTCTGGCTCGGTCATTCGCTTCACGCCGCGGTCGTCACCGCGCCGATCGGCGCCTGGTCGGCAGCGGCGCTCTTCGACCTGCTGGGGGAGGAGGATGCGGCGGATCTCCTGGTCGGGGCCGGGCTGCTGGGCGCGGCGGGGGCGACGATCACCGGCGCGGCGCAGTGGCAGGATGCGACGAACGACGATGCGCCGCGACGGGTCGGCGCGCTGCACGCGCTCCTCAACTACAGCGTGACGGGGCTGATGGCCGGATCATGGCTGATGCGGCGGCAGGGGCGGCGCCAGGCTGGGATCGCGCTTTCGGCGCTCGGCATGGGGGTCACCCTGGCCTCGGCGTGGCTGGGGGGTGAGCTTGCCTATGGGCTCGGTATCGGCGTCGACCATGCCGCCTTCGAGACGCCGCCGACGAAATGGACCGACGTCGCGGCGCTCGACGAGCTGGCCGACGGGAAGCCGAAGCGGGTCGAGGCGGATGGCGTTCCGGTGCTCCTGCTGCGGCAGGGAGACGCGATCCGGGCGATCGGGGCGACGTGCACGCACCTCGGCGGCCCGCTCGACGAGGGGAAGATCGCGGGGGAGGCGGTCACCTGCCCCTGGCACGGCTCGGTCTTCTGTCTGACCAACGGGGCGCTGATACACGGCCCGGCGACGGCGCCGGTTGCCGCCTATCAGGTGCGGGTCGCGGATGGCCGGGTGGCGATCCGGGCGAACGCCGAGGAGCCGGGCGGCACGATTCCGGTGGGAGGAGGGCAAGGAACCGGCGCATCCGCTTCTGGTTCGTGAGCGAATGGTCGTGGGACTGTGTTCATAGGGCGATCACGCCGCGCAGAACGACCCTCATCCCCGACCCTTCTCCCTGTGCACGGGAAGAAGGGAGTCTGCCGCGAGGAGTTACGGAACCGGCGTCCCTTCCGCGTTGACATACGTCGTGTACGGCTCGCCGATCTCGACCAGGTCGGCCATCCAGAGAATGGTCGTCTCCTCGCTGGCGTTCCAGGCCGTATGGATGGTGTGGGCCGCGAAGTCGTCATAGGCGACGCAGTCGCGCGGCGCGAGGATGACCTCGGTGTTGAGCGGGAGCGGCTCGGCGCTCTCGGGCG
>JADYYO010000346.1 GCA_020853615.1 Thermomicrobiales bacterium
ACAAGTTCGCCTTCGACCCGGAGAAGGCGAAGCAGGCGCTGGCCGAGTCGTCCTACGGCGGCCCGGAGAACCTGCCCGAGGTGAAGGTCTATTACAACGGCGACCGCTCCGGCGCGACCGAGCGCGCCGAGTGGGTCGCCGGCCAATATCGCGATATCCTCGGCATCGAGCTCTCCCTGCAGCCGACCGACGGCACCACGCTCATCTCGCTCACCAAGGACAATGCCTCCCACCCGCAGCTCGTGATGCTCGGCGGCTGGAGCCAGGATTATCCCGACGCCCAGAACTGGCTGAGCGTCTACTGGACCTGCACGTCGACCTTCGCCGCGAAGGTCGGCTACTGCAACGAGGAGTTCGATAAACTGACGCACCTCGGCGACACGACGATCGACCCGGCCCAGCGCGTCGACTACTACAAGCAGGCCGGCGAAATCCTCGTCGATGACCAGCCCGGCACCTTCGTCATGAACCTTGCCGCGAACTTCGTCGTCAAGCCGAACGTGACCGGGTACACCCCGAATTCGGCCGAATCGGAGTGGCCGGGCCAATTCTCCTCGCTGATGACGCTGGACAAGACCGGCTGACGCCGGCACCGCCCCGAGGTGGACAGGCGTGTTGCGCCTGTCCACCTCGGGGCACTTATGTTATCTTGACGAATTGGGGTTGAACGACTGTTGAGAATGGCCGATGTTGGAATACGCGTTTCGCCGGATCCTGTGGGTCATCCCCGTGATCGTCGCCGTGTCGGCGGTCACCTTCTTCCTGATGTACCGGGCCCCCGGCGGCCCCTGGGACCGTGAAAAGACGCTCCCGCCCGCGACGATCAAGGCGCTCGACGCGAAGTTCGGCCTCGACAAGCCGCTCTGGTTCAATCCGGATGCTGCCGGTCAGAAGTGGGCCGAAGGTGTGCGCAACCCGGTCGAGCTGGCGACCGCGGCCATCGACAGCCGCTTCCTCAACTACATGACCGGCGTCTTTCGCTTCGATCTCGGTCCCTCGTACGCCTCGAAAGGGGCCGAGAACGTCCAGGAGCTGATCGCCCGCAAGTTCCCCGTGTCGCTGAAGCTCGGCATCGTCGCCATCATCTTCTCCGTCGTGATCGGCATCCCGCTCGGCATCGTCGCGGCGCTGCGCCAGAACACCTGGATCGACTACCTCTGCCTCGGCGGCTCGACCCTCGGCATCTCCGTGCCGACCTTCGTCAGCGGCCTGCTTCTTTTGCTCTTCCTCAGCCGCACCCTCTCGTTCTCGCCGATTCGGGGCCCGGAGGAGTGGGAGGGCTTCGGCCCCGCCTATCTCCTGCCCGGGATCGTGCTCGGCCTCGGCACCATGGCCTACATCGCGCGCCTCACCCGGGCCAGCATGCTCGAGATCAAGCGGCAGGATTACATCCGGACCGCCCGCGCCAAGGGCCTCTCCGCCCGCAACGTCGTCGGAGCGCACATGCTGCGCAACGCGCTCATCCCGATCATCACGATCCTCGGCCCCGCCGCCGCCGACCTGGTCACCGGCTCGATCATCATCGAGTCGATCTTCGGCGCGCCGGGTCTGGGGCGCGAGTTCGTCGTCTCGATCTCCAAGCGCGACTACTCCGTGATCATGGGCACCGCGATCTTCTACGCGGTCCTCGTTGCGCTGGCGAATGTGGCGGTCGACCTCTCCTACGGCCTGGTCGATCCACGCATCCGCGTCAGGCGCTAGAGGGAGAGCCGCGATGTCTCAGGCGACCATGACCATCACCAGTGAGCAGCCGGTCGAGTCCCTCGCCGGCAGTCTCGGCGAGATGCGGGCACCCAGAAGCCTCTGGTCGAACGCGTGGCGGCAGTTCCGGCGCAACAAGCTGGCGATGTTCGGCCTTTGCTATCTCGTCTTCCTCATCTTCGTCGCCGTCTTCGCCCCGGCGATCGCCCCCCATAACCCGGTGCAAAGCGACCTGGCGGTCGCTGGGAAGTACCGGCAAGCGGCCTGGATCTCCGACCCCGACCCGAAGAAGACCGGCGACTGGAGCTACCCCCTCGGCACCGACGGCAACGGCCGCGACGTCTTCAGCCGCCTCGTCTACGGCACGCGCATCTCGCTGGTCGTCGGGTTCATCCCGATGACGGTCATCATGCTCATCGGCATCCCCGTCGGCCTGACCGCCGGCTTCGTCGGCGGCCGGCTCGACAATCTGCTCATGCGCATCACCGATATCGTCTACGCCTTCCCCGCACTCCTCTTCTTCATCATCATGCAGATCTCCCTTGGCGAGACCTGGATCGGTCGGATGCTCAATGGCCTCGTGCTCCTCTTCATCACCCTCTCGATCATCAACTGGACCGGCGTCGCCCGCCTCGTGCGCGGCGACACGCTCGCCCTGAAGGAGAAGGAGTTCGTCGAGGCCGCGCGAGCCAGCGGCGCCTCACCCTGGCGGCTGATCAGCCGGCACATCCTGCCCAACGCCCTCAGCTCGATCATCGTCGCCGGCGCCTTCATCGTCCCTGGCGCGATCATCGCCGAGGCGGTCCTCACCTACCTCGGCATCGGCCTCCGGCCCGACGTCAAGCTCGATGCCCCGTTCCCGACCTCGTGGGGGCAGATGATCCAGGCCGGCCAGACCGCCTATCGCAACCAGGCATGGCTCCTCATCGCGCCAAGCCTCGCCGTCGCCCTCATCACCCTCTCCTTCACCTTTGTCGGGGACGGCCTGCGCGACGCGCTCGACCCGCGCGATCAGGTCTAACTGACACCCGGCCTCGTCGCACGGCCTCACCCCAAGAATCGCGTTGCGTAGAGCAGGATGAGGTTCGCGGCCAATAGAATGTCCGCATCGAGAGCTGACCACGTCGCGCTGCGGTTGATCGCCGGTGGAATTGCGGACGCAGCCCGTCCCGATTGAACCCGAGAAGAGCCTTCGGAGACCCGGTTCTCGGCTCGTGAAGCTCCGCGAAATGGGAGAGGGCGTTGACAGGCACGATTCCGAAGATGGCGACAAATTCCGATGGTCCACGCCGCTGCGCATGGGCCGGCAGCGACCTGCTCATGGCCGCCTACCACGATCACGAGTGGGGCGTCCCCTGCCACGACGACCGGCAGCTCTTCGAGCGGCTGGTGCTGGAGGGGTTCCAGGCCGGCCTCTCCTGGTCGACGATCCTTCGCAAGCGCGAGGCGTTCATCCGGGCATTCGATTGGTTCGATCCGGCGGTTGTCGCCGCCTACGACGTGGATGACATCGCCCGGCTGATGGCCGACCCCGGCATCGTCCGCAACCGATTGAAGATCGAATCGGCGATCACGAACGCCCAGGCATTTCTCTCCACACGGGCGGAATTCGGCTCGTTCGATGCCTACATCTGGCAATTCGCCCCGAGGGGGACACGAGCGCGGCCCCGCACGCATGCCGACATTCCGGCAACCACCGCGGAGTCGGACGCCATGAGCAAGGCGCTGAAACAGCGAGGATTCCGCTTCGTCGGCAGCACCATCTGTTACGCGTTCATGCAGAGCGTCGGGCTCGTCGATGACCATACCGCCGACTGCTTCCGGGCGTCGGGGTAGCGCTCCTCTCCCCTCGCGTGCGCGCCGTCTCACCCGTATCGGGTTCGACGTCGCGTTGGTCGGCATGGTCATCAATCTGGCCGTGCTGGTGATCACGATGCTCGTCCGGCCAGATCTCGATCCGCTCCAGAGCTCCCTCAGCTACTACGCGATCGGCCCCTGGGGCGCGCTGCAGTCGGCCGGTTTCGCGGCGATGGGAATCACCTCGATGGCACTTGGCCTGGCGCTGCCGTGTATGCGGCTTCCACGCGGTTGGACGCGCCTCTGCGCGATACTCCTCGCGGTCTCGGGCGTTTCGGCTCTGGGCCTCGCCGTCTTTCCGCTCGGGGAGGTTACGCTGCACACCATCATCGGCGATCTGCATCAGACGTCGGGCACGGTCGGCGGCGTGCTGCAGCTTCTGGCCGCGCTCACCTTCTGGATCACGGTCCGCGGGCTGCCCGCCTACGTCTGGCTCGGCAAGATCACCTTCGCGGCGTTCGTCATCGCCCTCACCGGCGCGATGCTCTCGCAGGTTGCCATCTGGCGGCCCGATCTCGGAATCCCCATGGGTGCGACGATTCGCCTTCTCGTCTTTCCCCTGACCCTGCTTTGGGGAGCGGTCGCCCTGCACGTTCGCCACGAGTGCCTGAAGCTGGCTTGCCCACCCTGACCCCCACGGCCTCCTTGGCTGGATTGCCGCGCATCCCGAGGTTCCACCTCCCGGCGTTCGACATCCCGGGATGATATATGCACCGGCCGCCAGGACCAGCGTTTGGAGGCGACTCAAGCAGCAATGCTCGGGAGCGATCTGGCGCCTCCCTCGCCATCGACGACCCTTCGGCCGGGAATTCCACCTTAGCTGAATCATTCCCATATCATTGATCAACTTCCTCTTCATGAGAGTTGGGGAATGAGGGCAGATGCGGCGTAACCACTGACCGCGCTTACTCGTTACGGACGTTGTCGAGCGACTGAGGGCGCCCCGCCTCCTGGCCGCAAGCGAGGGAAGGAAATTCATGGTTCAGGATCATCCGAGCGATGCCGGAGGGATTGTCACGCCCGGGATGCTTCGATCCCATCGCCGGCGCATCCTGGCGCTCCTCGGCACGCTCCCCTTCACCGCCGCGCTTGCCGTCAGCAATGATCTTAACCAACCGCTCGCGATCGAGGCCGAGGCAAAGAAGAAGCGGAAGAAGCCGGGGCACAAGAAGTCCCAAAAACGCAAACCCAGGAACCACTCGATCAACAACGAAGAGCGCGCCATGCTCGATCTGATCAATGCGTATCGCCGCCAAAACGGCCTCCCAGCGCTCTCTCTCCAGCGTCAGCTCGGCAGCGCGGCTCGCCTCCATTCTCGCGATCAGGCCGCCCACCACATTCCTGGCCACATTGGCAGCAACGGCTCGACCATCAAGGATCGGATCGAAGCCTCTGGCTATCGCTACTCTTGGTATGGGGAGAATGTCTACTGGAATAGCGATGACGGCTCGGCCCAGGCGGCGTTCGATTGGTGGAAGAGCAGCCCCGGCCACAACGCGAACATGCTGAGCGTTCACTACACCCAGATCGGCATCGCACGTGAGCAGGGCAAGGCGACCGGGTACTGGTACTGGACGACGGATTTCGGGCGTCCCGGGTAGGCCGCCTGGTCGTGGCGGCTGTACAGGTTGCGCCAACACGGGCGCGAAGGCAATCGGGGGCGTGCCTGGCGCCGCGAGCTGTCCTTCGCAGGAGCCCTGAGCAAGGGACATCCTCGCGCCGATCTACGCGAAGCGATCGGGCTCCGGCGCGGCGCGGACGTGGTGTTGCCCCGAGCGTGCGCGGGATGGCACAACACTCTGCACGACGCTATGGTTATTCCATTCGCGCATGAGTGGTGAGAGTGAGCGGCACGCGACAGCACTGGCTGATCTGGGACGGCGGCTGAGACTTCTGAAGGAATATTGCGGCCTGGTTCAGGCGGCATGACCCAGACCAGCGCTTCGTGATCGTGCCGTTCCAGGCATGCCCGAGCCCACCCATGACCCCCGAGTTGCGCGCCAGGGCGGAACGAGCGCTGCAGATCGTGACAAGCGACGGTCGCCAGTATTCCGGCGGCCGCGCTGTCCTCTTCGCGCTTGAGACCATCGGCTGGCGCCCGCGGCTCGCCCGCATTGGCCGCCGCCGCCCGCTCATCTGGCTCGTCGAGCTAGGTTACCGCATCGTCGCGACAAA
Source organism: Thermomicrobiales bacterium (assembly GCA_020853615.1). Taxonomy (GTDB): domain Bacteria; phylum Chloroflexota; class Chloroflexia; order Thermomicrobiales; family UBA6265; genus JACCXM01. Next base: position 5,734 of record JADYYO010000346.1, read on the forward strand.
CCGCCCCTTCTTCAGTCGATTCGTGTTCCGCCGGGAGCCGTGACCTGGACACGGCGGCCGTCGCCTGGCCGCGCCGCGTCGAGCGCGCTAGCAGACATGGCTCCAGAGGACATTCTGGTTGAGATCCCCGCGCTGATTGTTCTCCAGCGTCGGCTGCCAGACGTTGACGATGTCAAACGTCAGGAGTTGCGACTCGGTGTTCTGATGCGCGGCATTCCAGGTGCGGCAAACATATCGTCCGAAGTTGAGCAGCAGATCGTCGTTCGAATTGTGGGTCAGCCACACCAGATAGAGCTTCCAGTGGTCATCGTTGTTAAAGGTGGCCCGGACGTCGTTCGGCACGCCCCAGTTGATCTCCGGATAGAGATACGGATCGCTCCGGATAGTTGGCAGCAACAGGTCGATCTGCCTCCCGTCGGCCAGGGTCCCCGGAATCATCCACCAGTTCGTCGCCTTCACGGGATAAGGCGCGAACATCGGCCACACCTGGTCGAGCCCGAAGAAGTTGCCGATTGGCGTGACGGCCGCGGGCATCGTAAAGGCGGTGACCGACGAGAGATTGGAGAAGAAGACGTACACCAGGAAGAGCGTTGCCAGCACATTGATGATGAGCGGACGCGCCATGCCCGCAAACCGGCGCGGTGTCTCCCGCAGCGCTTCCGCCACGGGCAGGCGCTCCCCGGCAGTCACCGTTCGCACTTCGCCCGTGTGCAGCGGAACCGAGCCGGGCGCGGCGCCCGCGAGTGATGCGAATGGTGCGCCACTCGCGCCAGCGAACCCCACCGTCGGACCCGCGAAATGCGCGCGGGCGGGACCAAACGCCGGCAGGCGGGGCGCCTGGAGGCGGCCCGCCACCGCGTCAAACGCACGGCGAACCCGCGGCAGCGCCGCGTCCCAGAACGCCACCGGCAGGAAACAGACCAGGCACCCGGCGCTGACCCACGGGAAGAACCCGATCGACATCGTCAACCAGATCCCGAGATGCAGGCTCATGATGGCGAAAACTGCCACCGTCCGCATGAGGCTGGTTTTGACGGGCGAGAATAGCATGAGGGGCGCGATGACCTCGAGGGCAAGGGTGCCGAAGGTCATGACGCGAAGGAAGTCGGGGACCTGCAGGAGGTAGGTTCCCAACGGCTTTGCCAGGTCCCGCGCGCTGAGGGCGTAATAGATCGCGGTGCCATCGACACGCCACTCCGGGCCGGATTTCAGGATCGCCGTAAACCAGTAGACGAAGGCGATCTGGAGGAACAGAGCGACCGTCGCCATCGAGAGGTACTGCGTCGTGGCGCGCGGCGGCGTCACGCCGCGCCGGCGATCGATCGACCAGTAGTCGCCCAGCGGCAGGAACATGCACCAGAAGAGCAGGAGGCGAAAGAGGTTGTCGCCGCTGCTGCCGATGTAAAAGTTGCGCCACTGAATCGACACGACGAGCACCCAGAGGGCGATGACCGCGAGGCGCGTGCGATAGCCGACAAGCATGGCGACCGCGGCGATGGCGGCAGCCAGAAAGATGACAGCCTGGAAGGCGACGGTGCCATTGATGAAATTCAGCGAAAAGTCGGCCGCGTAGACCTGATCGACCTGAACGCTCCTGGGGACTGCCCCGCCATCGGAATAGAAGACGAAGAGCTGCTGCGATCGATAGGCAAGGTCAGCGAGCGCGATCAACGCGAGCACAATGCGCAGCGCCGCCAGCGAACGGAGATCGGCCCCGAAGATTTCGGCAACTTTGGCGTGCCCTCGGAACCAATGCCACGATCGCGATTGCCAGGTTGCCATCTCTGCCGAACTCCTCTGAACGGGCCTCTCGAGTTCTATTGACGTTTCGGACGGTGATCTGGGGCGCCTCTCCTTGCTGGAGAGGCGCCCCGATCTAGTGACCGCGCGGCCTACGGCTGTGGGGTCACAGAGGCTGGTCCTCCGGTCTCAGCCCACGCATTACAGACCTGAGCAAACACACCCGTGGTGGCGAGGGTATCTGTTCCGCACATGTCGGTCGGGAAGACCGGGCCGAAGTACTGTCCGGAGACCTCCCCCCGGATGCCCGAGACCGTCGGCAGGCCGCCGTTGCCACCGTTACCTCCGTTGCCGCCATTGCCGCCGTTGTGGTGATGTCCACCGCCACCGCCGCCTTGGCTACCGGCTTGACTCCCCGTCTGCGAGCCTTCCTGGCTGCCTTCCTGGCTCCCGGCCTGGCTGCCCGCCTAGCTCCCGGCCTGGCTGCCCGCCTGGCTACCGGCCTGCGAGCCCGCCTGAGATCCTTCCTGGCTCCCCTGCTGAGAGCCCTGCTGCGAGCCTTGCTGGCTGCCCTCCTGGCTACCATGCTGGCTACCCTCTTGGCTGCCCTGCTGGGAACCGTGCTGCGAGCCCTCCTGGCTCCCCTCCTGGGAACCATGCTGGTTGCCTTCCTGGCTCCCGTGTTGATTGCCCTGCTGGCTACCTTCCTGGCTGCCGTGCTGCGAGCCCTCCTGACTCCCCTCCTGGGAACCATGCTGGTTGCCTTCCTGGCTCCCGTGCTGGTTGCCTTGGCCCTGGTTCCCTTGCTGATTCCCTTGGCCCTGATTGCCCTGTTGGTTCCCTTGACCCTGATTGCCCTGTTGGTTGCCCTGGCCCTGATTGCCTTGACCCTGGTTGCCTTGCTGATTGCCCTGACCCTGGTTGCCCTGTTGGTTCCCTTGGCCCTGGTTGCCCTGTTGGTTCCCCTGACCCTGGTTGCCCTGTTGGTTCCCCTGACCCTGGTTGCCCTGTTGGTTCCCCTGACCCTGGTTGCCCTGTTGGTTCCCCTGACCCTGGTTGCCCTGTTGGTTCCCCTGGCCCTGGTTGCCCTGTTGGTTGCCTTGCTGGTTGCCCTGGCCCTGATTGCCCTGGCCTTGGTTGCCTTGCTGGTTCCCTTGACCCTGGTTGCCTTGCTGATTGCCCTGGCCCTGGTTCCCTTGACCCTGATTGCCCTGTTGGTTGCCCTGGCCCTGATTGCCTTGGCCCTGGTTGCCTTGCTGATTGCCTTGGCCCTGATTGCCCTGTTGGTTGCCCTGACCCTGGTTGCCCTGCTGAGCACTCTGCGCCGTAACGATCGACGCGCCGCCGAAGTCACCCCCGGTGAGTCCCATAGAGCACGCGAGAGCAGCGGCCGCGAATATGGATGAAATTCGTCTCCTCCGAT
>JADYYO010000347.1 GCA_020853615.1 Thermomicrobiales bacterium
CGAGCCCCATGTAGAGACGCATGCCGAAGTGCTCGGCCTGGCGTACCGCCTCCTCGGCGTAGGCGCCGATCTCCATCACCGTGGTGGTGCCAGTGCGCAGCAGCTCGGCCATCGAGTAGGCGAGGCAGGCGTGGGCCGCCTCGTCGTCCATCGCCATCGAGCGGACCGGGAGGTACTCGAAAAGCCCGGAGAGGTAGAACTGGCGCCGCCCCTTGTCCTCGACGAAGCTCTTGTCGAGGGGTGACTCGTAGAGATGGGTGTGCGTATTGATGAAACCGGGGGTGACGACCATGCCGCCGCCGTCGATCGTCTCGTCGACCGTCCCGCTCCAGCTTCCGGCCGGCCCGACGTAGACGATCTCGTTCCCCTCGAGCACGATCGTGCCATCCCGCAGGTGGCGGTGCCCGCCATCCTGGTAAGCGATGATGTGCGAGGCGTCGATTCGCGTCCGGGCCATGGAATGTCCTTCTCCGTATTGGTCGCCCACTGGGCGTGCTGATTCATGGGCGGAATCTCACCAGTCCGCGGTGAAGCACGCAAGTAGCTCAGGTGCGACGAGTTCGCTGGCGAAACGCCGTGGTGTCGCTGGCCAGCGCGAAGCCCCGGTCCGAGGAGGCGGCAGGATCATGGAGATTATGCAGCACGCCATCTCCCAGGTCGGCATCCTCGCCGGCGTCTTCACCGGCATGCTGGCGATCGGCACGAGCGTGCCGGTCAGCCAGATCCACGCCTTGTTGCGGCATCCGCGCCTCCTCGCCCTGACCTGCTGACAAACTTCGTCGCCGTCCCGCTCTTCGCGCTGGCCCTGGCGCGTGCTTCCGCTCACGCCGGAGGGTAAATCGGGCTCATCCTGCTGGAAGCGTGCGCTGGCGCACCGCTCTTGCCGACGCTGGCGCGGCGCTCGCACGGCCACGTGCCCTTCTCGGTCGGCCTGATGGTGCTCCTGATGACGATCACCATATGACGATCACCATCGTCTCTGCCCCGATCGTGCTCCCCCTCCTCCTGCCCGACGCATCGGTGCTGCAAGGAGAGATCGCCAGATCGCTGCTCGTCATCATGCTGCTGCCGCTGGCGTTGGGGCTGGCGAGCCGGGCGCGCTACTCGGGGATGGCTAGCTGGTCCCGCGAGCTGAGCCGCATCTCCAGCCCCTGCATGGCCGTCGACCTTGCGGCGGGGCTCCTCCTCGCTTGGCGCCAGCTCCTGTCGACCCTGGGGAGGTGGCTCGTCCCGGCCGCGACGCTGCTGGCGCTGGGCGCGGTCGGCATCGGCTGGCGCGCGGCCAGCGCCGCCAACCGCGATGAACGCCAGGTGGCGGCATTTGGCGCCGGGATGCGCAACTTCTCGGCCGCGCTGGTGGTGGCCGGGCACGACTTCGGCCCGAGCGCGCTCGTCACCACGATGGTCGGGGCGATCGCGCTGATGGTCGTGCTGGAGATCGTCGCCCGACGCCGGTTCGTCGTGGCCCCGCGCCGCGAACCACTTTCCCCCTTACTCGTCTATCCCCCGCCGCCGGCGTCAGCTCTGCTGGAAGCAGTAGAGCCGTTGACCGGGGTTGTCGCAGAAGATGCTCGTGGCGTAGGTCCAGAAGCTGCCAGTCGCGTTGACGTTGCCGGCGCTGCCGAAGTTCGGCGTTCCCTGGCTGGTCGCCCAGTTCTGGCAGTGGCGGTCTGCATCGGCCAGCGTGCCGTCCGGCCTGGTATTGGTCCACGTGTACCGGTAGAGGGCGTTGACCGTGATCTCACCCCCGAACTCGTCCCGGTCGATCGGGTGGTCCAGCCGGGGCTCGGGGTCGACGTTGGTCAGATCCGCCCAGTTGTCGGCGATCCTGGCGCCAGTGGTCAGCACGTAGGGACCGGTCGATTGGACGAAGCGCGATGCGGGCGAACCGGTGTTGTCGGAGAGCCAGGCCATGTACGTGCCGGGGAGATTGGCGGCCGCGGCGCGGGCGTTGCACTTCTGGTCGGCGCCGGCCAGGCCCCCGAGGTTTCCGGGGTAGATCGTGCTGGTGGCGAAGACGAGACACGTGCCGCCCGAGCCGCACGTCGAGGACTTCGGCTGGCATTGCCCATCCCGGCACGTTTCCGCGCTATCGCAGGCGCGCCCGCAACCGCCGCAGTGCGCGGCGTTGGTTTTCGTGTTGACGCACGTCTTCCCGCACCTGGCAGCGCCCTTCTTGCACCGCTTCTTGCGCTTCTTCTTCGCCGCTGCCCCGCCCGGCAAGGCAACCGCCAAGCCGGCCGCGGCGACGATGCCGGCGAAGCGACGGCGGCTCGCGAACACGGATAGGCACCGGGTCAACCAATCGAATTGCCGCGGGTCCACTTCAACGCTCCCTTTCGCCGGGCCCCAAGTGCGCCGCGGCTCCACCCTCCGCGCCACGACAGGCGCAGCATTCCCGTGAGCCTCTATCGTCCGCCACGCTTCCCCTTCGCGCATCAGTAGTTCTACCGATTTTTCCGTCAGATTCCCTCAGTACCGCGACACGCGGATCGTGTCATGCCGAGGAACGAAGCATCTCGGCTCCGGGGAAGTGGACGTTCCTCGAGCCGAGATCCTTCGCAAGCTCAGGATGGCACCGTCGCCGTGTCGCGGCACTCAACTGGGCACCCGGCGGTGGACACGCGCCAAACGGGCCACATTCGCGGCCCATTCGTGCCAGATCGGCACCGATCGCAAACCAAAGCCCGCCACCGCGCGTATCTCTCTACAGATAGCCAACCTGCGCTTCCCCTCCCGCATTCGGGGGATGGCGCCACGAAATCGGCATGGTTGGCACGCTCTTTGCAATATCTCCCCGCGAATGGCTACGAGCGATGTCTCCGGCGCCCGAATCGGCGCCAGGCCAGATCAGAAAATTCGTTCGAAACCTGCTTGACAGGGAGGCATGGCGGTAGTACATTCGTTCTACGCGAGGCGGCCCCGCCGGACCCCGGAGGCGACCCAGCCACCGCCGGCCGGACCCGACTCCCGCCCGCACCGCTCCTCCCCGCGGAGGATGTGAACCCCGCACAACCAGCCCGCGGAGATGGTCCCGCAACCATCTCACCCGCACCGAGGAGACGCGCCGCGCGGCCGGGATCTCATCCCTTCCCCCCGCATCGGTTGCCCGGTCGCCGGCGCGTCGACCTCGAGGCGGCACACTGATTGGCGTCACGAGCGCTCGCGGACCAGGCTGCACTCGGCAGCAAATCGACCCGGCGCCTTCGTGGAAAGGGGTTCACGATGTATCTGGATCGACCATCCGTCTCCTGGCCCACACGATTGCGCGGGTCGGCCCGCACGTTGGCCGCCGTCGTCTTCACCGCGCTCCTTGCCGCCGCCCTGATGGCCCGCTGGAGCGACGTCTCCGCCACGGGGCTGGGCACCTTCAGCCCGGTCGACCGCGCCCCGGTCGTCGGCGTCCCAGTCACCCTCGAAGGCTCCGTCGTCGGCGCGGGCGAGGGGAAGATCGCCCTGATCGAGCAGGGCTCGCAGTCGCCCGTCGCCTTCGCCGTCAGCGGCGACGCCAGCGTGATGCGCGGCGGCGAAGCGGTCGCCCTCGAAGACCTTCGCGTCGGCGACAACGTGCGCATGACCATCGACGGCCTCACCGGCACCGCGCTCCGCATGCACGCCGCCCCCGCCGCGTCCTCGGCCTTCGTGCCCCGCGTTCCCGGCGCGGTCGCCTTTCTGGCAGCGCTCGGCTTCATCGCCGGCGCAACCGCCCTGGCCATCCTGAATATCGAGCGCATCCCGGCCATCCTGCCCCATCGCGCTCCGGCGCCGCGCCTCGCTCCCGCCGAGGCCGCGCGCTAGGCCGTCGCTTCCCCCATCCCTCCGGAGGGCATCCCTCCCCTCACCCCCTTCTTCCACTCAGGGACCTGGGCCAAGCGCCCAGGTCCCTGAGTTGTTCCGGCTTCGGCGCCGGTCGCGCGGCCAATACTGCGCCCATTGCCAAGCCGCGTCGTCGGCCGTACGCTTGCGCAAGGAGGGGCGCACGAGAGGTAGGGGCCGCATGGCGCATCAACGCTTCGCGCTGGCCGTCCACACGCTGGTCCTCCTGGCAAGAACACCTACATCCTCCACTAGCGCCGCGCTTGCCGGGAGCACAAACGTCCACGCGACCTGCGTCCGCAGGCTGCTCTCCCCGTTTGTGCGCGCCGGCATCGTCGAAGCGGTCGAGGGCCGCGACGGCGGCTATCGGCTGGCGCGCCCTGCCGCGGAGATCACCCTGGCCGACATCTACGACATCACCGTGAGCGCGCCGGTGCGCCATTCGAGCGAGCAACTCGACCAGGGTTGCCCGATCAGCCGGGCGATGGGGCTGGCGCTCGCCGATATCAGCGCCGATGCCGAATCGCGTTTCCGGGAGGCGTTGGCCGGGCGCACGCTCGCCGAGGTCGCGGCGCAGATCGATTCGCGGGTGAATCAGGTGCTCCCTGCGGTCGGATAGAGATCGCAAAGCCGGCACGCGCTCGCCGCATCAGTGGCCGCCATTGCCATCCCGCGGCCATCCGCCGCACACTCTGCTGCAGACAACACGCTCGCGTCAGTCGCGATGATCCCGGAGGTCTCCCGTGAGTTCCCCAACCCCGATCTCGCGCCGCCGCGCCGCGGCGCTCCTCACCGCAACGGCGGGCGCCGCGGCGCTCGGCAGCTTTCCTGGCCCGCTCCGTTGGCGCGTCCCCTCCGCAGCACTGGCGCAGGGAGAGCTCGAGCGCATCACCGTCCCGCTCGACTGGTATCCGAACGCCAACCACGCCGGGCTCTTCCTGGCGCAGGAGCGGGGCTACTTCGCCGACGCCGGCCTCGCGCCGGAGTTCTACACCCCCTCCGACCCGACGACGGTGCTGCAAACGGTCGGCGCGGGGCGCGACGCCTTCGGCATCTCGTATCAAACTGACATCCTTCTGGCGCGGGCGGCGAAGGTCCCTGTCGCCTCGGTGCTGGCGCTGGTGCAGACGCCGCTGCAGGGGATCATGGTTCTCGCGTCGAGCGGCATCGAGCGGCCGGCCGATCTGGTCGGGAAGAGCGTCGGCTACCCCGGCATCCCGAGCCAGGAAGCCTATCTGGCCACCATGCTCGCCGACGATGGAGCGGCGATGAGCGATGTCGATCTGGTCAATATCGGCTTCGATCTCGTTCCCGGCCTCATCTCCGGCCGGGTCGACGCTTCACTCGGCGCCTTCTGGACGCACGAGCCGATCCTGGCCGAGCAGGAGGGGTACCCGACACGGATGCTGAAGGTCGACGACTGGGGCGTGCCTCGCTACTACGAGCTGGTCATTGCCGCCAGCGACGAGACAGTGGCCCAGCGCGGTGACCTGATCGCGCGCTTCCTCGGCGCCACCCGTCGCGGCTACGAGGATGCCATCGCCGATCCGGTGGCGGCCATCGCCGCCCTGCGCGCCGCGAACCCCGATCTGGACGTGCCGGTCGAGGAGGCGGGGATCAAGCTCCTGATCCCCGCCTGGACAACCGGCGGCGTGCCCTTCGGCACCCAGACGCGCGAGCGCTGGGAGAGCTACGCGCGCTGGATGGCCGAGCACGATCTGATCCCCGCCGATCTCGACGTTGCCGCGGCCTGGCGCGGCGATCTCGCCCCCGCCGCGGCGACGCCGGTCTCCGCATGATGCCGCCGCATCCCACGTCGGGATGCACCATCACCGATCGAGGAGATGTCCCCCGTGACAGCGAACACGGCCGGAGCACCCGTGCTCGATGACACCGGCGACGCGCGAGCGCCGATCAACAAGCGGGCGCTTGCGGCCTTCGTCATCACCACGCTGGTGGTCATCGCCGTCCTCGCCATGCTGCCCGCCGCGCTGGCCAGCATGGTCAAGGAGATGCGCGGGCAGGAGACCGACCAGATTTACGACCTCTTCACCGGGGACGCGATCGATCCGGACGCGCCCCTCGGCCCCGACACCGCCTTCGTCAACATCACGGCGATGCGCCTCGACGAGTCGAGCCGCATGGCGACGCTGACCGTCTCCGGGCATCGGATCTGCCCGGCCATCTGCCCGGAGATCACGGGGGCCTTCTATTCGCTGGGAAACGACGCCGCGAGGCGGCGCGGCCTGCCTCCCTCGGCGACGGTGACGGTGCCGGGGAAATCGGGCTCGTACACCTACTCGATCGAGCTGCCCATCCGCGGCACGCCGCAACGCTATCCGTTCGACGATTACACGCTCCTGCTCGGGCTAATCGTCTCCAATACCCTTCCCAACGGCAAGGAGATCGTCATCGATTCGCCGGAGCAGGTGCGGCGCAATATCTCGATGACGCTCGAGGATCAGGTCGCGCGGCTCAACATGCTCCCACCCGCTCCCGTCGACCCGGCGTCCGTCCGCTCCCCAAGCGACCCCGCGGCATTCATGCTGGTCGACCGGCTCACGTGGCAGCGGCCCATCTACCTTCGCGTCGTCACCATCCTGCTCGTCGTCCTGATCTCGGCGTCGGGCATCTTCGCGCTCGGGCTGCGCAGCTTGCACGAGTTGGTGCTCGGCATCGGCGGCATCATCCTCGGCATCTGGGGCGTACGCTCGGTCGTGGTGCAGAGCCCGCTCCCCGACGTGACGCTGATCGACCTCATCCTCGCCTTCGTCATGCTCGTCCTGCTGCTGGCGCTGGCCACCCGCGCCGCGCGCTACTTCTTCAAGCAGAGCGGCCTGGGGCGAGGGTGATGGGTGATGGGGTGATAGGTGGTGAAGGTTGCCAAGATTGCCAAGGCTCCGGGAGGCCGAGTGGGGGCAATCTTCTCCCGTCACCCAAAACCCACCACCCATCACCTCTCCACTGCTATCATCTCAGTCGAACCGCCATCTGGAGTTGTCCATATGCGCGCATCGCCAGAATCTCCCTCCGCCGCATCTTCCGCACTGCCCTGTCTTGTCGTCGAGTTGTTCGGGGTGCCGCGTCTGCTGGCGCGGGAGCGCGTGGTGCCGGCATCGGGCGCGACGCTCGGCGCGCTGGCGGCCGATCTGGTCCGGCGCTGCCCGGCGCTGGCGGGCACGGCGCTCGATGCGGCGACGGGATGGCCCCTCGATGGCTACAGCTTCGTCGTCGATGAGCGCTTCACCCGCGAGGCCGGCCTGCAGCTCGGGCCGGAGACGACGGTGATCCTCGTCGCCAGCGCGGCCGGCGGCTGAGACCATGGCGGCGACGATCGGCGGGGTGCATGGGCGCCTGTTGCGCGTCGCGCTCGACGAGCGCGGCTCCAGCGCCTGGACCGAGCCGATCGCGGATGCCGACTTCGCCGGCATCATCGGCGGCATCGGCCTCGCCAGCCTCCTCCTGCTCCACCTCTGCCCGCCCGGCGCCGATCCGTTGGGGCCGGAGAACCCGCTGATCTTCGCCACCTCCCCCTTCGCCGGCACCGGCATCACCACCGCCAGCAAAGTCGCGGTCGCCGCGCGCTCGCCGCAGACCGGGATGATCGGCGACTCCCTCTCCTCGTCCTACCTCGCGCTGGCGCTGAAACGCGCCGGCCACGACGCGCTGGCGATCACGGGCATGGCGCATGAATGGAGCGTCCTTGTCATCGACGATGGCAATGTCCGCCTTCGCCATGCCGACGATCTCCTTGGCTACTCGGCGGCCGAGACCTCCGAATGGCTGCGGGGCGACCTGGGGACGGCCTTCCGCGTGGCCGCGATTGGGCCCGCCGGGGAGCGAGGGGTGCGCTACGCGGCGATCGCCAACGACGGCCGCCTCGCCGGCCGCACCGGCGGCGGCGCGGTCATGGGCGCCAAACGGCTCAAGGCGATCGCCGTGCGCGGCAGCCGCCTCCCCCCCGCCGCCGACCCGCGCGCGGTCGCGGCGCTGGCCCGGGATCTCGCCGCCCGCAGCGTCGGCCCGGCCACCGCGAAGTACCGCGACATCGGCACGGCAGCGAACGTCGCCTTCTTCAACCGGATGGGGCTGCTGCCGACGCGGAACTTCCAGCGCGGCCAGTTCGCCGGCGCCGAGGCGATCTCGGGCGAGACGCTCCACCTCGAGCACGCGACCGGCAAGCACGCTTGCGCCGCCTGCACCGTCGGCTGCGAGCACCACTACCGCACCCGCGACGCCGAACCCGAAACCTCGGCCCGGGTCGAATACGAGACCCTTTTCGCGCTCGGCTCCCTCTGCGGTGTCAGCGATCCGAACGTCGTCCTGCGCGCCGCCGCGCTCTGCGACGAGCTCGGCATCGACGCCATTTCGGCGGGGAGCACGGTCGCCTGGGCGATGGAGTGCCGCGAGCGGGATGTCGACCTCGGCGTCGCCCGGGGCGACCTTCCTCGCTGGGGCGATGGCGCGTCGCTCCTGCGGGCGCTCCACCAGATCGGCTCCCGCGAGGGGATCGTCGGCGACCTGCTCGCCGAGGGATCGCGGGCGGCGGCCGAGCGGGTCGGCCAGGGGAGCGACGCGTGGGCGATGCACGTCAAGGGGTTGGAGCTGCCGGGCTACGACCCGCGCCGCCTGCCGACCCTCGCCCTCGGCCTCGCGGTCGCCGCGCGCGGCGCCTGCCACAACCGCTCCTCCGCCTACGACGTCGATCTCTCCGACCGAAGCGACCCCGACGCCGATGCCCTGGCGCGGGCGGCGGCCGCGGCCGGCTCGGAAGACCAGGCGGCGCTCCTCGACTCGCTGACCCTGTGTAAATTCCTGCGCCACTCCCTGGGCGACCTGTACGAGGAGAGCGCCGCGCTCCATCGGGCGGTAACCGGCCTCCCGACCACCGCGGATGACCTGCGCGCCGCCGGCGCGCACATCAACGAGGTGAAGAAGCGCTTCAACGTCGCCCAAGGATGGACCCGCGCCCTCGACACCCTGCCGCCGCGCCTCCTCCAGCCGCGAGCAGACGGGCCGCACATCGATCCCGCCTGGCTCGAGCGCCAGATCGACGCCTACTACGCCGTGCGCGGTTGGGATGAGGAGGGGATGCCTGCCCCGAGCGCCTGACCACGGGAATGCACACGGAACACGACAACGCACCGGGGCTCTCGCCCCGGTGCGGTCCGCGTAACGTGCGATCGCTAGCGCGTGCGGCGTTCGATGTCGTCGCGGGCGTCGCCAATGGCGTCGCCGACATCATCTTTCACCTCACCGAGCTTGTCCTTGACATCGCCCATGGCACGCTCGGCCTTGCCCTTGAGCTGGTCGCCCTTGCCTTCGAGCTTCAGACGCTCGTCGTCGGTCAGGTCGCCCCACGCCTCCTTGGCCTTCCCCTTCATCTCGTCGGCCGTGCCGTGGATGCGGTTGCCGGTGCTCGTGCGGTCGGTCATCGGGTTTCCTCTCCTTCATTCGAACGGCGAGCAGAAGTGCTCCCGTTCCTCAGACAGGACAAATGCAGCAATCGTGCCATCGGCACGCCGCGCGCCTGCCGGCGCCAACCGGCGCCCCGATCCAATCTGCTACGATCCTGCCCCGCGTCCGGTGACGGCTCCCTGCTGACATCGGCGCCATTCCGTGCATTTCCGCGTCCGGCGCCCGGAGGCCGCGATGCTCCACGCTCCCGATCCGCTGGCCGGCATGCTCGCGATTCTGCTGGCGCTGGCGCTCGCCGCCCTCGCGTTGGTAGGAGCCCTCTGCTATCGCCTGCTGGTCGAGCGGGGCCGGCTCCTGCTGAGTGAGCCGGATGAGGAGCCAGCAGCATGGCCACTGGCGGCGCCGGGCCTCGCGGCAGGCTCCTACCTCTCCGATTTCGCCCTCCCTACGCTTGGCGAAGCCGAGAGGTACGGCAAGCTCGTCACCCTCTCCGGCCTTGCCGGACAGCCGCTCCTCCTCGTCGTTCTCCACCCCGACTGCCTCTACTCCCGTGCCTTCGCCCGCGAGCTGGCGGCCATGCCGCCCAAGCCCGGCGCGCCGCTCGTCGTCGCGATCGTCGCCGGTGAGGAGGACCGGGACGCCTTTACCCCATTCGCCGCTCTCCCCGGCGTAGTGCTGCACGATCCCGCTGCGCAGTCTTTACGACTGACCCTCACCACGGCGACGCCAGTCGGATACCTCGTCGATCGCCAGCGACGCACGGTAGGCGCGATGCTGCGTGGGCCGAAGGCGCTGCTGAGCGCGGCGCGAGGAATAGCACCTCCTGAATCCGATGCGGCGCCCGTCGCGCTCACGGCCATCGAGCCGCCGCCGCTCGCCGTCACGCCCCTGGGGCCAGGCGATGCGGCGCCGGCATTCACCCTGCCCATCCTCGACGGTGGAGACTGGTCGCTGGCGGAGCAGCGCGGCACGACGATCACGCTCCTCTTCTCCGACCCAACCTGCCCGCCCTGCATCGACCTGCTGGAGCAGATGGGCAACGCGCCCGGTCAGAATCTTGTGATCGTCAGCCGCGGCGACCGCGCCGAGAACGAGGCGCTGATCGCCGCGACGGGCGTCGATGCGCCGGTGCTTCTGCAGCGGCGCCGCGAGGTCGCGCGCCTGTTTGGCGCGCTGGAGACGCCCGCAGCCTACATCATCGACGAGGGGGGGAGGATCGCGGCCGGCCCAATGGTCGGCATCGAGGCAATTCTGGCGCTACCTGGGAATCATGGTGCGCGCGAACGTGTGATATCGCGGAGCGAGGTGTAGGATACGCATGGAGCGTCCGCGCCCCAGGAACCAGAGAGGGCCGCATGGTCATCGCGCTCCGGTGGTGGCCAGGAGCGCGCAGCGAAGGAGCCGGCACATGGGCGAAACGATCGATCGGCTGGCGAAGGCGCTGGCCGCGGGAGCCTCGCGACGCGAGACGATCGGCGCTCTCGTAGCGGGTCTGGCAGCGGCGCTCCCGTGGTCGTCCGCCGCGGGAGAGTCGCCCTCGGCAGGGCAGGGCAATTTCGCCGGAGTTGGGGGGCATCGGCGCCACCGTCGACCTCACCACCACCACGGCCACGATCGTCATGGCCATCACAAACACCATCACCATCGCGGTCCGAAGCCGGACTACGCGGCGTATCTGGAGTACTGCGAGTCGTGGTGCGGAGGTTGGGCCGACACCGAACAGGACTACGAGAATTGTGTCGAGCAAGCGCAGTCGGGGAAGGGTCCATGCTATGAGACTGGCCCCGGGCACTATTGCGTCCGCCTTGCCCATTGCGGCAAGGGGAAGAGTTGCTGCCCGGCCACGCCCTGGAATGGAGTTGAGGTCACGACGGGCGTCTGCTGCACGAGCGAGGAGATGTGTGATTCGCTGAACAGTACGCACCCGATTTGCGTGCCTGTTTAGGCGATCATCCACGCGAAATAGCTCCGATCCCTCATCCTGCCATGCCATCACGCTCTGCCACTCGCCATTCCCTAGCATCGAGGAGAGAAGCAATGGGCGAAACACTCGATCGGCTGGCGCAAGCGCTCGCATCCGGCGCAACGCGGCGCGCCGCGGTGGCCGGCATCCTGGCCGCCGCGACGGCGACGCTCCCCTGGTCGGCCGAGGCGCGGCATCACCACAAGCACAAGAAGAACGACTTCTCGCAATTCCAGATGTTCTGCCAGGAGTGGTGCGAGGCGGAGTTCTTCCTCGACCCCCAGCAGGCCGCGCAGTGCACGCGGCAGGCGACGAGTGGGAAAGGCCCCTGCTACTCGTCGACCGAGCAGGGACCCGGCTACTTCTGCACCCATGTCAAGCATTGTGGCAAGCAGAAGCGCTGCTGCCCGGGCATCGGCAATGGCGGGCCCGTGACCGACGGCGCGTGCTGCGCCAGGAACACGAACTGCAACCCGATCAACGGCACCGCCGGCTTCTTCTGCCTGCAGACGTAGTGAACGGTCATCGGCTTGGGCAGTGTCGACGGGCGAGCGAGCGATCCCGGCCGGCCTCGCGTCTCGGTCGTCCTGACCACGCGCGACCGGCCCCGCTTCGTGCCGCTGGCCCTGGCCGGCTATCGCCAGCAGAGCTACCCCGCCCACGACCGGGAGCTGATCGTCGTCGATGACGGCGATCGCTTCCCCGTGGACGAGGCGGAGGTGGCGGCGGCGGGCGGGACGCTCGTGCGGCTGCCGCCCGGGACGCCGCTGGGCAGCAAGCTAAACGCCGGGATCGCGCGCGCGCGGGGCCTCCTGATCCAGAAGATGGACGACGACGACTGGTACGGGCCGGACTTCCTGGCCGCGTCCGTCGCCGCGCTCGATCGCCGCTGGCGCGTCGCCTGCCGGCCGGCGCTCGTCTTTCTCTCGCCCTTCCTCTTCTTCGATCTCGCCCGCTGGGAGATCCGCCGCTCGCGCCAGGGGCATCTCCCCGGCGCGACCCTCCTCTTCCCTCGTGACATCTGGGAGGAGCAGCCGTTTCGCCCGCTCCCCGGCGACGAGGATGTCTGGTTCCTGCTCGACCAGGCGCGGCTCGGGGCCGTGACCACCACCTCCGGCGCGCTGGAGAGCTACCTCGCCGTGCGCCACGCCGGGTTGGGCGACGATCGCGGCCACACCTGGACCCACCAGGCGACCGGCCAGGCGCTCGATGACTACACTCGGTACCTGCAGCCGTACGCGCGGTCGCCGGAGGAGCTTCTGCCAGCATGGGCCGTGACCGCCTACCGGGCGATGCGAGTGCCGATGCCGGCGCCCGGGACGACGATGCCATAGCGAAACCGCGCCTTCTCTTCGTCACCCCGGTCGCCCCGGCGCCGAGCGGCAACGGCCTCGCCATGCGCGCGGCGGCGACACTGCACGCGCTGGCTGGCGTCTCTCGCCTCACGCTCCTCGTCGCACCGCGCTACCTGTCGCCACCTACCGCGCTCCCTCCCGACCTGACCGCCCACTGCGAGCAGGTCGTCGATGGCGGCGCGGGGCAAACCCTCTCCCGCCGCGAAGCGTTTGACATCGTGCACCTCTTCCGGCTCGCCGCCGTCGACGCCGCCGCGCCCTGGCTCCGTTTCGCCGAGGCCTGCCATCTCGATCTCGATGAGCTGGAGTCGGTCAGCGGCCAGCGCATGGCGGCCCTCTCGAGAATCCTCGGCGATCCGGCCGCCGCCACCCGTTACGAGGCCGAGGCCGAGGCAGCCCGGGCGCGGGAGGATGCCGCGCTCGCCCGCTTCGACCGCCTCTACGTCTCGGCGGAGAGCGACCGCGAGGCGCTGCTGGCGCGGGATCCGGGACGGACCGAGATTGTCACCCTGCCGAACACGCTCCCCCTGCCGGAGACGACGCCGTTTCCCCCGCCGGCCAACACGCCGTTTACCCTCCTCTTCGTCGGCACCCTCGGCTACGCGCCGAACGCCGACGCCATCCGCTACTTCTGCACCGATATCCTTCCCCGCATTCAGGCGGGCGCCGCGCGGCCCGTGACACTGCGCATCGTCGGCGCGGGCGCCGCGACGGCGTTCCGGAGGCTGGAGGCGCAGGCGGGCGTCGAGGTGATCGGCGAGGTCGACGACGTGGCGCCCTGGTACCGCGACGCGCACCTCGCGGTCGTGCCGCTGCGCGCCGGCGGCGGGACGCGCATCAAGGTGCTGGAAGCCTTCTCGCGCTGGCGGCCGGTGGTATCGACGCCGATTGGCGTCGAGGGGATCGCCGTCGAGGATGGGGCGCACGCCATGATCGCGGGCGATCCCGCTGCCTTCGCCACCGCCGTCCTGCGCCTGCTGCACGATCCGGAGCTGGCCGAGCGGATGACGCGTGAGGCCTATGCCCTCTTCAGCCGCGCCTATTCCAGCGACGCGGCCGCCAGCGTGATCGCGCGGCTCGCGGCGGCTCCACCTCGCTGAGTACCGCCAGGAGCCGGCGCGCCGCCCGCTCCCAGGTCATCTCGCGCAGGATGCGCTCGCGCGGCGAGGCGATCGCCTCATCCTGGCCGGCAATCGCCGCCCGGATCGTCGCGACGATCGCCGGCTCGTCCGGCTGCCACCAGGTCATCCCGGGCGCGGCGAAGAGCGAGTGCGGCTCGAGGCCCGGTGCCTCGCTGGTTGGCCGGGGCGTCACCGGCAGCAGGGTCGCGCACGACGCGTCGAGGTACGCGAGGTAGGCGCTGTGGGCGGGCGC
>JADYYO010000348.1 GCA_020853615.1 Thermomicrobiales bacterium
TCCTCCGCCGTCGCGCTGGAGCGGACGGCGTACGCGGCGCGCTCGCCGAGACGGGCGACCGCGAGCGTGATCGCCACCGCCAGATCGTCGGGAATCGCGGTCTCCTCGAGGGTGCGGCGGATCGCCGCGCTCAGCGCGCCGATCGCCTCCCGGTCGTCCGGCCGCAGGCGCGCCAGCCGCTCGAGCCGCTCATCGATGGCCGGCGCTGCCGCCATGATCCGGCGGAAGGCCTCCGTCGTCACGCAAAAGCCGGGCGGCACGCGAACGCTGTCGATCCACAAGAGCTCCCCCAGATGCGCGCCCTTGCCGCCAACGAGCGCGATCCGCGACTGGCCGCTCTCCTCCAGACTCACCACGAAGCCGCCCATCCGCGCATCGTCCTCTCCCGAAATCGTGCCGGCCCGATCCCGACCCATTCCCATCACATCACGAGCATCGTCTCCGGCGAAAGCGTGTTGGCGCGAAGCCATGAGGTATCCCCCTTCCAATAGAATAGAAGGCCATCGGACAAACGGTTTGCAACGCCGTGCGGACGCCGTGTCATCCTGAGCGAAGCGAAGGATCTCGGCTCCCGGACCATCGCGTCCCCTTGTGCCGAGATGCTTCGTGCCTCAGCATGACACGGGGTGTGCACGGCGCAATTAATTGGGGGAGGTTTTGCGAGGACGTGTGATACGCTAGCGGTGCAGGGCTCTCACGGGTCCTCGGGTTTCGCGTGCCGCCGGACTTCTGCTGACACCAGAAGTACTCCCTGGCGGCACGTTTTTCTGCCCCATCGGCACCTCCTTCTCCAAAAAAGAGACCTCCCATGGCTCCGGGAGCCAGGAGAGGTCGTCAAGACGCCGCTCCCTGCTCAGCAGGTCGGCGCCGATCGTATCATTCGAAAATCAGGAGGTCAACCGCTCAAGGCTAACATCCCTTGTCCCATTCATCTCTGCCACCATCATCCTATCATCCCGCGCGCCCGCCGTCAATCGCACCGGACTCTCCAGTTGCCATAACCGCTGCCGCTTCGCGGAACCGGGGCTATGCGTTCTCCGGGTTGAGGTCCTTCCCCATCCGGTAGAGGCCGGCGGTGAGGCCGCCATCGACCGGCAGCAGGACGCCGGTGATCCAGGAGGCCTCGTCCGAGGCGAGGAAGAGGGCGGCGTTGGCGATATCCTCCGGGTGGCCGACCCGCCCGAGCGGATACCACGCCTTCAGCTCCTCCATCACGTTCGGGTTCGCCGCCTTCCGCTCGTTCCAGATCGGGGTGTCGACCGTGCCGGGCGCAATGCAGTTGGCGCGCACCTGATACTCGCCGTAGCGGACGGCGGTGTTCTGCGTGAGGTTGATCATCCCCGCCTTGGCGGCAGAATAGGCCTCCTCGCCGAGGCCCATCATGCCGTTGACCGAGGCGATGTTGAGGATGACCCCCTGCCGCCGCGCGATCATCCCCGGCAGCGCCGCCTTGGTACAGAGGAAGGCGCTCTTGAGGACGATGGCGAAGTTCTGATCCCAGACATCGTGCGCGATCGTGCGCAGGTCGTTGCCGAGCGATGCGCCCGCGTTGTTGACGAGGATCTCGACCGGCCCGAAGACGTCCTGCGCCCGCGCGAAGAGGTGGTCGACTCCCTCTGGCGTGGCGACGTCCGCCTCGACCGCCATCGATTCGCCGCCGGTGTCGTCGATGCCCCGGGCGACCGCCTCGGCGCGGTCGCCATACCGGTCGACGATGACCACGCGCGACCCCTCGCGCGCGAAGCGCTCCGCGATGGCCCGGCCGATGCCGGACCCTCCTCCCGTAACGACCGAGACCCTGTTCCCGAGACGCATGTGAAACCTCCGGACGGCCTATTGGCTTCTGGCTATTGGCTGTTGGCCTCTGGCTATCGGCTATCAGCTTCCGACTTCCGACTCACGACTTGTCTCACCCCATCCCCTCGATATTTCGCAGGGCGCGGATGGCGTCGGCGATCGGCTCGGCGGGGTTGTCCTGCTCGACGATCCACCAGCGCGTGCCGGTGGCCATGGCGGCCGTGAGGATCTCCTCCCAGCGCAGGATCCCCTCCCCGGCCGGGAGATCGGGGCGATCCGCGCCGGCACCGAGATCCTTCAAGTGGAGGAGGGGGACCCGCCCCTGCAACTCCTGCAGCAGATGCGCCGGATCGACGCCGGCGTGCGCGGCCCAGTAGACGTCGAGCTCGATGCCGACCAGATGCGGATCGGTCTCGGCGGTGATGATGTCGAAGAGGGTGGCGCCATTGCCGCCCGGCAGCGGATCGAACTCGAACGCGTGATGGTGATAAGCGAACCCCAGCCCGGCATCCCGCGCCGCGACCGCCCAGGTGTTCAGGTTCGCCGCGAGCTGCCGCGCGGCGTCGAGGCTGCCGCGCCACACCTCCGGCACCCAGGGGACGACCGCGTACTCCCCGCCGAGCTCCACCACCTCGGCCAGGCGTACGGCCAACCGCTCCTCGAAGTCGGCGAGGGGGATATGCGAGCCGGCGACGCGGAGATCGAGCTCGCGGAGGAGGGCGCGCAGCTCCCGGATGGCCATGCCGCCGTAGCCGGCGAACTCGACCGCGCGGAAGCCGCCCTGGGCCAGCCGCCGCAACGTGCCGGCGAAGTCATCACGCGCCGCCTCGCGCACCGTATAAAGCTGGATGCCGATCGGGTTCTCGGGGAGTACGAGCATGGGGGTCTCCGGGCTGTTGGCTGTTGGCTTCTGGCCATTGGCTGTTGGCCTTTGGCTCTTGGCCGTTGGCTGCTGGCTCACGACTTCCGACTTACTTCTCGACTCCTCGACTCCTCGACATCTCGACTGATATCGACTGCCCGGCCCTCGGCGATCGACTGGCCGACGGCAGAGATGATCTCCATGACGTGCGCGGCGTGCTCGGCGGTGAGGAGCGGGGCCTCGGCGCGCTCCAGGACCGCGATGAAGTGCTCCGGCCCGGCCTGGATGAGGTTGACCGCGCGCGAGGGGCCGGTCGGCATGATTGCGGTCACCGCCTCGCCGCTCGCCGCTGACTCGTCGCGCTGCAGGAGCTCGATCGGCTGCTCGAGGTCGTACCAGTCCTGCTGCGCGATGCTGACCGTGCCGAACTCGGCATGGATCTCCAGCGCCGGGGCGCGGGAGCGGGGCGTCGCGAAGGAGGAGAGGACTTGTCCGAAGCGGTTCTCGCCGAAATCGAGGTGGATGAGGACGTGGTCGGGCGCGCCGACCTCGATGATCTCGCCATACCTGTCGGGGATGAGGACCGTGCGGCGGGGGATGGCGATGCCGCCGAAAGCCTCCACCCGCCGCGCCGGGCCAAAGAGGCCGGTGATGGCGTGCAGGATGTAGACGCCGGTATCGAGCACCGGCCCGACCGCCGGGCTGTAGAAGACGGCCGGGTCGCCCGTGTAGCCGAGCCACGCCGCGGGGCCCATGTTGGCCATCTGCCCAACGGCGAGCGTCGGCCGGCCGATCCAGCCGGCAGAGAGCTGGTGCTTGAGCCAGCGGAAGCGGTTCGTGGCCATCACCGCCGGGGCGCAGAGGAGGGTCAGGTCGTGGGCGCGGGCGTAGGCGATCGCCTCCTGCGCTTCGGCAAGCGTGCTGGCGAGGGGCTTCTCCGAGAAGACGGACTTCCCCGCGCGCATGGCGGCCATGGTGATCGTGTGGTGCAGCGGCGCGGGGGTGAGATCGAAGACCCCGGCGATGGCGGCATCGGCGAGCAGTTCGTCGAGCGACGGCGCGATGCGCGGGTGCGGCATGCCGTAGCTGGCGAAGCGCTCGGCCAGCGCCGCCGCCCGCGCCGGGTCGGCGTCGAAGAGGGCGACGACGTCAGCCCGGTCCGCGACGGCCGCCAGCCCCGGCGCGTAGGTGCGCAGCGCCACATCGCCGCACCCGATGATGCCGACCCCGATCCTGCCATCCGTCATCGCGCACTCCCCATCGTCACGCGCTCCCGGCCCCGGCACGATAACATGCAGTGAGAAGATGGCAAGTCGGCGAGCCGGCGAGTCGACAAGAGATGCGTCGCAAGGCCGATCGGTTGTCACGGGGTGAGTACCGATGTGCGGTTGGATAGGTCCGCGACGAAAGATGCTGGCTCTCCTGGCCGCGGCTGGGCTGGGCACCAGAGTCCCGCCCGCACACGCGGGCCATGACCGGAAGCAATGGCGGCGCCGCTGCGACAAGCGCTGCAAGCAGAACCGGAAATCGTGTGACCAGGCCTGCAACATTCT
This sequence comes from Thermomicrobiales bacterium, assembly GCA_020853615.1. GTDB lineage: Bacteria > Chloroflexota > Chloroflexia > Thermomicrobiales > UBA6265 > JACCXM01. The sequence continues at coordinate 4,213 of JADYYO010000348.1, forward strand.
CGACGGCGACAGCCGCGACCTCTGCAAGCAGGGATGCCGTATCGGGAAGTCGCAATGCAAGGCGAATTGTTGAGTCGAGAAGTCGAGGAGTCGAGGAGTCGAGAAGTCGAGAAGTAGGTCGGAAGTCAGGAGTCGTGAGCCAGCAGCCAACGGCCAAAAGCCAGAAGCCAACAACCCACAACCATTAGCCCGTCACCGGAGGCAGCATGGACGAGCGGCGGTTCGATGCGATGGCCAGGAGCGTTGCCGCGACGGCGTCGCGGCGGGACATGCTGCGCGGGCTGGTGGCGGTGATCGCGGGTGCGATGGCCGGGATCCTTGTGCGCGGTCCACGAGACGCGGCGGCGCGGCGGCAGGCGTGCCAGGTTCGCTGCGGGGCCGACCGCAGGTTCTGCAACGCCCGGTGCCGGCGCACGGGCGCATTCGCCCGCGAATGCAAGCGAGAATGCAAGATCTGGCGGAAGCAGTGCTTCCAGCGATGTGACTACAAGCCGCTCGGGAGGAGATTGGCCCGTGGCTGACCTCATGCCCGGCGCGATCGTGGCCGCCTTCAGCCAGCGTGTCGCGCGGCGGAATGCCCTGCGCGCGTTGGCGGCTCTCCTGCTGGGCGGCGCAGTCACGGAGCGTCTCGCCGCGCCCGGCCTTGCCCGACACCGCCATCACGACCGGCCGCGCAAGCGGCTGCGCCGCCGCTGCCGGCGGCAGTGCCGCCGCGTCCACAACGACTGCCTACGCAACTGCCACGACCTCGGCATGCCCGACGACATCTGCCACCCCCGATGCTCGATCGCAAAGCGAAGCTGCCGCCGGGGATGCCGGTGACGGAGTCGAGGAGTCGAGAAGAAGAGACGGCGAGCCGGCAAGTCGGCTAGACAGCAAGAACGACTGAAGCCAACGGCCAACAGCCAATAGCCCAACACCCAACACCCATCACCCCCGCCGCAACCGCTTGCGCATGCGGACGCCGGCGCGACCGGAGCCGTAGTAGTTGGGGAGCGTCACCTCCTCGACGTAGCCGACGCCCCGGTAGAGCGCCTGGGCGGCGTCGTTTTCGATCTGGACCATCAGCGTCATGGTATCGACGGGCAGGGCGCGCTCGATCGCGGCCAGCAGCGCCGTGCCGATTCCCTGCCGCCGCGCCTCGGGGTCGACCGCCAGGTTGATGACGCGCCCGCCGTCGATGACCCGATCGCCGATGATGCAGCCGGCGATCGTCTTCCCCCGCCGCGCTATGAGGACGCGCACCCAGGGGAGCGCCCAGAGGAGCGCCAGCGTGGCAAAGGTGTAGGCGAGCCGGGGCGGAAAGGCGCGCCGCTGCAGCGCGGCCAGCGCGGGGAGATCGCGCAGGCGCGCGGCCTCGATGACGATGCCCGCCGGGGCGGGTGGTGCGGAGGGTGGCGACTGGGCCGGTGATTGCCGCATGCGCGCATGGTACAGGGGCGCGGGCGGCA
>JADYYO010000349.1 GCA_020853615.1 Thermomicrobiales bacterium
ACCTCGCGCAAACCGCGTCCTACTCCTCGGCGTCCGCCGCGATCGCCTTGGGCGTGATCACGCCGAGCCAGCGGCCCGTCCCCTTGCGCGCCTCGTCCCATTGGTCGACATCGAACTGGAGGTGCGCGAACGCCGCCGTCGGCAGGAGAACGTCGTCCTCGTCGATGCCGGCCAGCGCCGCGGCCAGCTCCTCGAAGCCGGGGTTATGGCCGACGAGGATCGCGAAGTCGACCTCGTCGAGGATGCTGCGCACGAGGGCGAGCAGGGTATTCAGCTCCGCGTCGTAGATCTGCGGCACCACGGTCAACTGCCCGCCGTACCCGAGCGACTCGGCGACGATCTCCGCCGTCTGCTGCGCACGAGTGGCATCCGACGTCAGGATGGCGTCGGGAACGCCGATCTCGCTGGCGATATAGCTCCCGACCAGGGCGGATGCCTGGCGGCCCCGCTCGTTCAACTCACGGGCGTGATCTCCCTCGGGGGCATCGCGTTGCGCCTTGCCATGGCGCAGGATCAGAAGCGTTTTCATGGCGTCTCCAGCGGCGAGCGGTGATCGTCGGGATTGCCGCCTGCCCCGGCCGGATAGCTCGGGGACGCGGCATGCTCCCGATAGTATCCGGCAAACGGCAGCATCTCAACCGATGCTGTGGCTACGCCGTTGGCGAGATGCGGCAGGGGCGGGGCCATGAGCGCGCCCCATCGCTCGCGATGCCGGCCCGGCCGCATGTGCGATCATCGGCCGCGCAAGGCGTGCGCCCGGGCCGACGAACCGGAGCGCGGGAAGAGAGCGTGCTGCCAAGGAGGAGGCGATGACGGCGACCACCCAACCGATACAGGAAGGCACGATCCCCTACAAGGGCTACGAAACCTGGTACCGGATCGTTGGCAACGGGGAGGAGCCGGGCAAATTCCCCCTCCTCTGCCTGCACGGCGGCCCGGGCGCCGCGCACGACTATCTCGAGTCGCTCGACGCGATAGCCGACACCGGCCGGCGGGTCATCTACTACGACCAGATCGGCTGCAGCCGCTCCGCGATCCCTGAATCGAAGCCGGAGATGTGGACGATCGAGCTCTACGTCGAAGAGGTCGATGCCGTCCGCCAGGCGCTCGGGCTCGACCGCATTCATCTCCTCGGGCAGTCGTGGGGCGGCATGCTGGCGATGGAGTATGCGCTGACGCAGCCGCGGGGGTTGGAGAGCCTGACGATCGCCAGCTCGCCGGCGAGCATGATCCAGTGGGTCGAGGAGGCGAACCGCCTGCGCGCGGATCTGCCGCCGGAGGTGCAGCAGACGCTGCTGCGGCACGAGGCAGCGGGGACGGTCGACAGCCCTGAGTACCAGGAGGCGATGCAGGTCTTCTACGACCGGCACGTCTGTCGCGTCGTGCCGAACCCGGAGTACGTGCAGCGCAGCTTCGCCTCGATCGCGGCCAACCCCGAGGTCTATCACACCATGAATGGGCCGAGCGAGTTCCACGTCGTCGGCACCCTCAAGGAGTGGGACATCATCCCCCGCCTCGGCGAGATTCGGGCGCCAACGCTCGTCACCTCCGGCCGCTTCGACGAGGCGACGCCGCTCATCGCCGAGACGGTCAGGAACGGCATCCCGGGCGCGGAGTGGGTCATCTTCGAGGAGAGCTCGCACATGGCCCACGCCGAGGAGCCGGAGCGCTACATGCAGGTGCTCGACGCCTTCCTGACTGGCGTCGAAGATGCGGTGGCGAAAGAGGACTGATCTGCCGCCGGGCATGCCCTGTGCGACGAACCGGGGATTCGAGCACGCGACGCGCCAGAGCGTCTTCGTAGCGAGGAACCGGTTCTCATGATTCAGATGGCTCGCGACGCCCGGCACGCCCTGCCCCGGATCGTCGCCTTCATCGCCCTTCTGCTCGGGGGCGCGGCCGTAGCATGCGCCGCGCCCCCGAGCATCGCCGCCCGGCAGGGACCGGCGCTCCTCGTCGACGACGCCGAGACGGCGAACCCCGAGCTGGTGGCGGTCGAGGTCGCCGATCCGAACGGCTTCGGCGTGACCGGCCACACGCTGCTGGCGCCCCCCGGTACCACGATCTCGGTCGTCGGCGCGCAGCTCGGCGGGCCGCGCTTCATGGCCTTTGACAGCGCTGGCAACCTGCTCGTCGCCGCGCAGGGAGACGGCATCGTCTATCGCTACCCCTACGCCAACGGCAACCTCGGCCAGCCGGAGGCGCTCATCACCGGCCTGAACCAGCCGGCGAGTGTCGCCTTCTTCCACGCTGGCGATGGCGAATACCTCTACGTCGGCGAGGAGCAGCAGATCAGCCGCTACCGCTACGATCCCGCCGGGCCGGTCGGCGAGCAGGATGTCGTCATTCCGAACCTGCCAGTGAGCGGCCACCACACGCGCACCGTCGCCTTCGGGCCGGACGGGATGCTCTATCTCGCCGTCGGCTCTTCCTGCAACATTTGCCAGGAGACGGAGCCGCTGCGCGCGACCGTCTCCCGCGCCAACGCGGATGGCCGCGATCTGCAGGTCATCGCCACCGGCCTGCGCAACGCGGTCGGGCTCGCCTTCCAGCCGGGAACCGGCCTCCTCTGGGCGACGGTCAATGAGCGGGACAACCAGGGGAACGAGATCCCGCCCGACCTGGTGACGATCGTGCAGCAGGGGGCCAACTACGGCTGGCCGAACTGCCTGCCTCCCGACGCCACGCCGCAGGAGCCGGGCGCCGATTGCGCTAACATCACCCCGCCGACGATCGGCATCCAGGCGCACTCGGCGCCGCTCGGCCTGGCCTTCCTGACCGGGCATGGCGTCTCCGCCGCGCTGGATGGCGACCTGATCGTGGCGCAGCACGGCTCCTGGAATCGGCAGCCGCCGGCCGCGCCGAAGCTGCTCCGCATCGACTTCCAGCATGGCGAGCCGGTCGCGGCGCGCGACTTCGTCACCGGCTGGCAGGACGCGAGCGGCGACCGCTGGGGCCGCCCGGCCGGCGTCGTCGTCGCGCCGGACGGCAGCCTCATCGTCTCCGACGACCAGGCGGGCCTCCTCTACCGGATCGTGCCGGGGAGCTGAATCGCCTGGCTCGGAGCGATCTCAGCCTCGGTGCACCATCTCGCGTCATGCGACATTTGCGACATTTCGCCGTGCCATTTTCCGGCTGTTCGTGATCTCCGGAAACGACGGCCATTCCGGAAACCGCGCGGGCTTGCGATACTGGGGGAAGACGCACGGTGAGCGGCAATGGCCCGGAAACGAGAGGGGGAATGCGTGTCCGTGAGCGGTAGCGAGGACTCGCAGCAGGCGAACGATTCGGCGGGCGACGAGAGACCGTGGCCGCGCTCGCACGGGGTCTACAACGTCACGCTCTCGGTGCCGGTCGTGGCGCATAGTTCGTCGCAGGCGAAGAAGCGGGCGATGGACATGCTGGCGTTCCTCTCCGCCTGGCACAGCCACGAGCAGGGGCCGCATCAGGCCTCGCTCTATCTCTATGGCGATGCAACGCCGCTGAGCGTGGTGCATCTGCATGACGACACGTATGAAGATCCGTGCAGCATCGGCGCCAGCATGGTCTCCGATCGCGAGTTCATCTTCGACTGGCTGAACCCCGACTCCGACGCGGATTACGACCCCCTCGCGCTCGCGGAACAAACCTACTTCTGCTTTGACGAGGAAGAGGAGTAGGGCACGGTGCGGCGATTCTGGGGCATGCCGGTGGCGGCGCTCCTCAGAGTGCGCCTGCGCTCATGATGCCCTGTGAACGGTGGAGGGAGAGGCGATGACGGGCATCGATAACGCGTCGACAGGAGCCGATGTGCTGACGACCCGCTTCTGCGCGCTCGCGGGCGTGCGCTACCCGATTGTGCTCGGTGGCATGGGCCCGCCCTCGACCTCGCCCGAGCTGGTGGCGGCGGTCAGCAATGCCGGCGGGCTCGGCATTCTCGGCTGCAGTGGGTTGAGCCCTGACCAGATCCGGGAGCGCGCCAAGCGCATCAGGAGCCTGACCGGGCGGCCGTTCGGGCTCAACCTCCTCCTCTTCTCCGCGAGCGACGACGCCATCGCGGCGCTCCTGGAGGAGCGGCCGCGGGTCGCCTCCTTCGCCTGGGCGCGGAGCGATCAGGATCTCGCGCCGATCTTCGCGCGCGCGAAAGCTGCCGGCTGCCTGGTCGTCCATATGGTCTCGGACGCGGCCGAGGCTCGCCGCGCGGCGGATGCCGGCGCCGGCGCCATCGTGGCGCAGGGGACCGACGGCGGCGGGCACGTCGGCACGATGGGGACCTTCCCCCTGGTGCCACGGGTGGTCGACGCCGTCGCCCCGCTCCCGGTTCTCGCGGCCGGCGGCATCGCCGATGGCCGGGGCCTGGCCGCCGCGCTGATGCTCGGCGCCGAGGGCGCGCTGATGGGCACCCGCTTTCTGGCGACGGTCGAGGCGCCGATCCCCGATGCCGTCAAGCAGGTCATCGTCGCGAGCGACGGTTACGACACCGACCTGACGGAGATTCCTGATATCGTCTCCGGCCGCGTCTGGCCCGGCGCGCTGGCCCGCACCTGGCGCAATGGCTTCCTGCGGGAGTGGGCGGGCCGGGAGTGGGAGTTGCGCAAGTGCCGCCCCGAGGCGGCCGCCGCGGTGGCCGAGGCGCGGGCGGCGGTCGACGTCGACCGCATGCCGATCCTCTTCGGGCAGGATGCCGGACTGATCGCGTCGGTCGAGCCTGTGCCGGTGCTGATCGAGCGCATTGCCGCCGACGCCACGCGGCTGCTCCAGGGTGGACGGACGCCGGGATAGCGCGACGAGGGGCCGGGTCGCTACAGTTCGCGCCGCATCGGTCGGGATTGCGTCACGGAAGGCCGAATTCGACATGAGCGATAACCGTGTTCAATCGCGGCGGCAGGCGTCGATCATCGTGCTCAACCTGCTGTTCGCCGCCGTGTTGATCGCCGGGACGCTGGCGCCGGCGGCCGCGATGGCCGGCCAGAAGAAGCACCACGCCGGCGGGCAGGCGAACGGCAAGCCGGCCCGCGATCGCCAGGGCCGCGTGCAGACCGAGATCGTCGGCGGCCATCCGGTGCCCCAGGGAGTCGACACCTTCATGGTCTACATCCTGATCGACGCCGGCAAGCAGAAGCAGCAGAAGCAGAGAAAGAAGAAGCCGGTCTACATCCAGTGCGGCGGCACCCTGATCGACATGACCCACGTGCTGACCGCCGCCCACTGCGTCGCTGGCAATCAGAAGACTCCGCAGAAATTCCACCTCGCCATTGGCCAGGCGAATATCCGCTCGTTCAAGCCGGGCGCGGGAAGGCCAGTCGCAGAGGTCGTGCTGCACCCGGCGTACAACCCAGTCACGTTCGCGAACGATGTCGCGGTCCTGCGCCTCACGGAAGCAGTCGACGACGAAGGGATCGAGCCGATCACGATCGTCGGCCCCGGCCAGACGGAGTTCGACGAGGCGGGGAAGCCGGCGAGCGTCGTGGGGTGGGGCCAGATCTCCGAGCAAGGCCCTGCCCCCGCGCAACTGCGGGCGGCGGATCTCCGGATCGCCAGCGACCAGGCATGCGGCAAGGCCTACCGTAGCGGATTCGATGCCCGCGTGATGATCTGCGCGTCGTATCGCCACCGGGACTCGTGCTATGGCGACAGCGGCGGCCCGCTGATCGCGCGTGAGCAGGTCGGCACGCGGACCGTGACGAAGCACAGGAAGCACCAGCGGAACGGCAAGCGCCATCATCGGCAGATGGGGCGCCAGACGAAGCAGGTTCCGGTCTACGAAAACCTCTCGCAGATCGGCATCGTCAGTTGGGGCCGAGGCTGCGCCGAACGAGGATCTCCCGGGGTCTACACCCGCCTCAGCGACCCGGGGATCAACGCCTTCATCATGGATGCGCTGAGTCGCTAAATCGGCGGACCTCCCTGTTCTTTGGGCCGCCGCGTGGGCTGGCGCGCGCGTGGTTGTCTCGCGTGCAACCGAGCAGTACCCCCCAATCACGTCCAGGCCTGCGCCGGCTCGGAGCACGGCAGGCCCGATGGGCGCCGCCGCAACCACGCTCCTCCCGCGTTCACGCCCTTCCGCGCTCGCCGGAACGCGCACCCCGACCGGCTGTGGTTTCACCCCACGGCGCGCCGCGAAAGTCTACGTGCTCCATCCGACTCTCACATGATACCAAAATGAACGTATTATCGGTTGCGCATTACGCGGATCTTGTTGTAGGATAACGCGGCGCTCAACCGATGTGGTATACATAACGTTCGCCACTTTGGGGGACTGATTGCGCGTCGAATGCGGTGCGGGCCGGAGGGGATCGCCCGCTGCTGCCTTTACCGTGCATGAGGCGGGCCGGGATGGAGCCCGCTGGTGGCTGGAGTGTCGTGGGATGAATTCGTGTGTTCGGGCGCCGCGATGGTGGGGCATCGTCGCGGTCGCTTTGGCAGCCCTCTTCGCGATCGGGGCGCTTGCCGAGGCCATGGGGCCAGCCGTCGTGTCGGCGAGCCAGCGAGGACGGGGCGCGCGGCCGGGCGTCGCCGCCGAGGGGAAACCCGATACGCGGGATGGCAAGAACGCCCGCGCGCGGCGCGCCGTCGAGAGCGAGGTCATCGGTGGCCGCGCCGTGACTCAGGGCAGCTATGGCTATATGACGATGGTCTATAGCCGGATCGGCAAGGACACCTACGAGTGCGGGGGCACCCTCGTCAATCCACATTACGTGATGACAGCGGCGCACTGCGTCGTGGATGACGACGGGAACGTTCTGGACCCCGGCGCCTTCACTCTCGTCATCGGCAAGTTGAACCTGAAGAAGATCCCAGCGTCCAGCAAGTGGCGGGTCACGCGGGTCATTCCGCATCCCTCGTGGAGCATAGCGACGTTGAGGAACGACGTGGCCCTGCTGCAGTTGGATCGCGCCGTGCCCCCCGCCGTCGCCCGGCCGGTCACCATTGTCGGCTCGGGGAACACCCAGTATGACAAGGCGGGACAGCTCACGGCCGTGATGGGCTGGGGCATCACCGAGAAGAGCAGGGATGGCTCGAACAGGCTGCTCACGGCCGACCTCAACGTGGTCGGGGACGCGGCGTGTAACGCCGCGTATGGGGGCGGGCTCTCGCTCGATGTCATGCTCTGCGCGGCGGCGCCGAACCGGGATTCGTGCCATGGGGATAGCGGCGGCCCACTCCTGGCCAAAGAGTTCAAGGGCTACGAAACGCAGAAGGTCACGAAGAAGAAGAACGGCAAGAAGCGAGCCCGGTACGTCGACGTGCCCGTCTACCAGGAGACGCAGATCGGCATCGTGAGCTGGGGCGCGATCTGCGCCGACCCGACTACGCCGGGCATCTACACCCGGCTGAGTGCTCGGGACATCAATGACTTCATCACGCGGGAGGCGTTCCGCTAACGCGCCCGGGACGCCCCGCGTCTTGCGGCCTAACGAGGCTGCCTCCGCGGTGGAGGCAGCCTCGTCGTCTTCCTGTCTCGTTCGATGATCCGGAGATCGCGTTTCGTTTCGCTGAACGTGAAGCGAGCGTGTCGTTTTCCGTAATTACCTCACGATCATGGGTCGATAACGCCGGAATAGGCGTAGACCACACGCCGCCCGGAGCCTAGAGTTATGTCTGAGTAACAGCGTCACTTGCACGGCGCGATGGCGTCCCACTCGAGATCGGGCGCGGTTGCCACGCCCGTCCCCTCGCGACAATGGCGCGCGAGGCACGCCGACGGCATGGAGGCCGCGGGGCGATGACTGGAGACGGCGGCATCGGGCGGTTGCGCGGGGTGGCGCAGGCGTTGGCGATCATTCTCGTGATCGCCTTCACTGTCCAGGCGCACGTGCCGACGGAGACGATGGCCGATCGCGGCCGAAATCGTGGCCACGCTGCCGGCGCGCCGCCGGAGTCAGGCGTCCGCCCGGCACGACACCGTCGTGACCGGCAAGGCGCCGGCGTCGAGATTGTCGGCGGAAAGCCGACGCCTCCGGGCGCGCTCTCGTTCGTGACCCTGGTGCTGGTCGATCTCGGGAACGGGTTCTACAACCAGTGCGGTGGCAGTCTGATCGCGCCGCGCTACGTCCTGACCGCGGCTCACTGTGTCGAAGACGAGGCGGGGGAGCGCTGGCCGGCAGAGGCCTTCAGGCTGGCGATCGGGCAGACGAATGTCCACTGGTTCGACCCGGATTCGGGGTACCGCGTGAGCGCCGTCTTCCAGCACCCGAAGTGGAACGCGCCGTCGTTCGCCTACGACGCCGCGGTTCTGCAACTGACCGAGCCGGTGCCGCCGGGGGTTGCGCAGCCGTTCCCATTCGTCGATGCGGGGGAGGCGCTGTACGACAGCGCGGGGCAACCGGCCGTCGTCGCGGGGTGGGGGAATACCTCGGAGAATGGTCGGCTCTCGGATCGTTTGCTCCAGGCGGATCTCCGAATTGCCAGCGATGCCGGATGTCGCCAGGCGTATCGTGCGGACGTTGTCAGCGCCGTAATGATCTGCGCCTCGTTCAAGGGGCGCGATTCCTGCCAGGGCGACAGCGGCGGGCCGTTGATTGCCCAGGAGGTCAGCGGGTTCCGGACCAAGCGCGTGAAAGCCGGCAAGCATCGAAAGCGCACGAAGTCGATCCCCATGTACCGTCCCGTGGAGATCATGGGTATCGTCAGTTTCGGTCAGGGCTGCGCCCAGAAAGGGTATCCCGGGGTCTACACGCGCCTGAGCAATCCGGAGATCAATGCATTTATCACGAGCGTCGTGGCGAGTTGACGGCCAGCCCGGCCAGGACCGCGCTGTTTCGGGGGAGCATCGACGCGAAAAGGCGCGGCGAGCGCGCAGTGGCCGCGCTCGCCGCGTGGTGATGCGGCGCGATCGTCGTGTGACTGGTGCGCCGCCGAGGTGCGCGAGGCGCTACGCGACCGAGAAGACCGTCACCATGCCATCCGCCGCGTGCGGGCGGCCCGTCGCCGGGTCGAAGATGTAGCAGATCACGGCGTAGGTGGCCGGCTTCAGATCGAACTCGGCCCAGGTGGTCCAGCCGCCTGACTGCAGCGCGGCATAGGCGACCCAGACGGACTGGCTCATGACGGCATCACCCGCCGGCGGCGTACCCGCCATCATGCTGTTGAACTCGCTGATGATCTGCTGCTTTGTCGTCCCGTCGGGGACGCGAACCATCACGACGTGATGGGCGTGCATCGTGCCGGTGTTGGTGATCTTCCAGATCTGCGGGCCGGCCGGGACCGGCTCGGGGGAGACGATGTACTGCAGGTTGTCCGTCTCCTCCAGGGTCACGGCCGCGGGCGGCTCCCCCACTGGGGTGGCGGCCGCGTTCGGCGTGGCGCTCGCGGCCGGCGCCGTCACCGCCAGCGGCGCCAGTTTGAGGACCTCCGTCTCACCCTCGCCCATCGTGTAGTACGACGCCGCGACCTGATAGTCGCCGGGGCGCAGATCGACCAGGAACGAGGCGGTCTCGCCGGAGCCGGGGGTGTTGGTGCCGCCGGCATAGACCCATCCCGGCTGCACCAGGTCGTCCCGCGCCGCCGCGAGCGCCTGCTCCGTCGTCTCGTCGGCGCTCAGCCCGGCCGGGGGCTGCATGAAGTTCAGGTACCCGACGTACGGCTCGCTCACTGAAAGGGTGACCAGGTAGATCCCGGCCTCGAGGGCCGCCGGCGCCTGCACGCCGTCTGGCCCGACCGCGACCTCGACCTCGGGATAGCCGAGGGTGGTGATGATTTCGTTACTGAACGCGGGATCGACTTTCGGCTCCTGGGCCGAAACCGCCGTCCCCCAACCCGTCGCCGCCACCGTGGCGACGAGGAACAGCCAAAGCAACCGACGCATGCACTTCCCTCCGCGGCATTCGCCGCCCTCGACGATCAGGCCTGCCCTGGCTCGCTCGAGTATTCCGACTCGCTCCCGCGCGGGACCACCTCCCGCGCCTTCGTCACGACAGGCGCCTCCTTTCGTGCCCGGGTCTCCCCGGACCGCATAACCGAGAAATTCGCTTGGGTGCAGGAACTATCGGTGGCCGCGTTTGTCGTCTACGAGGCCGTCGCGGCCGCTGCCGTGTGGTGTCGCTGATAGTGGGCGCGCACGCGGGCGCGATTGCCGCAGTCGGCGCTGTCACACCAGCGGCGGTTACCGTTGCGCGTGCGGTCGAGGAAGAGCCAGCCGCACTCGTGGCCGGGGCATTCGCGCACGCGTTGCCACTCACCGGAGACGAGGAGGCTGGCGGCGGAGTCGGCGAGCTTCCAGAGCGGCAAGGCCAGATGCTCCCCCTCGTCGGCAAAGGCGTAGGCGAAGCCCGCGCCGCTGGGCGTGATCTTCGCGCGCGGCATCCCCTCGGCCAGCGCGGCGTTGATCGCCGCGAGATCGTCGGCCGCGGGGAGATCGTCATGGGCGAGGGCGACGAAGAGGCGGTGGATCGCCGCGCGCAAAGTGACAGCGCGCACTAGCGTCTCCCGCGTGCCAGTCGGGTCGAAGGCCGCCCGTTGCAGCAGGCGCTCGCTCTCTGCCGGCGAGATGAACCCGGCATGGCGGCTCCAGTGGATCAGGTCGTGATAGTGGTGCATCCCGTCCAGCTCGCGCTCCGTCGCTCGCCAGGCAACCGTGTTGGCGAAATCGAGGCAGGGCGCGCCGCCGCGCAGCGGCCACTGCTCCAGGGCCGGCACAGCCGGCGCAATCGGTTTGTCGCTAACAGTCGTTGGCAAGATTGCACATCCAAAGCGACGTTAGGGTATTAGGATTTGGGTAGTATATGCGCCCTTCGCCGCGTGTCAAGAGGCGGCCGGGAAGGGGCCTGGCGCAGGATTGCCGCGGGGGGAGGACTGCAGGGGTTTTCCGCCCATCAGGGAAAGGGCAGGATACGGCATGCCATGTTCCTACAATGCCGTCCGGTAGGGGCACGCCATCGCGTGACCGCTGCGTTGGGGGCGGATGCTGCTAGCGGCGGCGACCACCGAGCACTGGAGGCGCCTCCTCCCCCGTGCCGCGCCACGTCGGCCACGCCCGGCAGCCGCCATACGGGTTCGGTATGATCGACCTCTGTGCTGTTCGAGGCAGACGAGGCGAGCGATGGCCGGGGACGAGGGGATGGCGAGCCTGGCGGTGCGGCCCTACCGGCTCTCCATCAAGGAGCTGCCGCCGGACGAGCGGCCGCGCGAGCGGTTAAAGCTGCGCGGCCCCGCGTCGCTCAGCGACGGCGATCTGCTCGCCATCATTCTGAACACGGG
>JADYYO010000350.1 GCA_020853615.1 Thermomicrobiales bacterium
CCGCAACCTCGTTGGGAACGTGATCACGTATTCCCCCGGCGGGGCGGTCACCATCGCGACCACCCGCGATGGCGGCTCGGTCGTCCTGAGCGTCGCCGACGAAGGGATCGACACCCCGGCCGACGAGTTGCCGTCGCTCTTCACGCGCTACCGGCGCGCGCGGTCTGGTGCGGCGCGCGGAATCGCCGGCACCGGGCTGGGCCTGGCGATCGTGCGCCTCCATGGCGGCGAGGCGTGGGCGGAGAGCGTGGAGGGCGAGGGCTCGACCTTCTTCCTCCGCCTCCCGATTCTCCCGGCGCCGGCCGAGCGGCTGGCCGACGACGAGCTCCGCTCGCCCTGACCGTAATCGCGATCGCCCCGGTTGGTCAGCATGCCCGGTCGTCGCCATCGAGGCGTACGCGCTCTCGCGAGCCCGGCGACAGGCAGAACTACACGTCGTATAGTGATATCTCGGCATGATCAGAACGAACGGGTGGTCACGAGCCCCGGGATCGCCGGCCTCGATCTGATCACAATGCGCGGAAGGTGAGAGGAGCATGACCCCGTGAAGCGACGCGACCTCATTCGTGCTGGCGCCGCACTGCCGGCGGCCGCCGCCACCGGCATGATCCCCGAGGCCGAGGCAAAGAAGAAGGGGAAGAAGAACAAGGGCAATAAGAAGGGTGGGCGCTCGTTCGCCGGCAAGAATGTCATCCTCTTCATCACCGACCAACAGCGCGCCATTCAGCACTTCCCGGAGAACTGGGCGGCGGAGAATCTGCCGGGGGCGACGCGCCTCGCGCAGAATGGACTCTCCTTCAACCGTGCCTTCTGCAGCGCCTGCATGTGCTCGCCCAGTCGCGCCACGCTGATGACCGGCTACTTCCCGGCCCAACACGGCGTCAAGTACACGCTCGAAGAAGACATGACCGGGCCGGAGTTTCCGTACCAGGTCGAGTTGCCGCTCAACCTGCCGAATATCGCCACCGTCATGAAGGCCGCGGGCTATCGCGTTCCATACAAGGGCAAGTGGCACCTCAGCAAGACGATTGGCGGGGAGTGGATCCCCGAGGTCGTCAACCAGTATGGGTTCGAGGGGTGGGATCCGCCGGACGCGGGGGCGAACCAGGACGTCGACCAGTTTGGCGGCGGCAAGCCGAACAATGATGGCCGCTTCATGAATGGCGAGCTCGCCGATCCGCCTCAGGATGGCGTGCTCCAGTTCCTGCAGTCAGGCGAGGCCAGGGAAGACAAGTTCTTCCTGGTCGTCTCTCTCGTGAACCCGCACGACGTTCTTGCCTACCCGAACACCTACGATTCGCCGGAGGGCGGCTATACCGACGCCGATCTCGTGGGGGATATCGGTCTGCCGGAGACGGTCGATGAGCGGCTCAACACCAAGCCCACGGTGCAGCAGGAGTTTCTGGCCATCTCCTCGACCGGCCTCGGGCTGCTGGACACGCCGGAGAAGAAGAAGAACTACCTCAACTTCTACGGCAACCTGATGAAGGAGTCCGACGCGTACCTGGTCCAGATCCTGGAGACGCTCGATGCCGAGGGGCTGACGGACGATACCGTCATCATCCAGACCTCGGACCATGGCGAGATGGGGTTGGCGCACGGCGGCCTGCGGCAGAAGAACTTCAACTTCTACGAGGAGACGCTGCGCGTGCCGCTCGTCTTCTCCAACCCGAAGCTCTTTCCCAATCCGCGCAGCACGAACGCGATGGTCTCTCACGTCGATTTCCTGCCAACTATCGCCAGCCTCTTCGGCGCCCCGAAATCGGCGAGAGCTGCCTGGCAGGGGGTTGACTACTCGAGCGTGGTGCGCAAGCCGAAGAAGAAAAAGGCCGTCCAGTCGTACGTCGTCTTCACCTATGATGACTTCCAGTCTGGTCAACCGACCGGGCCGTATCCCAAGCCGCCGAACCATATCGCGAGCATCCGCGAGGGCCGGCTGAAACTGGCGCGATACTACGATGCTGATGAGGTCTTCCCGGACCAGTGGGAGATGTACGATCTGAAGAACGATCCGCTCGAGCAGAGAAACATTGCCGCCCCATCCTTCCCGCGCAACAAGAAGCAGAACGAGCGGTTGAACCGCCTCAAGAAGAAGCTGGCGCAGGTCGAGCAGACGCGACTGCAGCCACTCTCGTCATAACGTGAGGCCGGGGCGTGGAGATTCGTCTGGCGACGGTCGAGGACGCCCCGGCCATCGCCCGCATCTACAACCAGGGGATCGCGGATCGGCTCGCCACGCTCGAGACCGAGCCGCGCACCCCGGAGGAGCGAGCCGAGTGGCTCGCCACGCGCGGCCCGCGCCACCCGGTGATCGTCGCCGTCGATGAGGACGGCGACCTTCTCGGTTGGGCTTCGCTCAATTCCTTCAACCCGCGCCCGGCCTACCGCCACGTCGCCGATTTCTCCGTCTACGTCGCCCGCGAGCAGCGTGGCCGGGGCATCGGCGACGCCCTCCTCACCGCGCTCGAGGAGCGGGCGCGGCAGCTCGGCTATCACAAGCTGGTCCTGGCGGCCTTCCCGCACAATGGCCGCGGCATGCGCCTCTACGAGCGCCACGGCTTCGCCACCGTCGGCACCTACCACGAGCAGGGCCTGCTCGACGGCTGCTGGGTCGACGTCATCGTGATGGAGAAGCTGTTGGGGTGAACGGAGGTGATGGGTGTTGGGTGTTGGGGTGATCGGGGGAAAAGACCGGGTCGTAGGGGCGACGCCTGCGTCGCCTGGGCCGATCTGCCACAAGCGCCCATAATAGCGACGGCGTTGCCAAGCATGAATCGCCCGGCAGGGGAGGCGGGCGACACACCTGTGTCGCCCCTACGGCCCCATTACCCGATCACCCCATCACCCCCTCACCCCCGTTCACCCATTACCCATCCCCCGCAACAGCGTCAGCGCCGCGTCGGTCAGCAGGTCGCCCGCCTCGGGAACGAGCCGGCTCGGGTAGGCGAAGCGCGGCTCGTAGCCGCCGCGGGAGAAGGCTTCGAGCGTCGGCACGTAGCCGTGCCAGCCGTTGGCCAGGCTGGCGACCACGGTGCGGGGGAAGGGCGACTCCGCCTTGAGCCGCTCGCCGAACGCCGTGAAGAGCTCGACCGGGAAGGCGACGATCGCCACCTCGCCCAGCGTGATCGCCTGAATCTCGACCTCTTCCACGAGCTGGGCGTCCGGCCCCTGCTGCCACTCCCACATCCGCAGCATCTCGCGCGCGTGCCGCTCGTTGCCGACCTGCTTGCCGTCGGCGAAGGTGTGGTCGTGGCCGTAGAAGCGGCGGGTGAACTCCAGCTCGTCCAGGTCGGCGGGGCGCTCCTCCAGATACCAGCGCGCCAGCGCGACCTCCTCCGGCGTCGCCCGCCGCTGCGGGATCTGCAGCCGGGTCGAGCCGGCGCGCAGCGGATGGCCATCGACCGCCTCCGCGCCAGCCACCGCCGTGTCCGCCGTGTCGGCGATGCCGCTCCCCATGGCGATGGTGTGGGTGCGCCCAAAGCCGCTCTCCGGGGCGCGCGAGGCCGGGTCGGGCGTCGAGGTGTCGCCGGCCGCGCCGAGGAGGAAGCCGAAGATGCCGCCGTGGCGCGCTTCCAGCTCGGCCCGCAGCACGCCCGGGTAGTCGGCCGAGTAGACCGGGTCGTGCCCCATCGCCGTCGGGTGGCAGGCGAAGCCGGTCAGCCCGCCGATTGGCGTCCCGTCCGCGCGGCGCGCGGTCAGAATCCAGACATCTTCGTCCGGGGTCCCCTCCATGCCGATAAACCCTTCGGCCCAGGCCCAGCCGTGGGTGCCGACCTGGCCGCCCGCGTAGATCGGCCGCCGGTTGAAGGCCCAGCCGTGGGTGCGGCTCTTGCCGAAATCGAGCGTCGCCGGCTCCAGCGTTGCCGCGGCGCTCGCGGTCGCCTCGGCCACCCCGGCGAAGACCCGGGCGATGAAGTCGCGCACCGCCCCATCGTCATCGTCCGCCGTCCAGTCGGTGAACGGGGCGCGGTGGGTGTGGCTGCAGGCGATCATGATCCGCTCCGGCGCGAGACCGCCTGCCGCCGCCAGCCGTCGGCGTAGGGCGGCAACCTGATCGGCCTGCAGCGCGATCAGGTCGAGGCAGACGATGGCGGCCCGGCTGTCGCCCGCCTCGACGAGGAAGACTGTCCCCTGCAAGGGCCACTCGACGCCGACGGCGCGCGGCGTATCCGGCATGCCGATCATGCGCATACCCGGCTCCGGCGTGATATCGACCCGCCCCATCCCGACTCGCACCATCTCCACCCCCGCTGGCTGGCTTTCGCTCGTGTTGATTCGACTGAGGCGGTATCGTAGGTGATCCCCGTGGCCCTGTCGCCGGGGTGCTGCCAGCTTCCGGACGAAACGCCGGGGGTGATTGCCCGGCTCAGAAGAGGATTCGGCCCCGTGGAGGAGACGCACTTCATGACCAGCATGACCATTCCCGCGAGTGACGCCATCGAGGTCCACGATGCCGGCGTGCTGGCCTGGGCGAGCGACCTGCTCGACCGCGCTGGCGATCCCCGCGTCATGCAGCAGGAGGTCGTCGCTGCAGTCGCCAGAAATGCCCGCTGGCGGGGCGACGAGTGCCTCAATCTCCTCGCCCCCGAGGCGCCGATGAGCCCGGTTGTCCGCCAGCTCCTCTCGGCCGAGGTCGGTCAGCGCGCCGCCGAGGGGCATGTCGGCCCGGCCAACCGCTGGTTCGCCGGCACTCAATACATCGACGAGATCGAGGCGCTCTGTATCGAGCTGCTGAAGCGCGTGACCGGGGCGCGCTACGCCGATCACCGGCTGGTGGCGAGCATGATCGGCAACATGGCCGTCTATGCCGCGCTCACCCAACCGGGCGATGCGATCATGAGCGTGACGCAACCCTTCGGCGGCCACTCCAGCAACCGGACCGATGGCCCAGCGGGCATTCGCGGCCTGCGCATCCACGACGTGCCGATGGATCCGGTCGAGCTGACGGTCGATCTCGAGGCGTTCGCCGCCGCGGCGCGCGCGATCCACCCCGTGGTCGTCGCGCTCGGCGCGTCGATGACCCTCTTTCCCTTCCCGGTCGCCGAGATGGCGGGGATCGTCGCCGAGTGGGGCGGCAAGATCTTCTTCGATGGGGCGCACCAGTTCGGCCTGATCGCCGGCGGCCAGTTCCAGGACCCGCTCGCCGAAGGGGCGGCGGTTCTGACCGGCTCTGCCGGCAAGACCTTCTCCGGGCCGCAGAGCGGGATCATCGTCTGGAACGACCCCGCCCTGACCGTCCCGCTGACCGACGCCATCTTCCCGACGCTGGCGGCGACCCACCAGGTCAACCGCGTCGCGGCGCTCGCCGCGGCCGCCGCCGAGTTCCTCGCCTTCGGGCGCGACTACATGGCTCAGATCGTCGTCAACGCGCAGGCGCTCGCCGCCGCGCTGCAGGAGCGGGGCGTGCCGATGCTCGCCGCCCACAAGGGGTTCACGCGCACCCATCAGGCGATCGCCGACGTGCGCGCGTTCGGCGGCGGCGAGGCGGTCGGCTTTCGGCTGGCCGAGGCGAACATCATCACCAACAAGAATCTCATCCCCGGCGACCGCCCGGAGGATTGGGACCGCCCCGGCGGGCTGCGCATCGGCACGACCGAGGTGACGCGCTGGGGGATGAAGGAGCCGGAGATGGCGCGCATCGCCGATCTCATCGCCGATCTCCTCCACGGCCGGCGCTCGCCCGAGTCCACGCGGCAGGAGGCGATCGCGCTCCGCCGCGCCTTCCCGGAGTTGCAGTATTGCTTCGGGTGAAACGGGGCTATTGGCTGTTGGCTTGCGACTTGCGACTCGTCTCTTGCCGGCTCGCCGACTTGCCGGCTTGCCGGCTCAACCAGCAAGGAGCCTCCCATGGTCGAGAAGTATGACGAGCCGATGGCCGATACCGTGCAGTGGCACAACGCGCACCCGACCGAGCCGGCGGAGGGCGCGCGCGATCCGGGTGAGGATGCGGACGAAACGCTGCCACCCCATCCGACCGAACCCGCCGAGGGGCCGCGCCAGCCGGCGTATGACACGAAATCCGGCTAAAGACCCTCCTTTCCCTGCGCACTCTGAGTAGGGGAGGTATTGGCGGGAATGATCGTCGCGGTCGCCAGCATCCCTCACCCCCAGCCCCTCGCCCACCGGCGTGGGCGAGGGGCTGGGGGTGAGGGCCGGCCGTGCCGAAGCGGTGGGCATTACCCGAATCCCGTTTCAGCCTGACGTGAGTGTGGACCAGCACCCGTGCCGAGAGTGAACGCGCCCTACAGCGGCGTGCGCAAGACGTGTCATGCTGAGGCACGAAGCATCTCGGCCCAGGGGAGACGGGGTTGCCGGGAGTCGAGATCCTTCGCTCCGCTCAGGATGACACCATTTCCGCACGGCGCTATAGCCCGTGGCAGATGCTCCGCGTGGCGCGAGAGCTGCCGGGACTATGCGGCCACTTCGAGCGCCTGCTCGACCTCGGCGCGCGCCTCAGGATCGCGCTCGCGCCGTCGCGCCAGGTCGAGGAAGCGGCGTGCCTGCCGTCCCCCGATCCGGCCGAGCGCCCAGGCGGCGTGCCCGCGCACGAGCGCGAGATCGTGCCCGAGGACGACGCTGCCGAGGAAGGGAGCGTCCTCCTCTGTGCCGATGTTGCCGAGGGCGACCGCCGCGTTGCGGGCGAGGCCGGAGCGCCTGGCGCGGGCGATCGCGGTGCCCCGATAGCGGGCCCGGAAGGTCCGGTTCGACATCGCCAGCAGCCCGTGCAGCGCCGGGTAGGCGTGCTCAATGCTCGGCGGCAGGAACTCCGGGTCGGGCGCCTTCGCCGCCGCCTTCGTGTAGGGGCAGACCTCCTGGCAGACGTCGCAGCCGAAGACCCAGTCGCCCATCCGCGGCCGGATCGCGCGCGGGATGGCGCCCCGCTGCTCGATCGTCTGGAACGAGAGGCACGACGGCGCGTGGATTGTGTAGGGCGCGACGATCGCGCCCGTCGGGCAACGGTCGAGGCAGATGTGGCAGCGCCCGCAGTCGTGGGCGAGCGGCTCGTCCGGCTCCAGGTCGAGGTTCATCAGCATTTCGCCGAGCATCACCCACGAGCCGTGCCCGGGCACGATGATGCAGGAGTGCTTGCCGTACCAGCCGAGCCCCGCGCGGGCGGCGACCGCCCGGTCGACGATGCGGGCGTGGTCGGTCAGGAAGCGGCAGTCGATCGCCGCGCCGGTCAGCTCCTCGATCGCCGCATGCAGGGCGCGCATGCGGCGGGGGAGGAGATCGTGATAGTCGACCCCGCGCGCGTAGCGGCTGATGCGGCCGCGCGGCACACCATCGTCCGGCTTCCCTCCGTCGTCGCCCCAATAGGCGATGCCGACCGAGAGGATGGAGAGCGGCGCGTCCATCAGCGTCCGCGGGTCGCACGAGGCGGCCGCCCGCTCGGGGGTGAACCAGTCGAGCCCAGCGAGATGCCCGGCCGCGATCCGCTCCAGCAGGATGGGGAGCACCTCGGGGAAGGCCGCGGCGCTGGTCACCGCCGAGACAGTCAGGCCGTGCTCGCGTGCGAGCTGCTTGACCTGCCGCGTGAGCCGCTGGCGCGCCGTGGGCGGGGGATGGAGGAAGAGCGGGGACGACGATGCCCGCATCGAGCGGTCCATGGGGCAAGTATGGCGCTCCGCAACAGCGGGGAGCCACCGCGCCGGGCCTGCAGTGGCACGGGGGATGCGGGCCGAAACCGGGGCGACGCCGCCTGGCCGGCCTGCCCCATCACCGGCGAGCGCGTCGTGCGCCTGGCCACGCGATCCGGCGGGGCCACCTGGACGGAGAGCAGCGAATGGCCACGTTTCCCCGCACCGAGCAGTTCGACACCTCCCTCGCGCTGCTGCGCGAGGGCTACCACTTCATCTCGAACCGCGTCCGGCGCTACCACTCGGATGCCTTCAGGACGCGGCTGTTGCTGCAAGAGGCCACCTGCGTCCTCGGCGCCGATGCGGCGCGCATGTTCTACGAGCCCGACCGGTTCACGCGCCAGGGCGCCCTCCCGCCCACGACGCTGCGCCTCCTGCAGGACAAGGGGAGCGTCTTTACCCTCGATGGCGCGGCACATCGCGACCGCAAGCAGATGTTCCTCGAAATGCTGACGCCGCCCGAGCAGATCGCGGGGCTTGTCGCGGCCTTTGACGAGCAATGGCGCGCCAGCCAGCGCATCTGGGAGACCCGCGAGGCGATCGTCCTCAACGACGAGATGCAACCGCTCCTCTTGCGCGCCGTCTGCCAATGGGCTGACGTGCCCTTGACCGAAGCGTCGGCGCGCCGCCGGACGCGCGAGATCAACGCCATGCTGACATACGCGGGTGTCGCCAGCCTGCGCGTGCTCGGGGCGCTCCTGCTGCGCAGGCGGACCGAGCGCTGGTGCCAGCGGATCATCCGCGCGATTCGGGATCGGCACATCGCTCCCGCCCCGGGGACGGCCGCGCACACGATCGCCTGGCGCCGCGACCTGGACGACGCGCTGCTGGATGTCGACATCGCGGCGGTCGAGCTGGTCAACATCCTGCGGCCGGCGGTGGCGATCGCCTGGTTCGTGACCTTCGCCGCGCTCGCCCTGCACGAGCATCCTGCATGGCGAGCGCGGCTGCTGGCCGGCGACGACGGGGAGTTGACGCGCTTCGTGCAGGAGGTACGGCGCTTCTACCCCTTCTTCCCGATGACTGGCGGCCGGGCGCTGCACGAGTTCGCGTGGCGCGGCGAGCAGGTCGCGCCGGGGTCGTGGGTGCTCCTCGATCTCTATGGCACCGATCACGACGGCCGCATCTGGGATGACCCCGACGCCTTCCGCCCCGACCGGTTTCTCGCGTGGGACGGCAGTGCCTATGACTTCATCCCGCAGGGCGGGGGTGACTATCTGACTGGTCACCGATGCCCCGGCGAGACCATCACGATCGCCATCATGAAGGCGGCGACCCGGCACCTGCTGACGGCGATCGACTACGACGTGCCCGCGCAGGACCTCAGCATCGACCTTTCGCGCTTCCCGCCCCTGCCCGCCAGCCGATTCGTCATGGCCCATGTCAGGCCAGCCAGCTAACGCGGGCTTGGCCGCACCATGAGCCGACCCGAGGAGTCCCTTTTCGCGGCCGGGGTCATCTTCAGATGAGAGCGGTAGAATGTGATGCAGTGAGATACGTGAACACTCGCTTCATGCATCGTGGCATGATTCATGAGAGGGGCAATTGAGGCCGTCGCGTATGGGAGGAGCATGTCGATGACGAGTGGACCGAGGCGGTATCGCGCTGGATATCGGAATCCGACCACGGGAGACTGGGTCGTTGGCGTTCCGGAGTTCCCTGACGCCACGCTCGGCTATTACGATCCGGATGCCGATCAGTGGGCCGAGGGCACGCCGGATATCCAGGCCGGGTTGTGGCTGCCGGAGAATGCCGTGCGCGGCACTGGCGCCCGGGAGTGCCCCCCGGGATTCCCGGTCAAGGGGAATCTCCCGTCTCGCGTCTACCACGTGCCTGGTCAGGCGACGTACGAGCGGACGACGCCCGAGATCTGCTTCGCCAGCGACGAGGCCGCCGCCATCGCCGGATTCCGTCCGGCGCGCGGCGCCATCAATCCCGAACGGGTCGTCGCGGCCGCTGGGGCAGCGGCTGCCGCCGGCGCCGCTGCCGTCGAATCGTCCGCCCGGGATGCCCAGGCTGGCGCTCCCACGCCGCCCCCCCCTCCGCCGCCGACGCGCCCGGTGGCGCCGCCACCTCCACCCCCGCCGAATCGCAACTGGATCTGGTGGCTGATTGCCGCGCTGATCGTGCTCGGGCTCCTCTGGTACTTCTTCCTGCGTCCTCAGCCCTCGCCGGTCGTCGAAGTGACCCCGGAGGCGACGATCGTGGCGCCGGCCGCCACCTCGCCGGAGGCGACCGAAGCACCAGCCGCGATCGTCGCCAGCCCGACGACAGAGGCCGGTCTTGTGGCGAGCCCGGTTGCCGTCGTGCCAGCGAGCCCCGTTGCCGTGGTGATAGCGAGCCCCGTTGCCGCGATCGCGAGCCCGGTCGCGAGTCCGGTTGCGAGCCCCGTGGCCGAGATGGAGGCGATGGAGACCCAGGTCGCGGGACTCGGCGAAGGCACCCCGGCCCCGTAATCCCGTCATGTTCGCCCTGAGCGCGGCTCAGGCGATGGCGATGACCGGATCGACCGCGTGATGGCGGTTGCGTACATGATGCGGTCACGTGGCGAAGGGGGTGTCATCCTCGGCTCGCCGGAGGCTTTCAGCCTCCGGCGAGCTGGTGCAGCCGTTCCTCTCCCGTAACGTGGCGCAGCAATTGCGCACCCGCCATCGCGTGGTCGATCCGGTCATCGACGTGTTCCGATCAGGGAGAGGGGCCAGCATTGCGCTCGCCGCCAGAGGAGGCCGGCAGGGATCTCGCGAGGCGGCGGCACGCCTCACAATTCGCCCGGCGCGACGCCGGCCGCGGCGAGCTCGTCCCGCAGCGCCAGCAGCCGCAGACGGTCATGGTCGTCCCGGTCGTGGCCGTCGCTGCCGAACGACTCACCGCGCCGCGCATGGTGGCGGCGGAAGGCGAGCTCGGCAGCGGTGTCGAAGAACGCCTTCTGCCGCCGGCGGAGAGCTCGGCCGCCCCTAGCCCCGGCGCGCGCCAGCGACCGCTGGCGCTTCGTCTCGTCGATGATCGTCTGGTATTCGGCGTCCGTGAGGCTCCCCCGCGCCACCTCGCTCCGCAGCTCCTCGCGCAGGATCGCCAATTCGTGCCGCGCCGACATGCGCGCGATGGCCGCGAGGACGAGGACCGCCGGCACGATGACGAGGATCGCCTGGATGGTCACCGCCTTCAGCAGCGATGCGCGCTCGCCGAGCAGGGCCGAGGTCAGCAGCAGCCCGCCATTCCAGGCGATGTGCAGTCCGACGGCGACCGTCCAGCCGGCGACCGGCGCCAGGAGGCGCAGAATGCCCTGTCCATAGCGGCAGCGCGCCCAGCCGATCGCCGCGCCGGTCGCGGCCGTGTACGCCGGGTGGCCGAACCCGCCGAGCACCGCCCGGCCCAGCACGAGCGCCCCGAACTCGCCGAGACCCCCGTCGAGATACGCCTGGCCGAAGTAGAGGATGTTTTCGGTCATGGCGAAGCCGACGCCGATCAGTGCGCCATAGACCAGGCCATCGAGCGTGCTGTCGATCTCATCGCGCGCGAAGAAGAGGAGCGCGAGCACCGCGATGCCCTTGAACGACTCTTCGATCAGGGGCGCGCCGACCACGATCGAGGCGACGTCGGCGACCTCGGAGCCGAACGACCCGGCGATCACCGCCTGAAAGAAGAGCCCGCCGAGGAGGCTGAAGAGGATGGCGCCGACCGCGCCCCACGCGATGCAGGCGACGATGTTCCGCTTCGGCTCCGACTCGTAGCGATCGAGCCTGAGGACGATGCCGGCGTAGACGAGAGCGGGGACGCAGGCCGCGACCGCGCTGATACCGAGCGCCAGCGGGTCGGGCACCGAGGCGACGACGACCAGCGCCACGAGGGCAAGCGCGGTCAACGTCACACCCCCGAGCGCGCAGCCGATGATTCCGACGCGTAGGCGCCCGCCGCTTCCCATGCTCCTCGAATCCATGCCTCGCTACCGTCCACTGACGGCGGGATCGCTCGACCTATTCACTCGCTCGTGCCACAGATTGTATGCGCACCGGACGACAGGCGCATGGTCCCGTTGCGCCGCCGTCATCGCGGCGATTACGGTAGAGACCCGACGACGCGAGTGATGGCGGGAGAACGCGGGCCGACCATGCCGATGCACGCCAACGAAGTGGAAACGAGCGTCCCGCTCGTGCGGCAGCTCGTCGCCGAGCAGTTTCCTCAATGGGCCGGTCTCCCTGTCACGCCGGTGCCGTCGGCCGGGACGGACCACGCGCTCTTTCGGCTCGGCGGCGGGATGGCCGCGCGGCTGCCTAGGATCGAGGACGCCACGGGGCAGGTGGAGAAGGAGCAGCGCTGGCTGCCGAGGCTCGCTCCGCACCTGCCGCTGGCCATCCCGGAGCCGCTGGCGATGGGAGAGCCGGGCGTGGGCTACCCGTGGCGCTGGTCGATTTACCGCTGGCTCGACGGCGAGAGCGCGACCGTTGCCCCCTTCGCCGATCCGGTCGCGGCCGCGCGGGAGCTCGCGGCGTTCATCGCGGCGCTGCAGCGGAGCGATGCGGTCGATGGCCCGCGCCCCGGCCCGCACAACTCCTCGCGTGGCGTGCCCCTCGCCCAGCGCGACGCATCGACGCGGGAGGCGATCGCCACGCTGCGGGGCATGATCGATGCGGACGCCGCGCTTGCCGCCTGGGAGGCGACGCTTGACGCGCAACCCTGGCCGGGAGCGCCGGTCTGGATCCATGGCGATCTGCAATCGGGGAACCTGCTGTCGATCGGGGGAAGGTTGAGCGGTGTGATCGACTTCGGGTGCCTCACCGTCGGCGACCCCGCCTGCGATCTGATGGTCGCCTGGAACCTCTTTAGCGGCGAGAGCCAGCGCGCCTTCCGCGCCGTGCTCGCCGTCGATGACGCGACCTGGGCGCGCGGGCGCGGTTGGGCGCTCTCGGTCGGCGCGATCGCGCTCCCGTACTATCGACACTCCAACCCGGTCCTGGCCGGCATCTCGCGCCGCGCCATCGACGCGGTCCTCGCCGACATGGAGGCGAACGTTGAACGCCAATGAGACGGCCACGACGATCAGCATTCGCGATGCGACCGAGGCCGATTGGCCGGCGATCTGGCCGATCGTGCAGGAGGTCGTCGCCGCCGGCGATTCCTACACCTACGATCCGAATTGGACATTCGAGCAGGCGCGCCAGGTCTGGTTCGAGCCGCCGCCCGGGAAGACGGTCGTCGCCTGCGACGGGCCGCGCCTCCTCGGGACGGCGAAGATGGGGCCGAACCGGCCCGGCCGGGGCGCCCACGTCGCCACGGCGAGCTTCATGGTCGGGCGCGACGCACGCGGCCGGGGCGTCGGCCGCGCGCTCGGCGAGTACGCGCTCGGCTGGGCGCGGGCGCAGGGCTACGCCGCCATGCAGTTCAACGCCGTGGTCGCCTCGAACGAGCCGGCGGTCCGCCTCTGGCAGGCGCTCGGCTTCGAGATCGTCGGCACCGTCCCCGAGGCATTCGAGCACCCGACGCTCGGCCGCGTCGGCCTCCACATCATGCACCGCCGCCTCTGACGCAAACGATCGCGGGCGGCCAAGTGGCCGCCCACTCCTCTCGTCTCCTGCCGACTCCTCGAAACGGGCTATCAGCTATCAGCTTCTGGCTGTTGGCTCACGATGTCCGACTCGCCTCTCGCCGACTGCTCCTCGACTCCTCGACTCCTCGACTCTACTGACACACCCACTCGCTCTTGCGCCCCTGGGCCCACATCCACCCGGCGGCATTCGCGTTCGCCTGCGGGTCGAAGATGTTCTTGTCGCCGTAGGGAGTCGACTTCCAGGTCGAGCGGATGAACTGGAAGAGCCCATACGATCCCGAGGGGTTGACGGCATACGGGTCGAGGTTCGACTCGCAGCGGGCGACGCGCAGCATATCCTCGCGCGACTGGCCGTAGCGGTCCGCCGCCTGATAGATGTAGCGGACGACTTGCCGCTCGGCGTAGTCCTGCGTCTTTCCCTTCCCCCGCGCGTCCGGGCCGGGATCCTCCGGCGACTGCAGGAATTCGTCCGCGATCCAGCCGATCTGGTCGTCGTACGTCACGCGCTGGAAGCCACCCTCCATCACGCCGGTCAGAATCACCCGTGATCCGGCGGGCACCGCCGCCACCGGCTCCTCGGTGGCACTCGGGCCGGCACGCAGGCTGAGATCGACGGTCGTGAAGGCGACGCCGGAGCCGGCGCGCGGCGTCTTAGTGTCGACCGGCTCCGCGGCCTCCGGCGTCTCGGCCTCGAACGTGAGCGGCTCGGCGAGCTCGGCCAGCGGGGCCCAGCCGGAGATCTCCTTGTAGTGGACCGTGACCCAGCCATCGACCACCTGGCCCGTCTGCTCGACCGTGCTCCCTCTCGGCACCGAGAAGATCAGGTCGTAGTCACGCCCTGGCCCCGTGCGGATGGCCGTGTCGGTCGTGACGGTCGCCGGGCCGGTCGGCCCGGGGGTCGGTTGCGGCATCGGCGTCACATCGGGCTCGGCGGTCAGCGCGGGTGCGGCGGTCGCGTCCGCCGGCGGCGCCTCGTCGGTCGCCGCTGGAGCCGGTTCGAGCGGGATCGGCGTCGCCGCGGGAGTTGTGTTGGTCGCGGCCGGCTCCGGAGCGATAGCCTCCGCGGTTGGCGCGAGGGTAGGATCGACAGGGGGCGCGTCGGCGGTGCTCGGGAACGCCGTCGCGGAGCCGGGCAACGATGGGTCGGTCGCGGCCGGGTCGGTTGCAGCGGGCACGGCGTCAGGCACGGCGGGAACGGCGTCGGTGGCAGCAGGCGCGGGCGCGGTCGATGATGGCGTGGAGGCGTCAACAGGCGGCGCGGCGTTTGCGCCATCCGCCGGCGCGCTGGTCTGATCTCCCGGGGGAGGGTCAGCCGGAGTTGTCGTCGCCGCGGCGTCCGTTGCTGCGGGTTCGGTCCAGCTCTGTTCGCCCTCGGCGGTCTGCGCCACCGGCGCCTGGTCAGCGCCCGCGTCCGGCGTCGCTGCGTCCGCCTCGGGATCGACGATGTCCTTCTGCAATTGCATCGTCTCGCCGCGCATCCACCCCGAGAGCTCGGCGGTGGAGACAGGGTAGAAGCCATCGACCGGCGGGCCGTCGATCGAGACGACGGCCCCTGCCGGCACGAGCGCAATCAGGGGCGCTCCGGCGGACGGGGCATCGTGCAGCGGGGTTTCCATCGACAGCGTCCCGGTCGCCGCATACACCGCGACCGGACTGAGTAGACGTACGCCAAAGACGGCGACGAAGGTCATCACCGCGCAAAGGCAGACCGAAAGTGTCCTCGACATCGGCGGCGCCCTTCCCTCCAGCCCGTAGCGGGCTCCTGGCAGCCGCGTCACCCGGGGGCGACGGCTCACAGACACGGCCCCCTCCCTCATGAGGGCCAGTCGATGATCATATACGCGGGGTGCAGGGCGTCCGTTTCCCAGTGTACGGACGTTGGGACCAATGGGGCAATGCCGGCGGCTAATCCATGACCAACGGGTTGGCCGCGAGGAGCGCCTCGACCTCCGACAGCGACGGCAGCGATGTCTGCGCGCCGAGCGAGCAGCAGGCGAGCGCCCCGACGGCGTTGGCGAACTTGCCGATCTCGAGCCAGGGACAGCGTCGCGCCATCCCCCAGG
>JADYYO010000351.1 GCA_020853615.1 Thermomicrobiales bacterium
GCACCCCGGCGGCCGAATTGGCAAAGACGGAGACCACGGGGACGCCGATTCCCTTCACCATGCCCGAGGGGAACCCGGCTGATCAGGCCACCGTCGACGAGATCGCCGCCCTCTACCAGCAACTGACCGATTGCCTCAACAAGGGCGACTATCTGCGCGCCTATGCGCTCTACACCGACCAGTATCTCCAGAAGAACCTGAGCGCCAAGGCGATCGAATCGCTCGCGTCTACGCCGGTTCCGATCGAGGAGTCGCGGCAAAGCAAGTTCCAGAGCGTCCTCGACGCGCGAATGCTCGCTAATGGACAGATCGGGGCGCTCGTTTCGACCACCAATCCTATCTCCGGGCAGCTCATCATCTACTCGGTCCTCGAGCACGTCGATGGGCATCTACGCATCAATGAGGAGACAGTCGTCGAAGCCGCGTTGCCAACCTCTCCGGTGGCAGGAAGCGCGGCGACACCCGCCGCCTGAATCACGGCCCGCTGATACGCCGGGCGGCGCTCGATCGAGCGCTGCCCCGATGCGCAACACGCCCTCCGGGATGACCAGAGGGCGTGTTGCGCGCTTCCCGCACGTCATGCGCGGCGCCATCGCAGCGAATCAGGGTCGTCAAATTCGCCTCGTGTCTGGATAATACGCGCTTCAGATATGATGGCCCGTCACCGGTCCTCGCGGGAGGCTCCGTGCAGCAGACACCCGATGCGCAACTCGCCGCGATTCTGGACCACGTCGGCGATGGCGTGACCGCGCAGGATCCCAGCGGCCACCTGATCTATGCCAACGCCGCGGCGGCGCGTTCGCTGGGGTTCGCCTCGGCGGCCGAGTTGCTGGCGACGCCGCTGGCAGAGGTTGGCAGCCGCTTCTCGATCTTCGATGAGAATGAGCACATCATCGCGCCGGAGGATTTGCCGGGGCGGCGCGCGCTGACTCGCCAATCCGAGCAGTCGGCGCTGATTCGCTTTCTCGTCCACGCCACCGGCGAGGAGCGTTGGGCCATCGTCCGCTCCTCGCCGGTGACCGACGAGGCGGGCAACGTCCGCTTCGTGGTCAACGTCTGGCAGGACGCCACCCGGCAGCGGCGAGCCGAATGCGCGCAGCGCTTCCTCGCTGAGGCGGGCGAGGTTCTCGCGACGTCGCTCGACGTGGAGGCGACGCTGGCGAGCATCGCCAGCCTCGCGGTACCGCGCCTCGCCGACTGGTGCGCCGTCCACCTGGTCCGGGACGATGGCACGGTCGAGCAGGTGGCGGTCGCTCACGTCGACCCGGATCGCATTGATCGGGCGCTGCAACTGCAGGAGCGATATCCGGTCGACCCCGAAGCCGATCAGGGCGTGCATCAGGTCATTCGCACCGGCCAGCCCGAGCTGATTCCGGAGATCACCGAGGAGATGCTCGTCGCCGGCGCCATCGATGCCGAGCACCTCGACATCCTGCGCCGCGTCGGCCTGACGTCAATCCTCGTCGTCCCCATGATCGCGCGTGGCAAGACGCTCGGCGCCATCAGCTTCGTGACGGCCGAATCGGGGCACACGCTCGACGAGCACGATCTGGACCTGGCGCAGGAACTGGCGCGACGGGCAGCATTGGCCGTCGAAAATGCGCGCCTCTACCACAGAGAACAGACGACGCGCCGCCTGGCCGAAGATGCGCGAGCACGCTTTCGCATGCTCTTCGAGAGTGTGCCGAACGGGATCCTCGTCGTCGATGCGGATGGTCGCTACATCGAGGCGAACCCCGCAGTGTGCGAGTTACTCGGGTACCAGCAGGACGAACTGCTGGAGCGCCAGATCGAGGATATCGCGGCCGAGCCGGAGGAGGCGCGCAGACAGATGGCGCAATTGATCGCCAGCGGCGAGGTGCGCATCACGAGCCAGATGCGACGCAAGAACGGCACGCTGGTCCCGGTCGAGCTCTGGGCCAGGCGGCTCGACCTGCCATCTGGCGCCGTGAGCCTGGCCGTCGTCCGCGACATCACCGACCGGGTCGCCGCCGACCAGATCCGGGAAGAGGTCCTGACGGCCATCGCGCATGACCTGCGCAGCCCATTGAGCTCGATCAAGCTTCACGCCCAGATGCTCCTGCGGGCGCTGCGGCGGGACGGCGAGGTCGATCCCCAGCGGCTTGAGGATGGGCTGGCCGCGGTCGATACCCTCAGCTCGCGGGTCGCCTTCCTCCTCGAAGACATCGTCGATATTGCCCGCTCACGTGATGACCCCGCCATGGCGTTCATGCCAGTAGAGACCGATCTCGTCGCCCTCGCCGAGCGCTGCCGGGAAGAGATCCGGCTCGCCTCCAGCCGCGACATCCGGCTGGTCACCGATCAGGAGCGCATCATCGGCTCGTGGGACACGCGCGGCATCGAGCGCGTGGTGCTGAACCTGCTGACCAATGCCGTGAAATACAGCCCGGTGGGTAGCGACATCACTCTCAGCCTCGACGTCGAGGGCGATGCCCTGCTTGCCGTGCAGGATCGCGGCATCGGCATTCCCGCTGGGGATCTCCCCCTGATCTTCGAACGCTACCGACGCGGCCGCAATGTCGGGGAGACGAGCGGCACCGGGCTCGGCCTCACCGGCGCCAGGCAGATCGTGGAGCGCCACGGCGGGTCGCTCGACATCGCCAGCGTGGAGGGTCAGGGCACGACCGTCACCATCCGCCTCCCCCTCCAGCCCGAACCAGGCGAGACGTGACCGCGCGCCGGTAGCGAGCCTCGGCAACGATCGTCGGGGGGTGTGCTAGCATCCCCGCTCATTCGACTGTCGATTCGCACCGTAACAGGGATACGGACAATGGCGCTGCCAGACGATGAAGGCATCCTCCCGGCGCCAGGGGCCGAATCGGGCTCCCTCTCCTGGACGGCGGCCATCCTGGAGGCGACGCCCGATGCCATCGTCGTCGTCGGACCCGATGACGCGATCGTGACGGTCAATGCCCAGGCCGAGCGGCTGTTTGGCTATCCGCGCCAGCGGCTCGTCGGCCAGCCGCTCGAGCTGCTCCTGCCTGACTCCCACCGGGTCAGGCAGGCCAGTCATCGCGCCGCCGGCGCCGCCGACGCTGCCGACCCGCGCACGCGGCCCATGGGTGTCGGGCTCGACCTGTCCGCCAGGCGCGAGAATGGCGACGAGTTCCCGGTCGAGATCAGCCTCAGCCCGCTTGCCACGCCTGACGGCCTCTACGTCGTCAGCGCCATCCATGATCTGTCGGAGCGCCAGCAGGCAGAGCGGGATCGCGCCAACCTCGCGACGATTGTCGAGGCCAGCGGCGATGCGATCGTCGGCACGACGCTCGACGGCATCGTCACGAGCTGGAATCCCGCTGCCGAGCGCCTCTTCGGCTACTCGGCCGCCGAGATGATCGGCCGGCCGATCGACACCCTGTCCCCTCCGGGCGACATCGACGAAATCAGCCACAATATCGCGGCGCTCCGCCGTGGGGAAACCATCCGCAACCGGGAGACGACGTGCAGCCGCAAGGACGGCTCCGGGCTCGACATCGCGCTGACGATCTCGCCGGTGCGCGCCCCGGATGAGACCATCATCGGCGCGGCGGCGATCTCCCGAGACATCGCCCGCCGCAAACAGGCGGAAGCCACCGCACGCGATTTCGCGGAGCAGTTGCGCCGCGCCTTCCATTCCGCCGCGATCGGCATGGCGCTCGTGGCGCCCGATGGCGCCTTTCTTCAGGTCAATCGCGCGCTGACGGAGATGCTCGGGTACAGCGAGGAGGAGATGCTGGCGACGACGTTCCAGCAGCTCACGCACCCCGAGGATCTGGCGGCAGACCTGGCGCTGACCCGGCGCCTCCTCGCCGGGGAGATTCCGAGCTATATCCTGGAGAAGCGCTATCTCCGCCGCGATGGCCCGGTCGTCTGGGGGCGGCTCAGCGCCTCCCTGGTTCGCGACGATCATGGCGAGCCGCTCTACTTCGTCTCCCAGGTTCAGGACATTACCGCGACGCGCGAGGTCGAGCGCCTGAAGGACGAGTTCGTCGCCACCGTCTCCCACGAACTACGCACGCCGCTGACCTCCATCGCCGGCTTTGTCGACCTCCTCCTCGAGGGGGCCGGGGGCGAGATCTCGCCGGAGATGGAGCACTATCTGACCGTCGTGCGGCGGAATAGCCAGCGCCTGATTGCCCTCGTCAACGACCTGCTCGATATCTCCCGCATCGAAGCGGGCAAGATCGAACTGCATCGCGAGGCGGTCGATCTGCCGCAACAGCTCCGTGATCTGATCGCCGCTTTCACGCCGCAGATCGCCGGCAAGAGGCAGACCGTGCAGCTCGTGCTGCCCGAATGCCTCCCGCCACTCTGGGCGGACAGCGAGCGCAGCGCCCAGATCTTTACCAACCTCATCTCGAACGCCTGCAAGTACACCCCGGCCGGCGGCGCGATCACCATCACCGCGGGCCGCGCCGAAGACGCCGTCTGGGTCGAGGTTGCCGACAACGGATTCGGGATTCCCGAGGAGGATCAGCCCCATCTCTTCACTCGGTTCTTCCGGGCCAGCCACCGCGCCGCGCGGGAGGAAGGGGGCACCGGGCTCGGGCTGCCGATCACCCGCGCGCTCGTCGAGCTGCACGGGGGCTCGCTCTCCGTGCAGAGCGCTCCCGGGGTCGGCTCGACCTTCCGCGTGACCTTGCCGACCACCCTGCTGTCGTGCGAGGCGGCCGCCATGGTCGAACGCGGCGTGGAGCCGGCAGGCAGGGGAAACAGGAGCGCACGCGAGTTCCCCGAGGCGCTCGTCACCCGGAGAATCCGCGGAACTTCGTCATGAGCACGCGGATCCTGGTTGTCGAAGACGATCCTGACATCCGCGAACTCATCGCCATCAGTCTGCGCCGGGCCGGGTTCGCCGTCGAGCCGGTCGAGAACGGCGAGCGCGGAATCACCAGCGCCCGAGCGCACCCGCCCGACCTGGCGATCGTCGACGTCATGATGCCCGGCATCAGCGGGCACGAGGTGGCCGAACGCCTGGCGAGCGATGCGCTCACCGCGGGCGTCCCGATCCTGATGCTCTCGGCGCGCGGGCAGCCGCGGGATGTCGACGACGGCCTCGCCAGCGGCGCGCACGCCTACGTCGTGAAACCCTTCTCACCGCGCGAGCTGGTGGCCCGGGTTACGGAGCTGCTCGCCCAGCGGCCGGATAGCGCGTAGACGGGCGGACGGCTATCAGCTATCGACTCTTGGCTGAAAGCTGATAGCCGATAGCTCTCGACTCCGCTACCCCCGGCGCACGACGTCCTGCCGCATGCGGCAGACGACGGTATAGGCCGGGTTGTAGACGTTGCCAATGTCGTAGCCGACGGTCTGGCCCATGAGGTGGGTGGCCGCGGCGAGGTCGTAGCCGTAGTCGGCGCCAAGCCAGTCGAGCATCTCAGTGGTGGCGTGCTGCAGCGCCTGGTCGAGCGGCCGGGCGTTGCCGACCGTGAAGATCTCGGCGCCATCGGAGGTGATGCCGCGTGGCCAGCGGATCGGCCACCCCTTGCGCAGATCGACGCGCAACTCCATCTCCATCGAGATCTCGATGCCGGTGCCGCAGATCTCCCCGTCCCCCTGCACGGCGTGCCCATCGCCGGCGAAGAGGAGAGCTCCGGGCACGGCGACCGGGAACCAAACGGTCGTGCCGACGCGAAAGCCGCGCCAATCCATGTTCCCCCCGTGCGGGCCAGGGGTGGAGGTGGCGATCGCCTCGCCGCCGAGCGGAGCGACACCGAAACAGCCGATCATCGGGTCGAGCGGCAGCGTCAGGTCGGCGAGCGACGCCGGCGGATCGACCAGACGAGCGGTCCAGGAGGCCGTATCGACCCGCCATTCGGCGGTCTCGCGCTGCGGGAAGAGGGTCGCCCGGTCTGGCTCGACCACGTTCGTCGCCAGTGGATAGCGGGTCCAGCCGATCTCGCGCGACGGGGTGAGGCGGACGATGCGCACCTCGAGGGCGTCCCCCGGCTCCGCCCCCTCGACCCAGATCGGGCCACACTGCGGGTTGGGCGCCTCGGCGCGCTGCACCCCGTTGCGGTCGAAGCCGATCGCGTCGAGCGCGTGCAGGACGACCGTGTCGCCCGGCTGCACGCGCAGGGCCGCCTCATGGGTGCCAATGGTGTTGAAGAAGCTCTCCGGATCGAGACTGTGCGTGGCCACGGATCTCCCTTCGCCTCAGGCAAGTCGTCAGGCCGGGATTGTCGCATCGCCGGCGAAATCTGGCACCTGTTGCATATATGCATATATCGAGATAATGTGATATACTCCCTGGTGGATGATAGCGCTTCTCAGGGAGGTTGGACATGACGCTACTTCGTAATCTGCTCGATCGTGTGGGCTCCGGCTCGAACGCCCGCTTCAATCGCTACTACGGCGACGTTGTTCGCTCGGGCGCCGGCTACCCGACCGCCGACGAGGCGCGCCGCGACATGCAGCAGCTCGACCGCGTGGTCAATCGGTACGGCTGGGTGCGGTAATGCCCCGCCGACCCTGCGCATTCGGGCCGGATCGCCCCTGATGCCCTCGGTGCTGAACCTGATTCAGCCCGGGGGCATCGTTCATTTCTGACCCGCTACAATCACCCCATGACCCTCCCCGCGCCACAAGACGCCTCCCCTGCTCCCGCGCCGAACCCCGCGCTCGTCGCCGCGATCCGCGCCGAGATCGCCTCCGCCGGCGGCCGCATCCCCTTCGCCCGCTTCATGGAGCTAGCGCTCTATCACCCGGCATGGGGCTACTACCGCTCGCCGGCGCGCCGCCCCGGCCGTCCCGGCGACTTCCTGACCGCGCCCGAGGCGCACCCCTTCTTCGGCATCACTCTCGCCCGGCAGATCGCCGAGTGCTGGGAGCGGCTCGGCCGCCCCGACCCGTTCGACGTGCGCGAATACGGGTCGGGCATCGGCGCGCTCGCCTGGGACGTCATCGCCGGCCTCTCGCGGGAGGCGCCCGCCTGCCGCGCCGCGCTGCGCTACCGCCTCGTCGAGCAGAACCCGCACCGCCTGGCCGAGGCG
This sequence comes from Thermomicrobiales bacterium, assembly GCA_020853615.1. Taxonomy (GTDB): domain Bacteria; phylum Chloroflexota; class Chloroflexia; order Thermomicrobiales; family UBA6265; genus JACCXM01. The sequence goes on from JADYYO010000351.1 coordinate 6,993, forward strand.
CTCGCGGTCTTCGCCGCCGAGGGGCTCGGCGATGTCGTGGTTGGCGAAGACGCCGGCGAGGGGTCATTGGAGCCGATCGTCGGAGTGCTCCTCGCCAACGAGGTCGCCGATGCCTTCGGCGTCCACCGCCTGATCTGGCACGATGGCCAACTCCGCGAGGGATGGGTCGTCTGGCAGGGCGACGGCTTCGCCGAGGAGGAGGGGGACCTCTCTCCCGAGGCGGCAGCGGCGCGGCCCGAGGCGATGCTGCGGCAGCACGGGATCGCGCTGCGCGAGGGGGACCGCATCGAGATCAGCCCGGCGGCGGCGGCCTGGTTCGCGGCCGCGGCGCGCGGCCTCGCGCGCGGCTACGCCATCGTGATCGACTACGGCTATCCCGCCCCCGAGCTCTATCGGCAGCACCGCCTGGAAGGGACCGTCCGCGCCTATCGCGCGCACACCGTCAGCGATGACCCTTTCTCGCACGTCGGGGAGACGGACCTGACCGCGCACGTCGACTTCAGCGCGCTGCGCGAGGCGGGCGAGCGGGAGGGGTTGCGCTTCGCCGGGCAGACGAACCAGGGCGCGTTTCTGGCGAGCCTCGGCATGGGCGAGCTGCTGGTAGCTCTCGGCCAGGATCCAGAAACGACCATGCCGGAGTATCTGGCGGCGCAGGCCGCGATCCTGCGCCTGATCGACCCGGGCGGGATGGGCCGTTTCGGGGTGCTGGTCATGGTGCGCGACGCGCCGATCTCGCCGCCGCTGCGCGGCTTCTCGGTCGCGCCCCCGGCCTTCTGACCCTCCTCTGTCACCCTGCTGCGCTGTCGGCGCACGGCGCGATCGGGCACAATGCCCGCTAAGGGCTTGGCCGAGTAAGACCGGCAGGGGTCGCGGCGACAGCGTTGGCGCCGCCGCTGCCGGAAGGAGAGGTCGGAATGTTTCTTGGCACGCGCCGGATCTGGTGGATCGCCGCCGGCCTCCTCTTCGTGGGCGGGCTCGTCCTCTTCAGCGTCGACATCGGCGGCACGGCCGGGAATGTGGCCGGCATCCTCCTCATCATCCTCGGCATGGTCGTCTTCGCCGCCGCGCCGATGCGCTACGGGCAGGGGGCGCGACCGACGGCCGCCGAAGAGATCGCGGCTGAGATGGCCCCAACCGACGTCGAAGAGATCCGGCCTCGCGTCCGGATCGACGCGGGGGACGCCTCCGAGGTTTGACCGGGGGCGCGGCGCGCCGCGCTTACGACCCCTCGGCGCGGACGGCAGGCGCCCCGATCGGCGTCTTGGCGAAGATCTTCGAGACCCAGATACCCGCCTCATAGAGCAGGTAGAGCGGCACGAAGACGACCATCATGTTGATCGGGTCGGTCGATGGCGTGATCACCGCCGAGAGGACGAGCAGCGCGATCACCGCGTACTTGCGGAAGCCCGCCATCTTCTTCGGCGTCACCACGCCGAGCTTGGCCAGGATGAACATGACGATCGGCAGCTCGAAAGCGACGCCGAGGCCGACCATCAACGTCAGGTAGAAGGAGATGACCTCCTGCCCCTCGGGCGACCACTCGTAGATGTCGCTCATGAAGCTGGCGAGGAACTGCAGGGCTCGCGGCGCGGCGAAGAAGAAGGCGTAGGCGACCCCGACCAGGAAGAGAATGATGACGAAGGGCATGGAGAGGATCAGGAAGCGCTTCTCTTTCCTGGTCAATCCCGGCATAAGGAAGCCGACCATTTGCCACAGAAGCACCGGCAGCGCCAGCCCGATGGCGATGTAGAGCGCGATCTTGAAGTAGATCGTGATCGGGTCGGTCGGGCTGACGACATCGAAGCCGCCCACCGCGCCCGACTCGGCTTGCAGGCGCTTGAGCATCGGCCCGGCCAGAAAGATGGCGGCGACGAAGGCGATGCCGATGGCGATCACGCTCTTGATGATCCGGTCGCGCAGCTCCTCCATGTGCTCGAGGAGCGTCATCTCCTCGAAGACGTCCGGCTCGTCCGGATTGGGCAGCGCCGGCAGGCGCGTCGGGATTTTCGCTGGCAGCTTCACGGGGAGCCGCGACGGGGCTTTCGGTTTCAGGGCGGGAAGGCGAATCTGACGTGCCATCGGGGGCGACCTCCCTCGGGAGCGCTACTGGAGAGAGCGTCCGGCGGTGTATCCAACTAACAAGCAAGCAATCCCACGGTTCGTGCCGCACTCCGGCGCTCGGGAGCGAGGGGGTGGGGATGTCCGGCACTCCTGGCAGATGATAGGCCGATCACCCCTTCTCGAACAATTCCCCGCGACGCTCCCGCGCGCGTCACGACACGTCGCTGCCCGCGAGAAGCGGCGTTTTCTGCAGCCGATGGCGCTGGCTCGAGATCGGGCGTCGCGCCGGCTCGGATATGCGACGATGCGCGTGACAGAACGGCGCGCCGAGGCGGCGCGGACGAAGGAGATGTGCGGGTGTTGCTTTTCCTGACAGGCGCGGCGATGCAGCCGGAGCGGATCCGGGGCGCCCGCCCGGAGGCCCGGTTCGTGGCGCGCGCCCGGCTGCAGCCGCGCCCACTGGGCGTCGTGGCGGCCCCGACGGGCGCCGCATACGAGACCTGGGGCATTCTGCTCGACGTGCCCGACTCCGCAGTCGAGGCGGAGGCGTGCCAGGTCGTGACCGACGATGGCCGCGAGTTGGCGGCGATGGTCGTGCCGCCCGACGCCGCCGAGCCCGTGGAGACCCTGGCCGCGGCGCGCTACTGGGAGCTCCCCCCCGCCTATGTCCAGCACCTGGCGCGCTGGGCGGCGATCCCGGTCGACGAGTACGCGTATGCGATCGAGATCAAGACCGAGGAGTAGACCGGGAACAGGTCGCCCGACCGGTCCGTTATGTCATCAACAGTCGTCGTCCCGGAGCTGGCGCGGGATCGCCCCACCGGTTCCGTATACTCGGGACCACGCGGCCCGACTGCCGGATGCCTCGCGAGCAGGCTCGACAAGGGTTATGCATAGATGGCGCGTCAGATTCTCGAAATTCTCATTCTGCTGTTGAACCTGCTGACGTACGCGCTGATCGGCCGCGCGCTGCTGTCGTGGTTCGACCCGCGCATGCAGTGGGGCATCAGCCGCATCCTGGCCGACGTCACCGAGCCGATCATGGCTCCACTCCGCCGGGTCATCCCGCCGATCGGGATGCTCGATATCTCTTTCATCGTCGCCATCATTCTGATCCAGGTGCTGGAGCGCCTGCTGATCCAGGCGATGTACTGATCCGCGCCCTCCCCGCTACGGTCCCTGAGGAATCGTTCTCCGCCGACTCGGGCGGCGCGATAGCGCGAGACGCTGGAGGACCATGGTGAAGGTCGCGCCCTTTCTGGCCGTGACGGCGGTCATCGAAATCGGCGTCGGGTTGCTCCTCCTGCTGGCACCGGCCGGGCCGCTGGGGCTCCTGCTCGGCATCGAGCCCGGGCCGGAGGCGCAGTTCGTCGGCCGCTGGCTTGGGGCTGCGCTCATCGCCATCGGGGTGGCCAGCGGGATGGCCCGGGGCGTCCGCGACAGAGCGGCGCTGCGCGCGGTGCTGGCGGCGGTCCTGTTCTACGATGTCGCCGCCGTGGTCCTTTTTATCCTGGCCGGAACCACGTTGAATCTCGCGGGCCCAGCCATCTGGCCCGCCGCGCTGCTGCACGCGGTGCTGGGCGTCTGGGGCGTGCTCTGCCTGCGCGACGTAAGCTGATCGTGTCACGCGAAATCCGGGTCACCAGCGCCGCGTGCAGCAGCGCGGCGGTGAGTATCCAGAGTTCGTATCACGCGGCCCCCGGAGCGGTCCGGGGGCCGCGGACCTCGTCAGGCTGTTGCCTATCCGGGCCGGTTCTCCGGCGGGATCTGGTAGTACGGGCCGCCGCCGATCAGTGACGGCTTGTTCGGGTACTTGGCGAGCTCCTCGAGGTGCTGCGTCAGCACCGGGGTCATGAACATCGACAGGGTCCAGCCGTGATCCGCCCCGGAGAAGCGGCCCGGCGAGGTCTGCACCTGCCCGGCGTTCGGCATGGCGCCGTTGAAGAGGCTGTCGAACTGCTCGCCCGGATCCCACAGCAGGTTGTACATCGCCGGCGCGCTCGTCAGCGGCAGGCTCGGCCCGAGCCAGGTGTCCTTGGCGGTGAAGAGGAACTTGTAGTTGTCAACGCGCAGGCCGCCGAACGCCTGATCGTAGTAGAAGAAGAAGCTGTCGCGCGCGCTCGGCCCCTCCCCCAGCAAGTAGGCGCTATTGTCGATGCCGTCGAAGACGATCGGCTCGCCGTTGTTGTCCTGCCAGATGTGCGGCGGCGGCTCGACGCCGATCAGCCCGGCGAAGGTCGGCCACCAGTCCATGTGGGACATCATCTCGGTCGCCACCTGCCCCGGGGCGATCGTGCCTGGCCACCAGGCGATGGCGGGCACCCGGAAGCCGCCTTCGTAGGCGCTCCCCTTTTCGCCGCGGAAGGGGGTGTAACCGGCATCGGGCCAGGCATCGACCCAGGCGCCGTTGTCCGTCGTCCAGATCACTAGGGTGTCCTCAGCGATCCCGAGATCGCGCAGGGCCTGCACCACCTGGCCGGAGTTGTCGTCGAGCTCCATCAGCGAATCGAGATAGGGATGCTTGCCGGGCGATTTCCCTTCCCACTCTTGCGAGGGGAAGTTTGGATTGTGGACCTTCATGAAGTTCAGGTACATGAAGAAGGGCTCGTCGTCGTGGGCGTGGTCCTGCAGCCATGTGATGGCGGTCTTCCGCATGTCGGTGTCGACCGTCGCCAGATCCTGCCAGGTGAAGTCCCGGGTCTTGGTCGCCGGCTCGCCCTTCTTTCCTTCCCACTCGCCGAGGTTGAACGAGTTCCACGCCTTCATGAACTCGGGATTGTCCGCTGGCCAGTCGGGCGTCAGGTTGGTGTCGGGATAGGCGTAGACCCCGGCGTAGTACGGGAGCATGTGATACATCTCGTCGAAGCCGTTGGCGATGGGGTAGGCCTCGTCGACATCGCCGAGGTGCCATTTGCCGATCTGGACGGTGGTGTATCCCTGCTCGCTCATGAACTGAGCGACGGTGGGCGTCTCCGGCGTCAGGTGATCCGGGTCACCCGGCAGCAGGACAAGCGAGAGGGCGGTGCGGATCGGGATGCGCCCGGTGATGAACGAGGCGCGGCCGGCGGTGCAACTCGCCTGGCCATAGTAGTTGACGAAGCGCATCCCCTCGGCGGCGAGGCGGTCGAGATGGGGCGTCGGCGCGCCGCGCATGGGGCCGCCGCCGTAGCAGCCGAGATCGCCCCAGCCGACATCGTCGCTCATGATGACGACGATGTTCGGCCGCTCTGCCGTCCGGCCGGGCATCGGGGTCGCCTCCGCGCGCGGCGCCGCGGCGACGTCGCTCCCGCCTCCCGTATGGTCGCCCAGGCCGAGCACCCCCAGCGCCAACCCCCCGGCCCCCTTGAGCACAGTGCGACGGGGCGTCGCTGTATGGAGCCCGGATACCACGCTGTCATCCGAAACGTGAGGCACGCTGCTCCCTCCTGACATGGCGAACCCCCGAGCCGTCGACGATCTACGGCTCGCACCAATACGGGGCGCGCCGGCCGTCGTGCGGCGCACACGTATCGCGGATCGATCTTACCGCGATTTATCGCGCGGGGAGGGCGCGATCGAGACCGCGTCGTCGAGGTCAGGCGGGCGGCACCCCACCTCACGGAGCAGCGGCAGGCGCCACGCCCCGTCGAGGAGATCCGGCAGCGGCCCGTAGATCCGCATGACGACCGCGAAAGGTCCCTCCGGCGCCGGCAACCAGTTCGCGATCCGCTCGGGGCCGGACGACCTGGCGCCGATCTCGATCGTCAGGCCGCCGTCATCGTCGGGCTGCAACCCCTTGCCGCGGCTGCCGATGGCGTAGCGGCCGATCGGATTGGCAACCAGCGACCAGCCGGGGAGGCCGTACATCGTCGCCGACCAGGAGAAGCGCGCGGGCGGCAGGGCATCGGCATCGAACCGCAAGCGGTAGCAGCGCGTGCCGTCGAGGAGGTCGCCATCGGCGTCCAACTCCCAGCCTCCGCACCAGACCTCGGCGACGGAATTGTCATAGACGTCGTTCCGCGCCGCCGCGGCGCGGCCGACAGGGTCGTCGCCGAGGGTTTCCCCCGCGCAGAAGAAGGGGTGGGAGGCGGTCACCTCCGCGATCCGGTCGCTAATCCGGGCAATCGCATCGGCGACGCCGGCATTGATCGCCTCGCGCACGGGAGAGGAGAGCGCGCTCTCGTCGAAAGGCACATCCGGCCCAATGCCAATGCGCGCCAGCCGGCGCGTCGCCTCCCTGCCGGCGAGCCCGGGCGGCTGCCCGAACTGCAGCAGGAAGGCGAGGTACGGAATAAATGCATGCGAGGTCAGCGCATCGTCGTCCCAGGGGATCCACGCGATCTCCGGGGCGGGGGGCGGCGGCACCACTGCCTGGAACTGGCTCAACGCCTCGAGCCGGTATTGCGCCTGAATCGCCTCCAGCGCCGGCACGTCATCGGGCCCTTCGAGGAGCGTCTGCCCATGCAGCCTGACGAACGGCGACCGGGCCTGGATCGTCTCCGTGATCCCCTTGGGCAAGCGCCCGTTCCAGTCGGGATCGGCGATCAGGTAGCTGCCGGCTTCGAACCCCGTGGTGCGCACGCCGATATCGCCGATCATTGTGCCGTCGAGGTCGATCCACTGCATCGCGTAGTAGCGGTCCTGCGAGACGGCGGGCACGCTCATGACGAATGGCTCGGAGCGGAGATCGAGCCAAGCCACCGACGGGCGGGTGTCGTTGCTCGGCATGACGACACCGCCGTCGTCCGGTGTGCAGGGGAGAGCATCATTCTGCAGCACGCCGAATCCGCCGATGAACGCGGAGTCATCGACGTCGATTGCCTGCCCGCTCATCATCCGATAGTTCTCGAGCATTGGATAGCCGTGGATGAAGGCGTCGGCGGCGATGTCGCGGGCCTCGTTCGGCGTGAGTGATGAATCCATCTCCGGGGGTCCTCCAATCCTGCTGGCGTGAGCGCCGCGCGTATGTCACCTCTCGCTCGCCAGGTCAGTCCAGCCAGCATGATACCCTTGCGCCTCTCTCACGCAGGACGCCAGACGGCGTTCTATCCAGGCATCCCGCGAGCAACGACTGGCGTCTGCAGGAAAGGTGTGCGATGGCTCATCCGCTCGTCGATCAGCTCCGATTCGCGCGTTCCGAGTTTCGGCGAGGGCTGCAGGGGATCACGGACGAGGAAGCGCGCCGCCGCTTTCCGCCCCTGAACTGCATTAGCTGGAACATCGGACACATGGCGTGGCAGGAGCAGCGCTACTGGCTCCTCTACCCCCAGGAGACCTTGCTGCTCCCCGAGGTCGACCGCGAGTTCGCCTACGGAGCCCCCGCCTCGACGCCGCCCCTGGCCGAGGCATGGCACGCTTGGGAGACGATCACCGCCGCCGCCGACCCCTGGCTCGACACGCTGACGACCGAGCGACTCCTCGCGGAGGCGACGCGCAACGGCCAGCCCGCCGGATTCGCCGTCGGCTCTCGGCTGCTACGCATGATCTACCACTACTGGTTTCACACCGGCGAGAACGCCGCCATCCGCCAAAACCTCGGCCACACCAACCTACCCGACTTCGTCGGCGATATCGAAGAGGAAGCGCCGTTCCGGGCCGAGGGGTGGTAGGGTGAATGGGGCATATCGGCCCACACCGGGTCGCCATGTGACCTTCGGCCCCCGACGGGTACGGGTGACTCGGGAACAGCTCTGGGTGACTCGGGAACAGCCCTGCAGGAATCGCCATGCGCGAGATTCCACCTGAGGCGATGGCCGCGTATCGCGCTGGCGCGCGGCGCCGCGCCGAGCAGGAGCGGCAGCGGGTAGTCGCCAGAGAGCAGCGCGCCTGGGCGTTGGCGCATCAGGTGGCCGAGAGGCTGCGCCGCGAGTTCGCCATCAATCGGGTTGTCGTCTTCGGCTCGCTCGTGCACCCCGGCCGTTTCACAGCGTGGTCCGATGTCGACATCGCGGTCTGAGGCCTCGGCCCGGACGAGACGTTCCGCGCTATCGGCATCGCCATGGACGCTGACAGGGAGATCCCTGTCAACCTCGTCGATGTCGGCGCCTGCTCACCGTCGCTCCTGCGCGTCATCGTGCGGGAGGGCGTTCCCCTGTGACCGGTCCCTATGCCGTGCTCGCGGGCCGCATTCGTCAGGATCTCGCCGAGCTCGATCACGTGGTGGCCCGTGTCGAGCGCGCGCTCGCCGCCGGCCGTGAGCGCCCCGATGAGCGCGATCTCTTCGTCGATTCGGCCGCGCTCAACCTGCACGACTACTACACCGGGCCGGAGCGCACCTTCACGCGCATTGCCGCGGGCATGGACAAGCGCGTGCCGTCGGGCCCTGACTGGCATCGCGAACTACTGCGGCAGATGACCCTCGAGATTCCAGAACTCCGGCCGCCGGTTCTCACTGCGTTGGCAGCACGTGACGTTGACGAGTTTCTCCGGTTTCGACATGTCGTTCGGCATGTATATGCGTTCGCATTGGACGAGGCACTGGTTGCCTTCACGCGGTTTCTGGAAGACCTCGCTCGATAGGTCCATATTGCGGCTCACCTGGCTCGCCGCGCAGGGCGCTAAGGCAGATTGCGCGCGGCCTCGCGCGCGACACGGACCTGATGATACGACCGGAAGCGGTCGTAGAGGGTCACCAGCAGCGTCAGCAGCAGGACGCCAAAGAGGGTCGCGGGGGCATCGATCGACGCGTTCACCCAGGGGAGCAGCGCGGAAAAGAGGGCAACCAGCGCGACATTCACCACCGCCATGACGGCGAACTCCGCGGCGCTCGATCGCCAGCGCGCACCCGCGCGCACGAGCCACTCGCTGATGACCGTATTGGCGAGGATGACCGTCGCGACCCCAGCCGCGATCTGCAGGGCGCCCGCGCGCGCGTTTGGCAGAATCAGCGCGAAAATGACCGTCAGTATCGAGACGAGCACGACCTTCTCGAGCAGTCCGGCTGTGAACAACACGCGCGCGTCGTCGCGCCGGGCGGCCTCGGCCTCGGCCCGCGATACGTCGCGGCCGTGGGCATCCACATCGAACGAGAAGCGCCATGCGGCCGGCGGCAACTTGGTGACGATCAGCCAGCGGGCGGCAATCACGAGGACGATGAGCACTCCCGCGAGCGCAATGAACGTGGGGACATGCTGGCCGACGATCTCCCCCCACGGCGTCTCGAGCGGCGCCCCGAAGACGCGAATCTTGAGGGTATCCGTGACGTCGAGCTGGGCCACATGAATCCAGTACTCCTGCGGGACCTTGATGACGACCCAGATCGCGAATGCTGCGCCGATGACCGTCGCCTGGCTCATCCGCCGGGGATCCCAGCGCAGGCGCACCCCTTCATAGAAGAGGAAGAAGTATTCGAAGGTGTTCGGGAAGAGCAGGAGAAGCGCGCGCAGATGGAACACCTCGAAGAGGAGCGACCCGACGAGGCGAACGTAAAAGAGGAGCCGGCTCATGCCGAACGCGGCGAGATTGGCCCAGTTTCGCAGCGTGGAGAGATATTCGATCGAGAGATAGTAGATGTCGAGCGCTTTGTCGTAGCTCTGATAGCCCGCCAGATTCAGGCTGGTGAAGCGTTGAAAGATGGTTTGGTCAACGCCATCGATAACCAGAGCCGCGAGCCCCGCCGGGATCGGATAGCGAGGAATGAAGAGTGGCACGACCAGCCGAGCGCCGACCACGACCAGGAAAACGACGAGATTGCCGCCTTCGAGCATGCCGTGTTTGCTTCACCCCTGACGACGCAGCCCGACGGGGCCGCCGATCGTCGCCGCTCGTTCGTTCGCGCGCATGGCCAGACGGCCGAAACCGGCGGCAGCATACTCGCTGGCGGCCGCTATGGCCGCACGACGCAGCGGAAACCGATGTGGTTCGTGCCCGTGTCGATCGGGTGGTGGATACGGGCGGCGGGGCGGTAACGCCGGCAGTAGTTCTCAGCGCAGGCGAACGATCCCCCCTTCAGCACCTTGCGCGGGATGGCGCCCGGCTCGTTCGGGTCGATACTCGCCTCCCGGCCGCCGCCAGTGGGGTTGACCGTCACCGCGCCACAGCAGTTCGCCAGCGGCGCGTGCTGGCTCGTGTACCAGTCGGCCGTCCACTCCCAGACATTGCCGATCATGTCGGACAGCCCGTAGTCATTCGGCGGGAAACTGCCGACCGGGGCGGTCCGCTCGAAACCGTCGAGCGCGAGATTCTGCCAGGGGAACTCGCCCTGCCAGTAGTTGGCGAGCATCTTCCCCTTCGGCACCAGCTCGTCGCCCCAGGTGTAGACCCAGCCGTCGTGGCCACCGCGCGCGGCGTACTCCCACTCCGCCTCGGTCGGGATCGCCTTGCCGGCCCACTCGGCATAGGCCGCCACATCTTCCCAGGCAACATGCACCACGGGGTGACGCTCGCGGCCGTCGAGCATACTGCCCGGCCCCTCGGGATGGCGCCAGCTCGCGCCGGGGACCCATTGCCACCAGTTGTAGTGGGTGTGCATCGAGACGCGGCCCGGCGGCTGCCGGAAGGTAATCGACCCCGCGACCAGCATCTCGGGGAGCGCGCCGGGATAGTCGGCGGCATCGGGCACGCGCTCGGCCACGGTGACGTAGCCGGTCGCCTTGACGAAGCGGCGAAACGCCGCGTTCGTTACCTGCGTGCGGTCGATCCAGAAGCCGGAGACGGTGACCGGGTGGACAGGCGCTTCTTCCGGATAGTGATCGTTCGACCCCATCAGGAACGTGCCGCCCGGGATCCAGATCATCTCCCTGGCGGGGGGCGGGCCCGGAGGCGCCGCCTCCGTGGTCACGGGTTGCGAGTGACGCATCATGAAGACTCCTGGCGCGATCGAGTTGCCGGGTCAGCGGTCACATCGAGGCGCGACACGCGGTGCGCCGTCGCGGACACGCCCCGATCCAGTACAGTATGATGCGTTGCAAGTACGCGTGGGGATGAAAGGCTAAGGAAGCGATGGCAGGCATCCGGTTGATCACGGCGGTGTACACGATCATCTTCATCGTGCTCATCATCGCGGCCATCGGGTCGATCCTGGGCGTCTTCGACAACCCGCTCATCGACCCCGGGCTCTAGCGTCATCCCCGAAAGCGTCTTCCGCGAACGGATCCCGCGGCGCGCCGACATCGGCCCGCGCGGACCCGGCAACCCCGCGGTTTCCCCCGAGCAGATTCCTGCACCTCGCGTGAGGAGCGGCCCAGATGGTGATGACCAAACCGGCCGGCACGTGGACCTACGACGACCTCTTCGCGCTGCCCGACGATGGCCGGCGCTACGAGATCATCGAGGGGGAGCTCTACGAGATGCCGGCGCCAAGTTGGAACCATGCGACGACGATCATGAACCTGATTGCCCTGCTCCTGCCCGTTGTCGCACGACTGGGCGGGCTGTTGCGGACGGCGCCGCTTGATGTCTTCTTCCCAGGAGCCGATCCCGTAGAACCCGACATTCTGGTGATTCTGCCAGGATCGAAAGCGGTTGGCGGGCATCGCGGGGTGGAGGGCCCGCCCGACCTCGTCATCGAGGTCCTCAGCCTCTCGAACCGAGGCCATGACCTGCTCACCAAGCGCTCGCTCTATGCCCGCGCCGGCGTCCGCGAATACTGGATCGTCGACCCGGACGCACGGACGATCGAGCTCCTCGCCCTCGACCGCGACGCCTTCCACACGGTCGAGCGCGCCGCGAGCGCCGGTCAGATCGCCTCGTCGCTCCTCGGCGCCCTCCCCTTCGGCTCCGAGGCCATCTTCGCAGGGATCGACGAGATCGGAGCCTGACCGTCGCGCCTACTCGCGTCCGGCCGGCGCGACAGGCTCATCCTCCAGCTCCAGCCCAATGAGGCGCATGAGGCGCAGGGCGTTGGTCGTCGTCGCCACGCCGGGGCGGAGGCGGTAGTCGAACGACATCGGCGGCGCGGCCGGCCCCTCGCCGACCGTGTCGGTGAAGTGGACCGTCTCGGCGTGCGCCGCCAGCCGCGGGTCGTCGGCCAGTGCCAAGTCGTGCGTCGAGACCGCGCCGATAGCCCCCTGATCGACCAGATAGGCGATGATGCGACGCGCCGCCACGCTCCGCTCGGCGGTGTTCGTCCCCTGCAGAATCTCGTCCAGCAGATACATCACCGGCGGCCCGCCCTGCTCGCGCGCGCGCGCCGCCGCGTCGACGATCAGCTTCAGTCGCTGCAACTCGGCGAGAAAGAAGGAGACACCCCGTTCCAGCGAATCCTGCACGCGCGCGCTCGTCCAGAGCTCGACCGCCGGCAGCGACAGCGCATCGGCGCAGACCGGCCCGCCCGCCTGCGCCAGGACCGCGTTCACGCCGATCGCCCGCAGCAGGGTGCTCTTGCCCGACATGTTCGACCCGGTCACGAGGAGGAAGGTACCAGGCGGCCCGACCGTGACGTCGTTGCGAACGCGCGAATCCTCGCGGAGCAGCGGGTGGCCGATCAGCCGGGCCTGATACCGGTCGCGGCCGGGCGAAACCTCCGGGAAGACCCAGCGCGGATTGTCGAAATGGAGCGCCGCCAGCGCGGCCAACGCCTCGATCTCGCCGAGCGTCGCCAGCCACGCCCGCGCGTGGCCTCCCCCCGCGCGCTTCCAGCGCTCCAGCGCGACGAGAACATGCACATCCCACATCGCCAGCGCCTGCATCGGCACGTAGAGCATCGACCCGGGCGGAATCGCCATCCCCGCCAGCCGGCCGAGCCGGCGCAGCATCGCGGGCGCGTCGTGCGATCCCTCGTCAAATCGCTCCTGCAGCCCCCGCAGCGACGGATCGGTGAACTCGGCGCCCGTCAGCAGGTCGAGTTGGCCGGCGTAGGCGGCGATGGCGCGGTGGTTGGCGACCACGCCGGCGATGGTGGCGTAGGCCTGCCGCCCGGCGGTCGCGCCGACGGCGAGATTCGCCAGCAGTGGCAGCACCCAGAGGGGATAGGCGACGATGCCGGCGTAGTCCGCGACGGCGAGAAGCAGGAGGGCCAGGGGACCGAGCCACGCGTACCAGCGGAGCCAGCCTCCGCCGGCGAGGACATCCGCCCCTTCCGCCCAGTCGAGAAACGGTTCGGGATCGGCCTCGCCGTTGGCCGCCAGCCGGCCCCGCAACTGCAGCTCCTGCCGCAGATCGAGCCGGGGTGCCAGATCCGCGACCGCGCCCTGCCGGGCAGTCGCCGTCGCCGCATCCGCTGCCGCCAGCAGCCACCTCGCCAGCGTCTCTCGGCCCATGCGCGTAGCCGTGGTGTCGAGGAGCTGGAAGAGCGACGCGTGGCCGACGATATCGAGATCGCCGGCGTAGGGGTGATCCGGTGGCACTGGCGGCATCCAGCGTTCGGGAAGATCGTTCCAGCGGCGGTCGATGCGGGCGATCGCCTCCTCCTCGATCGCCCGCAGCAGCGCCAGCCGCGCGCGCGTCTTCCCCAGCCGCGCGTGGACGATGGCGAGGGCCACGAAGGCGACAAGGAGCACGCCCGCCAGCGGCCAGCCGAGTGGCGCCCGCCCCCACAATCCCCACGCGGCCGCGAGCGCCGCCGCCACGAAGGCGGCGAGCCGCAGATTCGCGATCCGGTTCCAGCGGGCATCGATCCGTTCATAGTCGGCGGTCGCAGCGGCCAGGCGCGTTGCATACGGCTGTCGCGGATCCGGAAACGTCTCTGTCATGCGGGGAGTGTAGAGCGAAACGAGCCGACGCCCATCCGCCTCGCCATCCCTTCGCCCGGCCCGCCACACCGCGCCGCTATACTGCCGTCGATGCTGGGAGAGATGGTCATGGCGCAGAGCAAGCCCGCCGGTACGTGGACCTACGACGACCTCTTTGCGCTCCCCGACGATGGCCGGCGCTACGAGATCATCGAGGGGGAGCTCTACGAGATGCCGGCGCCGTCATGGGAGCACGCGGTCACCGTCATGAACTTGATTCTCTTTCTGGCTCCGGTGATCCGCGGCCTCGGCGGGACGCTGGTCACGGCGCCGCTGGATGTTTTCTTTCCCGGGGCAAACCCGGTTCAGCCCGATATCGTTGTCCTCCTCCCCGGCTCGCGGGCGACCGGACGTGGGCGCGGCGTCGAGGGGCCGCCCGACCTCGTCATCGAGATCCTCAGCCCCTCGAACCGAGGCCACGACCTGCTCACCAAGCGCTCGCTCTATGCCCGCGCCGGCGTCCGCGAATACTGGATCGTCGACCCGGACGCACGGACGATCGAGCTCCTCGCCCTCGACCGCGACGCCTTCCACCTCGCCGCCTCCGTCTCTGGTCGCGAAGCTCCCGTCTCCCCGCTCGTCGGCCCGCTCCCGTTCGCGGCGGAGGAGCTCTTCCCCGCGCTCGACGCATAGCGCCGCGGTCCGCCATTTCCCGGTACGCTAGCGCGCGTGCGCCATCGCGCGGGCGCGTCGGCAGCAGTGGGGAAGAGGGATGTCCGGGCCGAAAGCGTCATTCACCTGGTGGTCGTTTGCCGATCGGGGCGCGGAGGCGAGCGCCCTGATCCGTGACGGCGCCGCGATGGGCTACGACGGGATCGAGCTGGCCGACGTCGCGCTCTGGCCGGCGATCGCCGACGCCGGGCTGGCGATCGTCAGTCACCGGGGGCACGAGCCGCTCGAATCGGGCCTCAACCGGCGCGAGAACCACGACCGCATCGAGCGGGAGATCCTCGCCAACCTCGCGCTCGCTCAGGAGTGGCGCTGCCCGCTGCTGATCTGCTTCGCCGGCAATCGCGACGGGCTCTCGGAGGAGGCTGGGATCGAGAACACCGCCGCCGGTCTGGCGCGAGTGGCCGGCGCAGCGGAGGAGGCGGGCGTTACCCTCGCGCTGGAGCTGCTCAACAGCAAGGTCGATCACCCGGACTATCAGGGCAACCGCACCGTGTGGGGATTGGAGGTCCTCGCCCGCGTCGCCTCGCCCGCAGTGAAACTCCTCTACGACGTCTACCACATGCAGGTGATGGAGGGGGACATCATCCGCACCATCGGTGAGCACCACGACGCCTTCGCCCACTACCACGTCGCCGGCAACCCCGGCCGCCGCGAGCCGGACGCCGCGCAGGAACTCGCCTACCCCGCCATCTACCGAAGCATCGCCGCCACGGGATTCGACGGCTACATCGGGATGGAGTATCTGCCGACTGGCAATCCCATCGCCTCGCTGCAGGCCTCCCTGCAGCAGCTCCGCGCCGCGCTCGGGCAAGCATGAGGCTCGGGAGCGACGAGGCGGAGGTCCTCGGCCGGCTCCTGCGCTGGGGAGTTGCCGACGAGCGGGTGCGCGGGATGCTCCTGACGAGCTCGCGCCTGGATCCCCGGGAGCGCCTCGACATCCTCTCCGACTACGACATCGCCCTGCTCGTCACCAATCCCGAGGGGATGTTTCGCAACGAGGGCTGGCTCCGGGCCGTCGGCGCGCCGCTGCTGCGCGTGCGCGATGTCGAGGCGATGTTCGGCCTGGAAAAGCCGAATGTCACGGTGCTCTATGACGACGGCGTCAAGATCGACTTCAGCCTCTGGCCCCGGTCACTTGCGCGGGTCGTGCGCGAGCGAAACGCCCTTCCCGAGGAGTTCGACGACGGCTTCCGCGTCCTGCTCGACAAGGACGGCCTGACGTGCGACTGGCCGACACCGAGCCACCGCGCGTTCATCCGGGACAGGCGCTGGGCGAGGAGTTCTGGTTCGTCGCGACCTACGTCGCCAAATATCTCTGGCGCGACGAGCTCTTTACGGCGAACGTGCTGCTCGACTACGAGCTGAAGTACCTCATCCTGCGCCGGTTTCTCGAATGGCAGGTGGAGATCGCCAATGACTGGCGTGTGCCGCCCGGTTTCTTCGGCCGCGGCCTGCCCCGGCAGCTCGACGCCGAGACGTGGGCCGAGTTGCAGGCGACCTATGCCGGCTCCAGTCCCGCGGAGCATTGGGCGGCGTTGTTCAGGACGATCGCGCTCTTCCGCCGCGTGGCGCGGGACGTGGCGGACGCCCTCGGTCACGACTATGCCGAAGCGTTCGATACGACGATGATGGACTATCTCCGGCAGATCGAGGCGTTGGAGACCGCTTCAAATGGAGAATGATCCCCGCTTGCGCGGAATGATCCCCGCTTGCGCGGACGGAACGGGCGCGGCATCCGTCCCGCACCCGTCCGCCTCCCCTCGAGACCCGCAGGGGCCCGCTACGATTTATTCGGCTCGGTGGTCGACCACTGCTGCATCGCCTGCTTGCCTGGGCGATCGATATGCACCTCGTTATCGACGCTCGTCACCCACGAGAGCGGGATCCAGTGGTGCTGACCATTCTGATCTTTCGTCAGCTTAATCGTGTTGTTCGCGTCGAGATGATCGACGACGCCGAACTGTCCGCCTTCGGAGCAGACGACCGGCATATGGGGTTTGATCTGCGTCTTGTCAATGGTCTGCTGCATGAGGAATATCCTCCGAGGTTCATCGGGCCGTAATGCCCTACATTCCTGTACGCAATGCCCGTGCCACCATACTTTTCACATTGCTGCGTCAGTGAAGAAATGCCCGGCGCTGGGCCGAAACGAGGGCGCCGGCAAAGGCCGACTGGCAGGACGTAGTCGGCGGACCGCGCGGCGAAAGAGAGCGATGATGACAGGTACGGAGCTCGACCAGGCAGGACGGAACGCGCTCGCCGGCGCGATCGGGGAGACACCCGAGACGGTCATCCCGGTCCATCTCCTGCGGCGCGGCCTCTGCCGGGCCGTCGTCGACGGGCCGCCTGAGCGGCCGCGCGCGGCGATCGTGCAGGCGCACGCCCTCCCCGCGGAGCCGACCGGCTTCGGCGACGATCCGGCGTCCCTCTGGAGGCTCCTGGGCATGCTTGACGGTTGGGAATATCTCAATGTCTCGCTGGACGCCGGGCAGCCTCTTGCCGCCCTCGCTGAGACGAAAACGGGGCGCCCCAATCCCCGTTACGAGGAGATCTATTTCACCCTGGACCGCCCCGCGCCCGTGGCGCCGCATCCGGCAGTACGCCGGTTGACCGCCGCCGATATCCCCATGATGGAAGCGGCGACTGCCGCGCTGGGGATGGGCGACTGGCGCTACGGACACGCCGCGGCGC
>JADYYO010000352.1 GCA_020853615.1 Thermomicrobiales bacterium
ACAGGACACGGCATGCCGTGTCCCTACCGATGTTGCGGCTAGAGCGGAGGCAGCGTCGTTTCGCGGAAGACGGAATCCCGGCCGGTCTCGGGCGGCGGCTCGGACGATGTCGACTCGGGGGGCGCCTCCTGCTCGGCTTCAGGCCGCCGCGGAAGCTCCTCCAGAGGGCGGCGCGAGCGTACGGCGCGGCTGGAGGCCGACTCCGGCTCCGGAAGCCCGCTGCTGACCAGCAACTTATCCGCCCGGCGCGCCAGCTCCGCCCCGCGCGGCCCCAGGCGGCGCGCGGCATTGGCCGCCTCCTGCAGCATCTGACTCCCCTCGGCGCGGGCGCCCTGCTGGAGCAGAAGCTGCCCGAGCCCGAGCGCGGCGGTCGCCTCGCCGCTGGCATCGCTCGCCGACCGCGCCTGGCTCAGCGCGCGGCGGTAGGTCGCCGCCGCGGCCGGGTCGTTCAGTGCCGCTTGCGCCGCGCCGAGGGCGGCAAACGCCTGCGCCTGGATCGCGGATTGGCCAAGCGTCTCGGCCAGCGCGGCGCCCTTGGTGAAGTGGTCGAGGGCGCTCGTCGTATCGCCCCGGCTCATCGAGAGCCGGCCGATGCGGACGTGCAGCCGCGCCTCGGTCAGGCGGTCATTCTCCTGCGCCGCGAATTGCAGCGCCTGCTCGCCGAAGGCGATCGCCGCCGGCAACTGGCCCGTCTCCGCGGCCAGGACCGAGAGGAGATTGAGGAGATCGATCTGACCTCCCGTCTGCCCGAGCCGCCGGTTGAGGCTGTAGGCGTGCGTGTAGCACTCCTTGGCGCGAGCGGTCTGCCCGCCAGCGGCGTACATCCGCCCGAGCTGCGTCAGGATGCTCGCCTGCAACCCGAGGTCGTCCGCGCGCTGCGCGGCGGAGAGGGCGTCGGTCAGGGCGCGCATCCCCTCCTGCGGCTGCTCGAAGCGCCAGAGTGCCTGCCCTAGCGTCGCCAGCCACTGCGCCTCGTGCCGGCGGTCGCGAGCCGCGCGCGCCAGGTCGAGCGCCCGCATCAGGTGCTCGAGGCTCTCACTGCGGCGGCCGGCGCGGGCGTAGGCCATGCCGATGCCGCCAAGCGCCCGCTGCTCCAGGGTGACATCGCCAGCGGCGACCGCCAGCTCGAGCCCCCGCGAGAAGGCCTCCAGCGCCGCCGGGGCATCGTCGAGGTCAAGCATCGAGGTGCCCATGCGGATCGCCCAATCGGAGGCAGCCGCGCGATTGCCGCGCCGGTCCTCGAGCGTGACGAGGTCGCGCTCGTGCCCGGCCGCGGCGGCGATCCGCCCGCGCGAGTGCTCGATCTCGGTGAGCGTCGTCAGGCAGCGCGCCTCCATGCCGAGGTCGCCGATCTGGCGGCTGACAACGAGCCCATTTTCGAGCTGAGCGACAGCTTCGCCGACCTTGCCGTTGCGCCGTAGCGTCTCGGCCAGACTGATCACAATCCGGCTCTGCAAGCCGAGATCGGCCGTGCGCCGTGCCGCTTCCGAGGCCTGCCGCTGCAGCGCCGCCAGCGTCTCCAGGTCGGTATTACGCGGCAGCATCTCGATCTGCCGCACCAGCGCCTCCGCGATGCCGTGCTGATAGTCGAGGCGCTGCGCCCCGCGACCCGCGCGCCGGAAGAGCGCCTGCGCCTCGGCGCGCTCCCCCTCCTTGCGCAGAAGGTCACCGAGCGCGATCGCCGCGTTCACCTCGGCGATGTCATCGTCCTCTTCATCGCCCAGCGCGAGCTGCTGCCGCAGTAGCGCTCGGGCGCGCTCCGTGTCGCCGGCGTCGATGGCGCGCAGGCCGAGCCGGCTCAGCGCGGCGCGCCCCCCCTCGACGTAGCCGGAGCGCTGCGCGACGGCATAGGCATCCCGCAGCAGCCGGTCCCGCTCGTGGCTCGGGTCGTCGCCCGGCAGCAGAGTGTCGAGCCGCAGCGCGGCATCGACCACTTGGTCGTCGAACCCCTTGGCCCGCGCCGCCGCGTAGGTGAGCCGCGCCAGGACGACCGCGTACTCGCGATCCTCGTCAGCCTGCTCTTCGATGACCATGTCGAGGCCCTCGAAGTCGTCGGCCGTCAGGCGGTCGAGCACGTCCGGGTCGCGGATCTCCGCGAGGCCCCCCTGCACCGACCGCTGGCGGTCGGTCACCTCGCGCGCGATCAGGAGGACGGTGTCCCCGGCGCTCTCGCGCTGTCGAAATCCCAGCCAGTCCCGCAACGACATCACCAGGCATGCTCCATCGCGAGCGTCTCCGCCAGCGTGTCGAGCGTGAGATTCCCCCCCGACACAACGATGCCGACCTTCCGTCCGGCGATCTGATCTCGCATCGCATAGGCCGCGGCGAGCGTCGCGGCGCCGGCCCCTTCCGCAAGGATACGGGTCGTTTCCAGCAGGGCGAGGATGCTCCGACGCATCTCCGCATCCGTCACGAGACGAAAATCGTCGAGGCGCCGCCAGAGGATCTGCGCCGGCAGGCTGAAGGCGACGCGCGTCGCCAGCCCCTCGGCAAAGGTGTCGGCCCGTTCGCTCGTCTGCAGCGCGCCGCTCCGCCAGCTCTCGTAGACGGCTGGCGCGCCGGCTGCCTGGACGCCGACGACGCGCAAGCCGGGCGAAAGCGCCTTCCCCGCGAGGCAGGCGCCGGCCAGCCCGGAACCGCCGCCGGCGGGAACGATTAGCACATCCAGATCGGGCATCGCTTCCAGCATTTCTACGGTATACGTCGCGACGCCCGAAATCAGACGCCAATCGTTCGCGCTGGCGATGAAACAGGCGTTTCGCGCGGCGGCATCCTGCTCGGCGGCGACCCGGCTCTCATCGAAATCGCGGCCAGCGAAGCGGATCTGCGCCCCGAGACGGCGCATCGACTCGACCTTCAGCGGGTTGGCATCCTCCGGCGCCCAGATCGTGGCCGGCACGCCGAACTCCCGCGCCGCGTAGGCGATCGATTGCCCGTGGTTGCCGGTCGAGGCGGTGACGACGCCGCGCGCCCGCTCCGCCTCCGTCAGGTCGCTCATCAGGAAGAGGCCGCCGCGGACCTTGAAGGCGCCGATCGGCTGCAGATTCTCGCATTTGAGGAATGCCTGAAAGCCGAGCCGGGCGTCGAGCGCCGGGGTGGAGAGGAGCGGCGTCGGGGCGAGATAGCGGGCGATGACCTCCCGCGCCCGCTGCACGTCGGCCATCGTCGGCAGGCGAACGCCGGAGATCGGATCGACCTCCGGCAGCGGCGCCAACGCGCGCGCGCTCTGCATTGTGCCCGTCGCGATCGACGTCACGAGCTACCCTTCCCCGGGGCGATCTCCTCGCCCGCTTTCCGCGTCTTGACGCGGTATCCCCTCACAACCATCCTAGCATCGGGTGCAATGGCGGCTGAGTCACAACGACGACGAGTGTACGTACACTTTCGGCATGTCCGGTGCAGATCTGGTGACCCGGTGGCATCGCGCCACCGTCGAGCGGTAGGGGGAGACGTGCATGTCCGAGGCCACGACCTTTCGCGAACGACTGGCGAGCGCGGTCGAGCGCAATCAGAGTCTCCTCTGCGTCGGCCTCGACCCGGTGCTGGGAAAGCTGCCAGCCTCCCTGCGCGCCCCGCGCGACCCCGCGCGGGCGATCGTCGAGTTCAACGCCCGGGTGATCGAGGCGACCGCCGACCTCGTCTGCGCCTACAAGCCGAACCTCGGCTTCTACCTGGCGCACGGGGCCGCGGGCGCGGCGGCCCTGGAAGAGACGCGCCGCCGCATCCCCGCGCAGATCCCGGTCATTCTCGATGCCAAGGTCGGCGACCTGGGCCACACCTCCGAGGCCTACGCTGCTGGCTATTATGACGAATGGGGGTTCGACGCGGTTACGGTCAACCCCTACCTCGGCGAAGATTCGCTCGAGCCCTTCCTGCGCCGGCCCGACAAGGGCGTCATCATCCTCTGCAAGACGAGTAATCCTGGCTCCGGCGACTTCCAGGATCTGCCGGTCGGCGACCAAGGACTCCCACTCTCGCTGACGGTGGCCGAGCGGGTCAGCGACTGGTCGGGGCGCTGGCCTGCGTCGCTCGGCCTCGTCGTCGGCGCCACCTACTCCGACCAACTCGCCGCCGTCCGCCAGCGCTGCCCCGACCTGCCGATCCTCCTCCCCGGCGTCGGCGCGCAGGCCGGCGATCTGGACGCGGCTTTGCGCGCCGGGCTCGACCGCTCGAGCGCCGGCCTGATCGTCAATGCCTCCCGCTCGATCATCTTCGCCGGCTCGGACCTGGGCGAGGCGTGGGCGGAGCCGGTACGCGCGGCAGCGATGGCGCTTCGCGAGAGCATCAACAGCGCGCGAGGCAATCATTCACCCGCATGAGCAGTTCCGCCTGTGGCCCTGCCCAGAAGACGTGTCATCCTGAGCTTGCGAAGGATCTCGACTCCTGGGAACCCGGTCTGCCCTCAGCCGAGATGCTTCACTCCGTTCAGCATGATACGGGGGACCGTGCTCCTCTTGCGGCACGCGTGATAAGCCTGCATCATCACGCCAGCAGAGCGGCGGCGAGCGAGGAGCAGAACGGTGGCGATCGATCAAAGATCCACGGCGAGCCTTCGACAGAAGGATGACATACTGCCGCGCGTCGACCTCAACCCCCTCTTTCGCTCCGGCATCCTCGCCGCGACCAGCAATCCCCTCGTCGCCAACGCCGTTCGCCGCCACGGCATGCGTCTCGGCGCGGCCCGCTTCGTGGCCGGCGAGACATTCGACGAGGCGATCCCGGTGCTGCGCGACCTCAATCAGAAAGGGCTGCGCACGAACACGACGCTCCTCGGCGAGGGGGTCAAGGACGCTGCCACCACCCGGGAGGTTGTCGCAGAGTACATCCGCGACCTCGACCGGATCGCGGCCGAGGGGCTGCAGACGAACATCGCGCTGAAGCTGACCCATCTCGGGCTCGACCTCGACCCCGAGCTTGCTTACCAGAACGTGGCGGAGATCGTCGCCCACGCGGCGAGCGTCGGCAACTTCATCCGCATGGATATGGAGGAGTCGGGCCGCGTCGACGACACGCTCAACATCTATCGCCGCCTGCGCGCCGATGGGCACGAGAATGTCGGCACCGTCCTCCAGTCGTATCTCTATCGGACGCCCGCCGACCTGGAGCGGCTCCTCCCCCTCTCGCCCAATCTGCGGTTGGTGAAGGGGGCCTATCTGGAGCCGGCGAGCATCGCCTATCCCCAGAAAGCCGATGTCGACCGCGCCTACATTGCATTGGCCGAGCGGATGCTGCTGGAGGGGGGATTCACGGCGATCGCCACCCACGACGAGCGGATCATCGACCACGTCATCGGCTTCACCCGGCGGCACGGGATCGGCAGCGACCGCTTCGAGTTCCAGATGCTCTACGGCGTGCGGCCGCAGTATCAGGTCGAGCTGGCCCGCGCCGGCCACCGCGTTCTCGTCGCCACCCCCTATGGGCCGCACTGGTATCTCTACCTGATGCGCCGCTTGGCCGAGCGCCCCGCCAACCTCATCTGGCTCGCCAGCAATCTGATCAAGCATTGAACGTTCATTTCACGCGAGACGCCGGCCGGCATCGGTAGGGGCGACCCCTGGGTCGCCCGCCTTCCATACAAGACAAGGCGGTTCATGCCTGGCACCATCGTTGCCATCATGGGCAGTCGTGGCGGATCAGACCGGGCGACATAGGTGTCGCCCCTACGCACCTCGCAGAATCGAACATCCTTCCCCCCGATCCCCATGTCCGTCCGGACCCACGTGCTACCATCGATGCGCAGGGAGGCGAAACGGCGGACGACTGGCGGATGACGAGCGTGACGGCAACGGGCCCGGAGGAGACGGTCCAGCCCGGGCGCGCCCCGGGCGCCCAGGCCGCAGGGAGCGCGCCGAGCGCCGTGCCGGTCGTCGCCTTTGCCAACCAGAAGGGCGGCGTTGGCAAGACGACCACCGCCGTCAACACCGCCGTCTCGCTGGCGCAACGCGGCTACCGCGTCCTGCTGATCGACACCGACCCGCAGGGGAACGCGACCTCGTCGCTCGGTGTCGACAAGGTCAATGTCGGCCGCTCGATCTATGACGTGCTGGTCGACGGGTTTCCGATCGCGCGGGCGATCAGCCCGACCGACCGTCCCGGCCTCGATCTGGTCGCCTCGACCCCGATGCTCGCGGGCGCGGAGATCGAGCTGGTCGAGGCGCGTCAGCGCGAGACTCGGCTGCGTGAGGCGCTGGCACGTGTCCTGCCCCGCTACGACGTCGTCCTGATCGACTGCCCCCCCTCGCTTGGCCTGCTGACCGTCAACGCACTGACGGCCGCGCACTCGGTCGTCGTCCCCATCCAGTGTGAGTTCCTGGCGCTGGAGGGGCTCGGCCAGTTGATGACGACCGTCGATCTCGTCAAGCGCGGCCTCAACCCGCCGCTCGACGTGACCGGGGTGCTGATGACCATGTTCGATGCCCGCACTCGCCTCTCGGCGCATGTCGTCGACGAGGTGCGGCGCTACTTTCCGCATCGCATCTTCGGCGCGGTCGTGCCGCGCTCGGTGCGGCTCGCCGAGGCGCCATCGTACGGTCAGGCGATCGTCGAATACGACCCCAGCTCGCGCGGGGCCGAGGCGTACGAGGCATTTGTCGGCGAGCTGATCGCCCGCCTCCACCTGCCATTCCGAAGCGGCCCGACCACGCCCCCCACGGAGGAGCACCGACCATGACCATCACCGAGCCCCAGGCCATCGCCGCGATTCCGTTCGACGAGACGCTGCACCCGTTCGACGCCCTCTCCGATTCCGAGAAGTTCGTCGGCCTCGGGCTGACCTTCGACGACGTGCTCCTCGTCCCGGCGCGCTCGGAGACCCTCCCGGCGGAGGCGAGCACGGCCACCCGGCTGACGAAGACGATCTCCCTGGCCATCCCCCTTCTCTCCGCCGCCATGGACACTGTCACCGAGGCCCGGATGGCGATCGCGCTGGCGCGCGAGGGAGGACTCGGCGTCATCCACCGCAACCTCTCGGTCGAGGAGCAGGTGAGCGAGGTCGACAAGGTCAAGCGCTCCGAGTCGGGGATGATCGTCGAGCCGGTGACGCTGCCGGCGGATGCCCCCGTGAGCCAGGCGCTGGCGATGATGGAGCGCTACCACATCTCCGGCGTGCCGATCACCGACGAGGTCGGCCACCTGGTCGGCATCCTCACCAACCGCGATCTCCGCTTCGTCGACGATGTCGAGCAGCCGGTCAGCGCCGTCATGACGAGCGAGGGGCTGATCACCGCCCCGACCGGCACGACGCTCGAGGAGGCGCGGTCGATCCTGCACAGGCACCGCGTCGAAAAGCTCCCCGTCGTCGACGAGAAGGGGTTCCTGACCGGGCTGATCACGGTCAAGGACATTCAGAAGCGGATCCAGTTTCCGAATGCGACCAAGGACGCCAAGGGGCGGCTGCGGGTGGCGGCGGCGGTCGGGGTCGGCGCCGACGCCGAGGAGCGCGCGGCGGCATTGATCCACGCCGGCGTCGATCTCCTCGTCGTCGACACGGCGCACGGGCACGCCCGCTCGGTCCTCGAGATGGTCGCGCGGATCAAGCGCGCCTACCGGGTCGAGGTGATGGCGGGGAACGTGGCGACCGGCGCGGCGACCGAGGCGCTGATCGCCGCCGGCGCGGATGCGGTCAAGGTTGGGGTCGGCCCCGGCTCGATCTGCACCACCCGCGTTGTCGCCGGGGTCGGCGTGCCCCAGATCACCGCCGTCCTCGACTGCGCCCGCGCGGCGAGCCGGCACGACATCCCCATCGTCGCCGACGGCGGCATCCAGTACTCGGGCGACATCGCTAAGGCGATCGCAGCCGGCGCCGACGTCGTCATGCTCGGCTCCCTCCTCGCGGGCGTCGACGAGAGCCCCGGCGAGGTCGTCCTCTATCAGGGGGAGCGCTTCAAGGAGTACCGGGGAATGGGCTCCCTCGGCGCGATGAAGGCGCGCTCCTTCTCGAAGGACCGCTACTTCCAGGAGGATGTCGGCAACATTCAGAAGCTGGTGCCGGAGGGGATCGAGGGGCGCGTCGCCTACAAGGGGCCCCTGGGGACGATCGTCTACCAGCTCGTCGGCGGCCTGCGCTCGGCGATGGGCTACGTCGGCGCTCCCGACATCCCGGCCATGAAGCGGGAGACCCGCTTCGTCCGCATCACCGCCGCCGGCCTGCGCGAGAGCCACCCGCACGACGTGATGATCACCCGCGAGGCGCCGAACTACCGCTCGAATACCTAGTCCGCCGGGGGAGCGCTTCGGTCTGCCGGCCTCAGATTGGAGGGCAACGGCGCTCCGCGCGAGGCGAATACAGCGTGCCGGCGACGTCTTGGACATTGGTGAACACCGTCGTCGCCAGCAACCCTCACCCCCAACCGCCACCCAAAGGGTACCCGGCCCTGTGCGCTGGGCGAGGGGAGCGTTTGGCGAGATTCCCTGACCAATTCGGAGCGCCCTGCGCCGTGGCGTGGTCTTACGCGACGACACACCTTGATGCTGTCACGTCATTTTCGACGTCAACCCTCCCCTCGCCCTGCGCACAGGGCCGGGTACCCTTTGGGTGGCGGCTGGGGGTGAGGGTCCTCCGGCCGGCACGAATGCCGTCGAGCGAATACTTCTCCCATTCAGGCCACCACAGAACGCGGGAACTCAGGATGGTGCAGGCGGTAGAGCCGTGCATATGTGCCGCCGAGCGCGAGCAGCTCGTCGTGCGAGCCGCGCTCGACGATGCGCCCCTCGTCCAGAACGATGATCTCCGTCGCCTCGCGCACGGTTAGCAGACTGTGCGAGATGACGATCGTGACGCGGCCGGCCATGAGGTGTCGCAGAGGCCCCATGACTCGCTCGGCGCTGGCGGCATCGAGCCCGGTCGTTGGCTCGTCGAGGAGGAGGATCGGCGCGTCGCGCACCGGGGCGCGGGCGATGGCCAGCCGCTGGCGTTGGCCGCCCGAGAGCCCGGCTCCCCCCTGCCTGAGCGTTGTGTCGTAGCCGTCAGGGAGCGCCTGGATAAAGCGGTGCGCGTCCGCCGCGGCCACCGCCGCGACGATCTCCTCGTCAGTAGCATCCAGCCGGCCAAGCCGGATGTTGTCGCGGACGGTGCCTGAAACAATGAGCGACTCCTGCAGGACGACGGCGATGGCATCGCGCGGCGACCGCGGGTCGAGATCGCGCAGGTCGTGGCCATCGAGCAGGGTGCGCCCGGCCGAAGGATCGTAGGAGCGAAGCAGGGGGCGGACGATCGTCGACTTGCCCGCGCCGCTGGCCCCGACGATCGCCAGCGTCTCGCCCGGCGCGAGCCAGAACGAGACATCACGCAGCGCCGCGCGTTCCGCGCCGGGATAGGCGAATCCCACTCGCTCGAATGCCAGAGCGCCGCAGCTGCGTGAGATACGTCAGGAAGATGAGCAAGCTGCCTAGCGTCAGGTTCCCCCGCGCCAACTCCCATGTGCCGGCGCCGACGACCACCAGCACAGCACCCCGCCCAATCGAGGATCGGGGTGTAGAGTGCCTTAAGCCGGGTCAGGGCCATCTGCGCGGCAACCGTCGCCAGCGCCTCACGCCGGAAGCGCGCCGTCTCCCACTCCTCCAGCTCGTATGCCTGCACGAGCAGGATGGTGGCGAAGTTCTCTTCGACCGCCGCGCTGATCGCCCCATCGCGGCGGCGCTGCTCGCGCGCCACCTCACGGATGCGGTTGGAAAAGAGTCGCGACGCCAGCCAGAAGAGGGGCGCGACGGTGACCGCCAGCAGAGCGAGCCACCAACTGAGGAGGAAGAGCGCCCCGGTGAAGAAGGCGATCCGCAGCAGGTAGGAGAGACCATCGGCAGCGCCGGAGATGAGCATCGCCTCGATCTCCTCGGCATCGTCGGTCAGGCGCTTGACGAGATCGCCCCGCCGCTGTCGCGCGAAAAAATCGGGCGGCAGGCGCTGCACGTGGGTGACGAGACGGGTGCGCAGGTTGAGCAGGAAGCGCTCGCTGAGCCAGGTCGAGAGGGTGTCGTCGGCGAAGGAGACAACCCCGGCGAGCAGCGTCAGCACGAAATAGGCGAAGGCGATGCGCGGAAACGGGCCGAAATCCCGTAGAGCCAGATCGTACCCGTTTCGAGCGTCGGACCGAGCGCGACGAAGAAGGGGGTCGGGACGAGCCAGGGCCAGTAGGGCTTCGCGTCGGGCCAGAAGCGGCGCGCGATCTCGGGCAGCGGCACCGCGGGCGCCGCCGCGACATCTCCCTCCGCATCATCGCTCGCGGGCCAGATGATCCCGCGCAGCCTGTGGATGGTTTGCACCGTGTCGCTCTGTGCGCTCTCGCGCTTAATGGAGCTCGCCTCGCTCTGTAGCGAGGCGGGCGCGATCCACATTGTGGACCACCGGCATCCGGGAACTTATCGTCTGTGACGATTATTGTTCCGGCGGTCCCGGTGACGAGCCTGCCGGTTGTCACGGCGCTGCCCCCGCCGATTCCGGCCGAGAAGCCCCAACTCGAGGTGATTACGCACGACGATCATGATCGAGATCCTTTCCTCACAGATTCGCTTCCGGCGTCGCCCGCCGGAGGCCTCCAGTGAAGCAGCGCCGCCGCACCGCCGCGTCCTCCGTTCGGGTGAATTGCGGCGAGTGATTCGACCTCACCCGGCATCCCGTGCTGAGCCGCAATCGCCATGAGCTGCGCCCGAGAGTGGACTTCGAACTTCCGCAGGAGCGAAGCGACGTGCGTCTTGACGGTGTTTGGTGAAACGTAGAGCGCGTCGGCGATGGCCTTGTTCGAGCGGCGCCTGGCAATCTGGGCCAGCACGTCCTGCTCGCGCTGGCTCAACCCGCCCGCGAACACGGGAGCACTCCCGACAGGAGCCGGTCTGGGCCCAACACCCGCCTGCTGCACCAATCAGGAGCTCGAGCGCGTCGTCGAGCGCCGCGGCAAGCGCCGATGCCCGGCTCGCCGCGTCGGCGATGGCCAACGTCGCTTCCGCCAGGGTGTTGCGCACCCTGCTGGCCGCGCACACTACAGCCGCGCGGTCGCAGCCTGCCATGTCGCCATGCCTGCCCGCGACCACGATCTCCATCACTGCGCGAGCCGCCTCCCGCCAGAGCGGTCCGTCATGCGTTGCCAGGGAGATGGTCCGCGCCGCTTCGTTCACTGCCGCGCCCTACCGCGTTCGGGGCGCCCACCGCCCCACACCTTCCGCTCCGCGCGGATGATCCAGGGGGATGGGCGCCTGCGTACGCTGATCGCGGAGGAGTGGAACGCATCGCGCGGACCGAGTGTCCGCCATCATGGCTGTACCTCCAAAACAAATCATTCATGCCCCAGGGTCATTACTGCGCCGCTCTGAAAGGGCGAACCTGGGCCGAACCTTCTCGGTACGACCATACATCCCTGCTTTGGTACGCCAACTCTGGCGTGGGTATCGTGCGGCCCCGCTGCCGCGGTCACGTGAAATCGGGAAACACTTACCCTTCTTTCGCAAACACTAGATCAACATTCGTTGACGTTGCGGAACGGTAGATACGCCATCGATGGCTGTCAACGACGGTTAGCAAGTTGTAACATCACCCGGCGAATGCGCCATGAACGCACGGAAATCGACCGCGGCCACAATCCGCGAGCCGCCCAGCGCGACGGAGACGACACCGAGGCGAGCCGCGGTCGTCGCGGCTATCCTTCTCGGGTTGCTCGCCTCTCAACTCGAGGTCGCCCCGCCATCGGAGCGGAGGTCGACCGGCACGCCGCGCTGGCCGCGCGTGCAGCCAGCGATCGATCGCGGCAAGATGCGTCGAGGCGCAGCAGGCAACGCGGAACACGGCTGGCAGGCCTAGAGGGGGATCATGGAGGACGCGATGGGCACGCTTTCCGGGCGGTCGGCGCTGGTCACCGGCGCCGGGATCGGGATCGGCGAGGGGATCGCCCGCGAGCTGGCGCGGCAGGGCGCACGGGTCGCCCTGCACTACAGCGCCAGCGGGTCGGGGGCGCACGCCGCGATGGCGGAGATCACCGCCGCCGGCGGCGAGGCGATCGCGCTGCAGGGTGACCTCCGCTTCGTCGCGGACTGCGAGCGAGTTGTGGCCGAGGCAGCGGAGACCTTCGGCGGGCTCGACATCCTCGTCAACAACGCCGGCGTCACCCGCGCCCAGCCCTTCGAGGAGACGACCGAAGAGCTCTACGACGAGATGTTCGACCTGAACATGAAGGGCTACTTCTTCTGCGCGCGCGCCGCCCTCCCCGAGCTGGAGCGCTCCGGGCGCGGGTCGATCATCAACATCACCTCCATCCATGGTGCAGGCGGGTTCGCCAATCACGCCGCGTATGCCGCGACGAAGGGCGCCGTCATCGGCTTCACCCGCTCCCTCGCCATCGAGCTCGCGCCGCGCCACATCCGCGTCAACGCGGTCGGTCCCGGCGTGATCGAGGTTCCGCGCTACGCCGACATGCCCGGCTACACCACCGAGTTCGGCGACACCCTCATCCCCTGGGGCCGCGTCGGTCGCCCGCGCGATATCGCGACCGTGGTCGCCTTCTTCGCGAGCGACGCGGCCGACTTCGTGACCGGGCAGACGCTCTTCGCCGACGGCGGCACCGAGGCGCGCATGGGCCTCTTCTGGGAGACGCCTGAGGCGTGATGGCGGGCGGCGCATGATCCCTGGGGAGCGCATCGACCTGCGGGCCGTGGAGCGGGTCGATGCGGCCGTCGTCCATGCCTGGCTCGGCGACCCGGTCGTGATGCGCGGCTGGGGCTTCTCCGCACCGGCGCGCTCGCGGCAATCGGTGGCGCAGGAGGTCGAGAGCTGGCTCGCGGAGGAAGCGGCGCTGGGGCGGCCGGCCGCGCTGATCGCCGAGACGGCGGACGGGGAGCCGGTCGGGCTGGTCGTCCTGCGCGTCGACCGACCCGAGGCGCGCTCGGTCGAGCTGTCGCTCCTCGTCGGCGACGCCGCGCGATGGGGCGAGGGCCTCGGCGCCGACATCCTGGAAACGGCGCTGGAGGCCTGCTTTGGCGGCTGGGGCATCCACCGGATCGGGGTCCGTGTCGAGGCGGGCAACGAGCGCGCGCTGCGCCTCTACCGCCGCTTCGGGTTCCAGGAGGAGGGCTGCCTGCGGCAGGCCGCGTTTCTGGACGGCCAGCACGCCGACATCCTCCTCCTCGGGCTCCTCGCGCCGGAATGGACCGCACGCGAGGTCGAGCCCGACAGGACATCATGAGCCTGCCGGCGGCAACCCCTTCCCAGCGATCGGCTCCAGCTCGACGCGGTCGCCCATCGATGCGATCAGGGGCCGTGCGCGGCCGATGACTTCGCGGATCCGCTCGTCGTTCAGCGATGCCGCGTGGTCTTCCTGACTTCGCCAGACCTCGTAGACCCAGACGCTGTCGGGGTCATCCGGCGACGTGTTGACGATCCAGATCTCGCTGCCGGGCGCGAGGCCGACCAGCGCGGCGGCTTCCTGCAGGATCGTGAGCAGCTCACCCCCCTGCCCAGGGTGCGCGGTAATTCTGCCGAACAGCCCGTAGCGGGCCATCATTCCCTCCTGGTTCAAGACTGTTCCAGAAACAAGGCTACCCGCCCGCCCGGTTGAGGCGCGGGTTCACCTGGATACTGATGCCGAACAGCAGGCCGAGGACGACCCAGGCGATCAGCGCCAGGAGCGCCACGGCCACAAGCTGGATCAGCGCGGTTTTCAACGCGTCGGGAAAGGCGTAGCTGTCGGGCGCGTCGCGGCGGTCGACGTAGACGGCGCTCACGCCGGGGCCGACAATCGGGATCAGCGCGAGAAGCGCGCCGATGACGATCGTGCGCCACGCGGGGCGCGGCTGCTCGGGGGGGATGTAGGGCCCGGTGGCGAAGCCGAATTCGGTCGGAACATGCCGTCGTCGCATCGTGCCGCCAGCCCTCCTCGCGCCGCCTCGTGCCTGAGCGCCGATCCTACCCGATGCTCGGGCGCGGCGAAAAGATTTGGGAGACTGTCACGATGACCAACGCCACTGTCCCGCAGGATCCGGCAGAGCCGTTCGACGTCCTCACCGCCGACGGCCGGCCCACGGGCCGAGTGAAACCGCGCGCTGCGATCCATCGCGACGGCGACTGGCACCGGGCGCTCCATATCTGGATCGCGGGGAAGGATCCGGCGTTCGGCGCATTTCTGCTGCTGCAGCGCCGCTCGTCGCGGAAGGACACCTGGCCCGGCCGCCTCGACACCACGGTCGGCGGCCATTTCCGGGCCGGGGAGACGCTGGCCGAGACGCTGCGCGAGGTCGAGGAGGAGATCGGCATCGCGCCGGCCGGTCTTGCGCTGCGCCCACTCGGCACTCGCGTGCAGGTCAACGAGGCGGAGCCGGGCGTCATCGACCGCGAGCTGCAGGAGGTCTACCTGCTGCGCGACGACCGGCCGCTGACCGCCTATCGGCCGAATCGCGCCGAGCTCTCCGCGCTGGCCCGCTTCCCGCTCGAGACGCTCATCCCCTTCCTCGCCGGCGACGCGAGCGAGGTCGACGGCGAAGCGATCGCCCCGGGCGCAAACGAAGCAGCGCCAATCGTCGCGCGGCCCGACGAATTCATCCCGGCCATCGACCGGTACTATCTGCGGGTCGCCATCGCCGCGCAGAACGCATTGCGCGGCGACCGGTATGTCGCAATTTAGCGAGCGGCACCCGAGCCGTGTCATGCTGAGTGCCGCGACACACGGATCGTGTCATGCTGAGGCACGAAGCATCTCGGCTCAAGGGAGATGGTGTCCGAGGGAGCCGAGATCCTTCGCTGCGCTCAGGATGACACGTTTACCGTGTCGCGGCACTCCAGATGACACGTACGTTACGCTCTGATGGAGCGGGACCGGAGCGCGGCGCGCCTGGTGCGCCGGCCAGCTCCCAATACACGCGGGGGATGCTCAGACCATGCCGATCGCTCTCGAGGAACTGACCGCGCTGACCGCAAACCTGGTCGCGATCGACTCGACCAATCCCGACCTCGTGCCGGGCGGGGCGGGCGAGGCGACGATCGCCCGCTTCGTGGCCGATTGGCTCGAAGCGGCCGGGCTCGAAACGACGACGTACGACCTCGGCAATGGCCGCGCCAACGTCGTCGGCGTCGCGCGCGGCAGCGGCGGCGGCCACTCGCTGATGCTCAACGCCCATATGGACACCGTCGGCCCTGGCGCCATGCCGGCGCCCTTTACGCCCCGCATCGAGGGGGAGCGGCTCTACGGCCGCGGCGCGTTCGACATGAAGGCGAGTCTCGCCGCGATCATGCTCGCCGGGCGCGAGGCGCGCTCGCTCGGGCTGCGCGGCGACGTCATCGTCACCGCTGTGGCCGACGAGGAGTTCGCCTCGATCGGCACGCAGGACATCGTCCGCCATCTGACCGCCGACGCGGCGATCGTCACCGAGCCGTTCGGGTTCGAGCTCGTCGTCGCGCACAAGGGGTTCGTCTGGCTGGAAGTCGAAACGCGCGGCGTCGCGGCGCACGGCTCCCTGCCCGAGGAGGGGGTCGACGCGATCGTGAAGATGGGGCCGGTCCTGACCGGGCTCGAAGCGCTCGACCGCGAGCTTCGCGCTCAACCCGGCCATCCCCTGCTCGGGCCTGGCTCAGTCCATGCATCGCTTATCCAGGGCGGCCAGGAGCTCTCGACGTACCCGGATCGTTGCCTCCTCGCCATCGAGCGGCGCACGATCCCCGGTGAATCGACGGCCGTGGTCGAGGGCCAGATCGCCGACATCCTCGCGCGAGCCACGGCCGCCGACGCGAGCTTTCGCGCGAAGCAGCGCACGACGCTGACGCGCGATCCCTTCAGTGTTGGGCTGGAGGAGCCGATCGTCGCGGTGACGCGGGCGCATCTGGCCCGCGCGCTCGGGCGGGAGCCGACGGTGATCGGGGCGGGCGGCTGGATGGACTCGGCGATCCTTGCCGCGGCCGGCATCCCGACCGTCATCTTCGGACCGGACGGCGACGGCGCGCACGCCGAGGTCGAATGGGTCGACCTGCCGAGCGCGGCCCGTGTCGCGGAGGCGCTCATCGGGATCGTCTCGGAGTTTTGCGCGTGACCCGGCAGGCAGGCATGAGCGAACGCGACGACTTGGAGATCGAGACCAGCGGCGGCAACGGATTCGGGCCGCACGACATCATCGCGCGGGCGCGCGAGGCGCTGGCGCCGGTGCGCGAGGCGCTGGAGCGCGAGGGGTTCTACGCCTACGGCACGCTCGACGAGGAGAACCGCTGGGTGATCAGCGCCGACGACGAGGCAGGCCACGTCGATGTCCGCGTCGGGCCGGACGGCTTCCAGGTCGACCTCTGGGCGACCTCCCCCGGCCTCTTCACCGAGGAGGAGAACGACTTCCGGCGCCGCGCGAAGGAGCGCCTGGCGCGCCGGAGCATCCCCGCGGTGCAGCAGGGCTTTCTCGCACCTCACCAGTCGGCCTGGTGGGACGAAACGGAAGCCGGCCCGGCTGTCCGCGTCCGCTACGAGCTCCCCTTCACGCGCGCGGCCGACGCCGGGTCATTCGCCCGCGCCCACCTGCCCGAGCTCGAACAGCTCCTCACCTTCATCGAGACGCAGATAACAACGTAGGCGGGCTGTTGGCTATTGGCTTCTGGCCATTGGCTGTTGGCTCATGGCTTATACGAAATCCGACTGCTCCTCGACTCCTCGACGTGTTTCTCGCCGTCTTGCCGACTCGCCGTCTCTTCTTCTCGACTCCTCGACTGCTCGACTCCTCGACTCACCTCGACTCACCCGACATGGATCGCTGGCCGGGTGGCCGGGTTCGGGTCGGTCTGCCGCAGGATTTCGCGGGTAACGGGGGCGATGTCCCCCTCGCCAAAGATGACGAAGCGCGTCAGGTACTTGAGGGGGTTCCCCTCGGTCCAGCCGAAGTAGGCATGCGGGCGCTTGCCCGTCCGGTCACGGATCGCCAGCAGCGCCGCGGCCAGGCCGTTCGGGACCGAGGCGCTTTCGACAGCCAGCACCCGGAATCCGGCAATCTCCTCGCCCCGCACGCGGACCTTGGAGACGAACTCCGACGCATCCTTGACTGTCACCTCGAGGAAGAGAACCGGGTCGCCCGGCGGGATGTGGCTCGCCTCCCGCTCTTCGCGCTCCTTCAGCAGATATTCGCGGGAGTTGCGCTCGTCCGGGTGATTGGCGATGAGCCGCAGCGTGCCGCGATGGGCGGCCTCCTGGATGAAGCGCTCGGCCGTCGCGTCGATTTCGACCTCGGTCGTCCGGAGCTCGGTCGAGCGCATCACACGGGAAACGAGCGAGATGACGACGATCATCACGAAGAAGGCGGCGGCCATCTTCAGGCCGCTGGGGTCGTGGACGATCGTGTTGAGCAGCGCGTAGATGAAGATCACCATTACCGCGCCGAACCAGATCGTCTCGCGGCGCCTCCGCTTGCGGTGCATCGCGAGAAAGACCGCGATCGAGGCTGAGGTAATCACCGCCAGAACGCCGGTCGCATACGGCCCCGCCTGCGCGTCGATGTCGGCCCGGAACATGATGGTGACGGCGAAGCAGATCAGCGTGTAGACGATGACGAGCGGGCGCGTCGCGCGGGCCCAGGCCGGGGCCATGCCGTAGCGGGGGAGGTAGCGGGGCACGATGTTGAGCAGGCCCGCCATCGCCGAGGCGCCGGCGAACCAGAGGATCAGGATCGTCGAGATGTCGTAGATGGTGCCGAAGATGCTCCCCAGATACTGGTGCGCGAGGTAGGCGAGGGCTCGTCCGTTTGCCTCGCCCCCTTCCAGGAACTTCTCGTGCGGGATGAGGAGCGATGTCGCGAAGCTGCTCGTCATCAGCAGCACACTCATGATCGAGGCCGCGACCGTCAACAGAATCCCGGTGTTCCGGATGCGCCCCGCTGGGAACCGGGGATTGTCGCCGAGCTCGCCCTTGATGAGCGGCATGACCAGCACGCCCGTCTCGAATCCGGAGAGCCCGAGCGCCAGGCGCGGGAAGAGGAAGATCGACGTCAGGACCATCGCCGTCGGGCTGCCATACTCGAGGGTCAGCGAGGCGCGCCAATTGGCGAGCAGATCGGGGTGCTGCGCGATCTCCAGGATGCCGCGGCCAATGACGATGAAGTTCAGCGCCAGATAGACCCCGACGAGGGTCACCGCGACGCCGATCGCTTCGGAAAAGCCCTTCAGGAAGACGATCCCGAGCAGCAGGATAAGAAACAGGGTCGTCGCCACTTCATGCCCGACGACCGGCTGCGCGAAGGGGTTCTCGGCGAGGTGAGCCGTGGCGTCTGAGGCCGACATCGTGATGGTCACCACGAACGCGGTCAGCACGAAGCTGATCAACACCAGCACGAGGATCTTGCCTTGCCACCAGGAGAGGAGCCGCTCCAGCATCGAGATCGAGCCGTCGCCGTGGGGACTCGCCGCCGCGACGCGGCGGTACATCGGCAGGGCGCCGAAGAGGGTCATGATCACCAGGATCGCCGTCGCGCCGGGGGCGAGGGCGCCGGCGGCGAGTGCGGCGATGCCGGGTTGGTAGCCGATCGACGAGAAGTAGTCGACGCCTGTCAGGCACATCACCTGCCACCACGGGTGGCGATGCACCGTCTGCTCGGGGGCATGCGGGCCTTCCGGCTCCTCGGGCTGCCCGTCCATGAGCCACTTTTCGACGCCGTGGTGTGGCCGGGCCGATTTTTGCGGCGCTACCCGGACCGTGGTCTTCAACCCGCTTGCCACAGAACTCCTCGCAAACGTCCGCGGCCCATGCCGCGCCGAGCGGAATTAGGCATCACGCCTGCCGAGGATGCAAGGGCGACGGGCTACGGGCTGTTGGCTGTTGGCCTTTGGCTCTGGGCCATTAGCTGACGACTTCCGACTTCCGACTCGCTTAACACACGAACCCGGCCTCGATGGGCCGGGCACGTGCGGGAAGGGGAAAGGGATTTGGGTTTTCGTGGTGGTGGGCCTGGGGAGGGTCTCACCGCCATCTGCCTCTATCTACGCCGTCGCCCCAATTCCGGATTCATCCCCGTTCTCGATCCCCGCGCCGGCGCCCCAACGGCCGCGCCCTCCTCTGCCCGCCAATCCCGTGCCAGCCGAAGCCGCTTGCACGCCAGCCCGGGCGGCCATCCGGAACAAAGATCCCGTCGCGCCCGCTCCCGGCGTTCAAGCCGCCGGCGCGGCACCGGCTGGACTGATCCCGTACACCATGTCGCGCCGCGCCGCCACGAGCGCGTCGGTGGCGACGGCATCGATCCCCTGCCAGCCGAGAATCTGGCGGACAAACTCCATGCCGGCCTCGAATTCCGGCTGCACCACCTCGTCCGCGCCATCGGCTGAAAGGGTGCGCACGTCGCCCGTGGCCGGCGCGCGGACGATGACGTGGATGTGCGGATTAAGCTCACGCGCATGGCGGATGACCGCCTCCGTGGTGAGCAGGTCCGGGGTAGTCACCGCGACGGTTCTGGCGGTGGCGATGCCCGTCGCCTCCAGCTCGGGCCGCGATGCGGCGTCGCCGTAGATCGCCTCGATGCCGCGCTGCCGCAGCTCGCGCACGATGGCCGGGTTGAGCTCGATGACGCTGTACGGCTGGTCCCAGCGCTCGAGCGCACGCCCGATCTCCGCGCCGACACGGCCGAATCCGCAGAGCACGACATGCTCGCCCGCCGGCACGACCGGCGGCGGTGGTCCGGCGGCGAGCCGCTCCTGCTCGGCCACGCCCGGCAGAACCTCGGCGACCCGCACGAGCAGCGGCGACATCCGGACGAGCATCGGCAGCGCCAGAATCGAGCAGAGGGCGAGCGAGAGGATGGTGCCGTACTGGTCGCGGTCGATCAGGTCATGCTCGAGGCCGGAGCCGGCCAGCACGAAGCTGAACTCGCCGATCTGCGCCATGAAGACCGCGGCGAGCGTGGCCGTGCGGTGGTCGACGCCGGCCGCCAGGAACGCGCCGCCGGTGATGAGCAGCTTGCCGGCGACGAGAACCGCCACCAGCGCCAGGACCTCTTCCCAATGCGACAGGAGGGCGCGCGGGTCGATCAGCATGCCGACGGCCAGGAAGAAGAGGGTCGAGAAGAGATCGCGCACCGGAATGATGTCCGCCAGGACCTGCTCTTCGAACTCCGACTCCGAGACGACGATCCCGGCGAGAAACGCGCCCAGCCCGAGCGACAGCCCCGCCGCGTGCGTCGCCAGCGCGACGCCGAGCGCGATGGCCACGACGGCGAGCATGAAGAGCTCGCGCGACCCAGAGACGGCCAGGACGCGCAGGATGGGGGGCACCAGCCTCGTGCCGAGGATCAGCGCGGCGAGGAGGACGCCGGCGGAGATGAGCAGCGATTCCGCGATGCCGATGATGCCACTGCGCTCGCCGGCGATGACCGGGATGAGGGCCAACATCGGCGCCAGGCTCAGGTCCTGTACGATGCCGAGGCCGAGCGCCACGCGGGCGTGCGGGCTCTCCATCTCGCCCCGGCTGAGGAACGCCTTCAGCGCAACGATCGAGCTCGAGATGGCGAAGACGCCGCCGAGCACGAGTGCGGCGCCGATGCGCCAGCCTGCGGCGAGGCCGGCCAGCGTTCCCAGCAGGATCGACAGCGGGATCTGGATGGCGCCGCCGAGGAGCGCGGCGCGACGCACGCGAACGATGCCACTGAGCGAGAACTCGACGCCGAGCCCGAACATCAGCAGCGCCACGCCGAGGTTCGCGACCTGAATCACGCGCCCCTGGTCGGCGACCAACCCGGGGGTATATGGCCCGATGACCAACCCCGCGATGATGTAGCCGATCAGCGCCGGCAGACCAAGGCGGCGAGCGATGAGCCCAGCGATCGTCGCCGCGCCCAGGCCCATCACCAGGTCGACGATGAGGCGAACGTCCTCCATGGCCCCTCCGGACCCCGGTGGCTACAGGTGATTCGATGGCGGCCAGATCGGAGCGCTCTCCCCGAAGATCACGACATCATGCGCGGAAAAAGACGACGAGTGTCACCGCGAGCATCAGCCCGAGCACGACGGGCCAGTACGCCAAGATCGGCAGCAGATTGCCCCGGCGATGGATGAGCCGCCCCTGATAGGGCGAAGCGAGCAGGATGGCATTGACCACGACGAAGACGATGACGCCGTACAGCATGATCGGGATCGTCTCGATATAGCTTACCCCCTGCGCGCCGACCACCGAGCGCAACTGGTTGTGCTTGAGGATGACCGCGAAGAGCAATCCACTGGCCGTCCCCAGCACGCCCGCCGTGCTGAGCTGGAAGCGCGACTTCAGATCCTCGTTGTCGGTCGTGAGGAGCAGCAGGCCGAAGAGGAGGATGGTCACGGCGAGCGCGAAGACGATGTGCTCGAAGAAGGGGCCGCCGAAGTTGCGATCGAGAATGAGATTGAAATAGAGCTCCGGCAGGTTCGCGTACGCGTCAGCCTTCCCGATACCGAACGAGGTACTGTACGACTGCTTCGCGAGACTGAACCCGGAGTAGATCGGCGTCCATCCCGTGTAGACGAACTCCTGCTCGAGGCCCGGCAGCGCTGCCGGGTCGAGCGAGACATAGGACTCGAAATCGGGGACCAGGATCGTGTCCCGCGAAAAATCCTTTGCCCAGAGCCGAAACCAGACATCCTGCTCGTCGAAAGGGTACTCCGCGTATTCGAATGGCTCCCGCAACGTCGTCTCGAAATACCAGCCGACGGTTTCTACCCCTTCCTCCTCGTAGCGATAGGCCTCGAACTGCTTGTAGGTGTCCTTCACGCCCTCCGCGAGGACCACGCCGCGCGCCAGATCGTCCGGGACGTTGGGGCCGTACTTCTGCCAGAGGTATCCCGTGACCTGCACGTTGTCGCCGCTCAGAAACTCGAGCGATTTCACCAGAATCCCGGTCGGGATGATGATCGGCGTCACGCCGGCCGGGACGCTCTGCGCGAGATAGGCTTCGACCTGGGCAGGAGCCTGCATATCGACGCCGTGCCAGTGATCCTGGCGATCGAACGCCGCGATCGCTCCCCAGGTCACGAAGAGCGCCGCGAGCAGGGTGAGGGACCACGCGACAGAGGTGAGGGCGATCTGGCGCAGCGCGCCACGCTCTGGCCGCAGGATCGCAACCTCGAACGCCATCAGCGCCAGCATGCCGGAAAGAATCATGCCGGCGACGGCTGGAGACTGCGGGGGAGCATCGAACGACCCGTGCAGCCGCAGATAGCGCGTGACGAGGGCGGCCAGGACCATGACGGAGACGACCGCGACGGCGATGGCCAGTGGTCGCACCCACCGGAGCGCCGCCCGCGGCACCGGCACCTCGACCGCGGGCTCACCGATGCTCTGATCGCTTGCCGGCCCCGCGGACGATGGAACCGCTCGCTCGCTCATGCCGGATCCTCGAGAGGGAGTGCCATCATCCGGAGATGAAGACTGGAGTCGCCGATCGCCGATCTTGGAGGATCTCACATGTCCATTCTGCCAAAACCGCGCGTTCTTGGCGGTCGTCGCCGGCTCAACCCCTATACTCGGCCGAGGCTTCTCGACCATGAAGACGGGGTGACCGCATGACCGAACGCACTACCCCCTTCAATGCCGCCAGATGGCGGCGGCGTCTGCGGGTCGCGCTCGGCGACGAGCCCGCGGATCTCGTCCTCGCGGGCGGCACGATCGTCGACGTCCTCGCCGGCGACACCTACGCGGCCGACGTCGCCATCGCCGACGGCACGATCGCCGGGATCGGCGACTACCCGCGCGCGGCCGGGCGGATCGACGTCAGCGGCCAATGGGTGGCCCCGTCATTCATCGACGCGCACATGCACACCGAGAGCGCCCTCGTCTGGCTGCCGGAGTTTGCGCGGGCGGTCGTGCCACGCGGCACCGGCGCGGTCGTCACCGACCCGCACGAGATCGCCAACATCGCCGGGCTCCCCGGACTGGAGGCAATGCGCGAGGCGGCGCGGGGCCTACCGCTCGGCATCTTCTTCACCGTCCCCTCCTGCGTGCCCGCCAGCCCCTGGGAGTCGCCCGGCGCCGAGTTCGGGCCGGACGAGATCGCGACGATGCTGGCCTGGCCGGAGTGCGTCGGCCTGGGCGAGCTGATGAACTTCCCCGGCGTCCTGGCCGGCGACGACGACATCGCCGCCAAGCTCGCCATCTCGGACCAGACGCGCCGCGATGGCCATGGCCCGGGGT
Organism: Thermomicrobiales bacterium; assembly: GCA_020853615.1. GTDB lineage: Bacteria > Chloroflexota > Chloroflexia > Thermomicrobiales > UBA6265 > JACCXM01. Next base: position 23,082 of record JADYYO010000352.1, read on the forward strand.
TGCGCGGAGCGGCGCTGCAAGCCTACACCGGGAGCGGCCCCAGCTCGGACCATGAGTCGGCCACCCTGGAGGAGGCGCTGGAGAAGCTGCGCGCGGGGCAGATGGTGATGATCCGCGAGGGATCGTCTGCCCGGAACCTCGACGCCCTCGTCCCGCTCATCACCGACAACACCTACCCCCGCTGCTGCTTCTGCTCGGACGACCGGGACATCCACAGCCTCCTCCACACCGGGCACATGGATGCCATCGTCCGCCAGGCGATCGCCATGGGGCTCGATCCGGTGCGCGCCATCCGGCTGGCGACGTGGAATGGGGCCGACTACTGGCGGCTGGGCGGCTGGGGCGCCGTGGCTCCCGGCTACCGGGCAAACCTGGTCATCCTCGACGATCTCCGCAACGTCGAGGTCGCCATGACCCTCTTCGAGGGGCGAGTTGTCGCGCGCGACGGCGCCATGGTCGAGGGCGCGATCACGGAGGCGGCGACGATCCCCGGCACCCTGCGCGACACCGTCCACCTGGCCGAGCTCGGCGTCGACGCCCTGCGCCTCGCGCCGGGCGCGGCGCGGCAGGCGGTCGGCGTCATCCCGGGTGAGATCGCCACCCGGCTGCTGGACGTCGAACCGGAGATCCGCGACGGCGAAGCGATTGCCGCACCCGAGCGCGACCTGTTGAAGCTCGTCTGCGTCGAGCGGCATCACGGCACGGGGCGCGTCGGAGTCGGCTACGTGCAGGGATTCGGGTTGAAGCGAGGCGCACTCGCCTCGTCGATCGCGCACGACGCCCACAACATCGTCGCCGTCGGCGCGGACGACCGCGACATCCTGCGGGCGGTCTCCACGGTCGCGGCGTCGGGGGGCGGGCTGGCAGTCGTCGCCGATGGCGAGGTGGTTGCCGCGACGCCCCTCCCGATCGCGGGCATCCTCTCCGACCAGCCGCTGGCGCAAGCGGCAGCCGGAGTCGGCGCGGTCGAGGAGGCGGCAAAGGCGCTCGGGAGCCAGCTTCCGTCGCCCTTCGGCCTCCTCGCGTTTCTGGCCCTCTCGGTCATCCCGGAAGCGCGGGTGACCGACCGCGGCTTCGTGCGCGTCGGGTAACCGGGAACGCGCCAATAGCCTGCCGCGTTAATGGATTCGGCGCAGCGCGCGATTGGCAGCGGCCGGCATCGGCTCCCGCCTGACGCGCGCTCACAACGGCCCGCGCTCACCGGAGTCCGGGCAAGAAAGGCGAACCATTTTGAGCATGACGAAATCGACCAACGAACCCGAGGCGAACGGGGCCGATCTTCGAGAGCAGGCGGCTCCGGCCGCGCACGGACTGGCCCCGTTCGATCCCGCGCAACTGCCGCCCGATACGGTCCACATCGACCTCTCCACGCGGGAGTTCCGCGAGGGGGCCTTCGAGCGCTACGAGGAGTTGCGGGGCAAGTGCCCGGTGCACCGGGCGGTCTTCACGAACAACAGCGCGCGGGGCGATCAGGACGGCTTCTTCAATCGTCCGGTCTGGCTCGTCACCGACTATGAAGAGGGGACCCGCGCGCTCCTCGACCGCGCGATCACGGTCGACGTCGCGTCGATCATGACGCCGGAGCAACTGGAGCAGATGCAAGCGCAGTCAGGCAACTTCCAGCCGCTGCGAAAGAACCTGTTGAACGTCGATCCGCCGGAGCACACGCGGCTGCGCAAGCTGGTCCAGCCGAGCTTCACCGCCAGCGCCATCGAGAAGCTGCGCCCGCGCATCCAGCAGTTGACCGACGAATTGCTCGACGCGGCGGAGGCGGTGGCAGCCGCGCGAGGGGAGGCCGCGCCCGAGCGGAGCATGGAGTTGATCTCGCAGTTCTCCTACCCCCTCCCGGTGACGGTCATCTGCGAGATGCTCGGCATCCCGCCGGAGGATCGCGAGCAGACCCGGGCCTGGTCGGAGCATCTGCTCAAGCCGCAGACGCCGGAGACGCTGGAGGAGCTGCAGAAGAACATCGGCCAGTTCATCGAGTTTCTGCGCCGCCTCTTCGTCGCCAAGCGCGAACACCCGGCCGACGACCTGATCTCGCAGCTCCTGCAGGTCGAGGTGGAGGGCGACCGCCTGACCGAGGACGAGATCGTGGCGATGGTCTTCATCCTCTTCGTCGCCGGCCACATCACGACGGTCAATCTGATCGCCAACGGCGTCTTCGCCCTCCTCACCCACCCCGAGCAGGCTGAAAGGCTGCGGCAGGACCCGAGTCTCGTGCCGAACGCGGTCGAGGAGATCCTGCGCTACTACGGTCCCGCCGAGACGACGACGCCCCGCTTCGTGCGGGAGGAGATCGAGCTGGGGGGCCAGCGCCTGACGAAGGGCGACCCGCTGATGGTCATCCTTGCCGCGGCCGACCGCGATCCGAAGCGGTTCGCCAACCCGCAAGCGTTCGACATCACCCGCGCGGACGCCAACCGGCACATGGCCTTCGGCAAGGGGATCCACGTCTGCCTCGGCGCGCCGCTGGCGCGGCTGGAGGGGCAGATCGCCCTCGAGACCCTCTTCCGCCGCTACCCGGACCTCCGCCTCGGCGCGCCCGCATCGGAGATCACCTGGGAGCCGAGCTTCCTGCGCGGCCTGAGCGGTCTGCCGCTCCGGTTCTAGTGGGTGTTGGGTGATAGGGTGATGGGGTGATGGGACGGCTGCTATAGGGGCGATGCATGAATCGCCCGCCTCCCCGGCCGGGCGATTCATGCCTGGCAATGCCGGTGCCGACATGGACCTTCGTGGCGGATCGGCCCGGGCGACGCCGGCTTCGCCCCTACGCCCCGGCGCAAACCCCATCACCTATCACCCAACACCCATCACCCAATCGATAGAACTCGATCGCATTGCCGCCGAAAACCTGAACCCGCTGCGCCTCGGTGAGCGCCGGAAGCGCCTCCTCCAGCGCGTGCTTGACCGAGGCATAGTCGCCGGCGAGGAGGCAGACGGGCCAGTCGGAGCCGTACATCACTCGCTCGGGGCCGAAGATCTCCATGACCGTCTGCACATAGGGGCGAAGGTCATCGACGGTCCAGCCGTTCCAGTCAGCCTCGGTGATCATGCCGGAGAGCTTGCAGGAGACGTGGGGCATGTCGCCGAACGCGCGCATCTGTGTCGCCCACGGCGCGATCTCGCCCGAGGCGATGGACGGCTTGGCGAGGTGGTCGACGACGAGGCGCAGGTCCGGGAAGGCGCGCGCCGTGGCGATAGCCGCGGGCAGCTCGCGGGGGCGGATCAGGATGTCGTAGGCGAGCTCCGCGTCGCGCACCGCCGCCAGCCCGCGCTGCACCTCCGGGCGCAGCAGCCAATCGGCATCTGCTTCGTCGTGGACCTGGTGCCGGATGCCAACGAGCCGACTGCCCTCAGGGCTCGCCTGCAGCCCGGCCAGCATCTCCCCCACATCGGGATCGGTGAGGTCGACCCAACCGACGACGCCGGCGACGAAGGGCGTCTCCTCCGCGATGCGCAGGAACTCGCGCGTCTCCTCGACGCTCGGCACCGTCTGCACCAGTACCGTGGCATCGACGCCGGCGGCGTCGAGCAGTGGTTTCAGGTCGCCTGGCCCGAATGGTCGCCGGATCGGCTCGAGCTCCGGACCGGCCATCCAGTAGTAGTCGTAGCGGCCGGGCATCCAGAAATGGTGGTGCGCGTCGACGACGGGAACCCGCTGGCTCATGCGATCGTCCTCCGGTGATCCGGCCGATCCCGATTGGTGCAGAATGCCCCTACCCATGGACGGATCGACGAGCCGGGAACTGCCAGGCAGCCGCACGATTGGTGTCATCCTGAGCTTGCGAAGGATCTCGGTTGATCAGAAGCCGGTCTCCCGCGAGCAGAGATGCTTCCTTCGTCAGCATGACACGCCTTGCGGATGCCGTGCTAGGCGTCGTCGCCCGGCGGGGTGCGCAGCTCCTCGACCTCGCGACGGAGATCCTCGATATCCTGGAACTGGCGGTAGACCGAGGCGAAGCGGATGTAGGCGACTTCGTCGAGCGCCTTCAGCTCACGCAGGACCGCCTCGCCGATCGCGCTGGATGGGACCTCGCTGGTGCCGAGCGCCAGCAGATCGGCCTCGACGCGGGCCACGAGGGCGTCGATGGCGTCCTCGCCGACCGGGCGCTTGGTCAGGGCAACGCGCAGCTTCTGGCGCAGCTTGACCGGGTCGAACTCCTGGCGGCGGCCATCCTTCTTGACGACGATCAGGCTCGCCCCTTCGACCCGCTCGTAAGTCGTGAAGCGGCGGCCGCAGGCGGTGCACTCGCGGCGACGGCGAATCGAATCGCCGCCGCTCAGCTCGCGACTGTCGATGACCCGGGAATCTGGGGCGCGGCAGAAGGGGCAGCGCATGGCCTACCCGGCGTCCCGGCAATCGCGTGGAAGCACCCCGCCCCCTATCGCTCGCGCAGGAACTTGATGATCGATGACTCCGCCACCCAGTCGTCTTCAGGGAAGGGTGTCGCCTGCGAGTTCCCCTGAGCCGCGGCGCGCGGCGGCGACGAGACCGCCGGCGGTGACGGCCGGTACTGACGCTCCTGATCGCGCATCGGCCGCGGCTCGCGCGCCGGCGGCCGCATCCCCGAGTCGAAGAAATCGCCTCCCTGGTCGAAGCCGGTGGCGATGAGCGTGATGCGCACGCCATCCCCGAGGGAGGGATCGACCGAGGTGCCGTAGATGATCTCCGCCTCCTCGTCGACCGCCGCGCGGATCACCTCCGCCGCCTCGCTCGTCTCGAGCAGGGTGAGGTTCGTGCCGCCGGTGATGTTGTAGAGGACCCCTGTCGCGCCCTGGATGTTCATCTCCAGCAGCGGACTCTCGATCGCCTGCTGCGCGGCGTCGATGCAGCGCGTCTCGCCGGCGCCGTGGCCGATCGCCATCAGGGCCGAGCCGGCCTCCTTCATCACGGTCTTCACATCGGCGAAGTCGAGGTTGATGATCCCGGGCTTGGTAATCAGGTCAGAGATACCGCCGATCCCCTGTCGCAGGACGTCGTCGGCGAGGCCGAACGCCTCCTCAATCGAGGTCTTGGCATCGACCATGTCGAGGAGCCGTTGGTTGGGGATGACGATGAGGGCGTCGACCATCTCGCGCAGGCGGGCAATCCCCTCCTCGGCGGCGCGGCGGCGACGAGTCCCCTCGAAGTCGAACGGCTTGGTGACGACGCCGACGGTGAGGGCGCCGGCCGCTCGCGCGTGCTTGGCGACGACCGGAGCAGCGCCGGTGCCGGTGCCGCCGCCCATGCCGGCCGTAATGAAGACCATGTCGGCGCCGCGCACCATCTCGGCCAGCGTGTCGGAGCTCTCCTCGGCCGCGCGCTCACCGATCTCGGGCCGCCCGCCCGCGCCGAGCCCCTTGGTCAACTTGTCGCCGATGCGCACGTAGACAGGCGCCTTGCTCCCCATCAGGGCCTGGGCGTCAGTGTTGACGGAGACGAACTCGATGCCGTCGACCCCGGCGTCGATCATCCGGTTGACGGCATTGCCGCCCGCACCACCCACGCCGACGACCTTGATGTGCGCGAAGGACTCGCGCACGATGTCATCCCATGCGTCGTGCGCGCGCGGCGCGGGGGCAGGCTGCCGGGAAGAGATGGGAGCAGGAGCCGCCTCGGCGGGCTGCTGCGCGGCGGCGATGTCGAGCGGCGCCGCGGCGACCTCGCGCGAAACCGAATTGCGCTGCCCTTCCGCCTGCGGCGGCCGGCGCTGGCCGCGAACCGGCCCCTGGTTGTGGGATTGCATCCTACTTCCCCCATCCCGGAAGGCTCTTACTTCCGCTGGCGCCGGCTGGGCGCTGGAGTTCCCCGTCCGGCTGGCGCACCCGAGGGTGATGCTTTTCGCCATCGCGGGGGATATGGCGCGCGGCATTTCGGCCCGGGGAAGCCACGGAATTCTCATCTTGCGCGCCAGTGCGAAGCGGGTTTCGCCTCCGGCGCGTTGCGTATGCCAAGCTCACGTCGCTGCTTATCGTACGACGCACTGATCGCCCGGAGTATAGCACCGCCCAATCTGCCTCCTCG
>JADYYO010000353.1 GCA_020853615.1 Thermomicrobiales bacterium
CGATGGTCATTTCCTTGACTCAGTTCGCCGCTCCGACTCACCTGCATACCGAGGTCACTCCCCAGCCCTCGCGCCTCTCGCCTCGATCCTCGCGATGTGCGCCATCACCCGCTCGGCGGTCTCCTCGCACGAGGGGTGGCCGAGGCGGCACGCCACGGTCTCGGTGACGTCGCGGAAGAGGGCCGCGGTGGCGTGGAGTGCTCGCCAGCTCTCCTCCGTCGAGAAGCCGCCGTAGATGTCGCCGAGGCGCTGCCAGACCGCCTCCGGAAGCCACTCGCGCATGTGGAGGCCGATGTACCAGGTGTCGACTGAATCTCCCGGCTCGGTCTGCGCCAGCCATTCCAGGGCCGTGAGGAGGCAGCCTTTCATCGTGTTGTCGCGGTATTTGACAACCCAGAGGTCGCCGCGCGCGATATAGATCGGCACCTGCGTCGCCTCGAACCAGAACTCGTCGCACAGCGTGTTGAACGCGTCCCGCGTCGGTAGCGAGGGCCGTGGGCTGTCGCTGTTTGGCGCCGGGAGGAGGGCGGTGATCTCGTCGCGGTCGTAGCGGACCGCGTAGCCCCGCGCGTAGACGATGTCGAGTCCCTCGGCAACCATCGTCGCGATTCGCTGCTCGCCTGCCACCGTGAAGTCGACCTTGCGGCCGCCGGCGTAGACGACGAGTTGCCTGGGACAGTCCCGGTCGCCGTCGTAGTCATCATCCTCGTCGAAGGAGACGCGCAGCAGCGGGCTACCGAACTGTGCCACCCAGGAGAAATCGGCGCTAAGCTCTCGCCACGCCGGCGAGATGATCTCGATGTCGAGATCGGACCAGGCATCCACCCGCTCGCCGCGCGCCCGCGACCCGGTCTGGATCACCGCCGAGATGCGCGGGTCGTTCCGCGCCCAGGCGAGAATGCTGGCGAGAAGCGCCTCGGGATCTTCCATCGCGGGTTATCCCGCGCGAGCCCCGGCCGACTCGGCGGACCAGACGACCTCGCCGTCGAGGATCGTCCGCCACATCGATAGCGAGCCGATCCGCTCCGGGTTGGCGCGTGCGAGGTTGCCGTCGACAATCGCCACGTCGGCGAGCTTGCCTGGTTCGAGCGAGCCGATGCGATCCTCCATGCCGATCGCCGTCGCGGCGTCGATGGTGTGTGCCCGGAGCGCCTCGTCGAGGGTCATCCGCTGCTCGGCGCCGATCGGCACGCCATTCCGCGTCTGCCGGGTCATCGCCGCGCCGATCGTGTCGAGCGGGCGGAAGCTGGAGACGAAGGCGTCGCTGGAGAGGACCGGGCGAATGCCGGCGTCGAGCTCCTCCCGGATCGGCTGCAGCCGGTGCGCCCGCTGGCCGAGGTGGCGGATAAAGTCATCGCCCGAATCGACGAGGAAGTTCGGCTGGTTGATCGGGATGATGCCGAGGCCGGCCATGCGGCCGATCTGCTCCGGCGTCGGGTAGCCGCAGTGCTCGATCCGGTGCCGCGTGTCGAGCCGGGGCGCGGCGCGCAAGGCGGCTTCGATCGCGTCGAGCGTCATGCCGATCGCCCGGTCGCCCTGCGTGTGGATGCCGACCTGCCAGCCGTTGCCGTGAGCGCGCACGACCAGGTCGCGCAGTTGCTCGGGGTTCCAGTACGTCGAGCCGGTGAACTCGCCGTGGGGACCGTACGGCTCGGAGAACCAGGCGGTGCCGCCGATCAGGGTGCCGTCGGCGTAGAGCTTCATCGCCGCGATGCGCAGATGGTCGTCGCCGAAGGGGCCGGCGATGCCGACCGCCTCGTAGTCGTCGAGGTGATTGGAGAGGGGCATCAGCGCCACGCGCAGGCCGAGGAGGCCGCGCGCGGCGGCTTCGCGGTAGATGCGCAGCTCGCGGCGGGTGACCTGCGGGTCGCAGACGGTGGTGAGCCCGGCGGCGAGATAGACCTGGCTCGCCTCGGCGAGGAGGGCGACCGTGTCCTCTCCCGGCAGGAGCGTATGGAAATTTGGGCCGTGACAACCGATGTCGACCACGACCGGGAGGATCAGATCGGTGGCGGCGTCGAGGCAGAGCCCCGTCAGCCGGCCGGCCGCGTCGCGCACGAATCGGCCACCGGGGGGATCCTGCACCGCGTCGGTGATGCCCCGCTCCCGCATCGCCGGCGTGTTGACCAGCGCGTGGTGGACGGAGACGTGGTAGACGATGATCGGGTGGCCGAGCGAGGCCGCGTCGAGGTCGTCCCGGGTCGGGGGCTGCCCATCGGGGAACTTCGACCAGTCGAGCCCGACGCCCCGGATCCAGCGCCCCGGCGGCGTCATCTCGGCGGCCTCACCGATGACGCGGGTCAGATCGGCGCGGGAGGCGACCTCGGGAAAGCGGACGTTGACCGAGGCGAGCGCCTCCGCGGTCGCCAGGTAGTGGTTGTGGGCGTCGATCAGCCCCGGCAGGACCGTCCGGCCGCCCGCGTCGATGACGACCGCGTCGCGGGAGAGTGCGCCCCGCGCTGCCTCCTCGCTGCCGACGAGGACGACGCGGCCGTTGGCGAGCGCCAGTGCCTCGGCGCGCGGGTTCGCCGGATCGCCGGTCCAGATCTCGCCATTTCGAATCAGGATGTCGGCCGCCACATTCCCTCCAACTATCGCAACCCCGGAAGCGTCATATCAGGGGGGGTCATCCTGAGCGAAGCGAAGGATCTCGGCTCCCGGGAAACCATGCCTCCCCGAGCCGAGATGCTTCGTTCCTCAGCATGACACCACTGGGCGCATTGCCTACCGCTCCAGCTCGGCGAGCAGGTCGCGCAGGTCGAGCCACTCCGTCACCATCGCGATGTTGCCGTTGGCGTCGCGCGGCCACTCCTCGCGCGGCCGGTCGCGGTAGATCTCGATGCCATTCCCATCCGGGTCGTGCAGGTAGATCGCTTCGCTCACTCCATGGTCGGAGGCGCCGTCGATCGGCACCCCGTGATCGATCAGCCGCTTGAGCGCCCGCGCCAGCTCCTTCCGGGTCGGGTAGAGGATGGCGAAGTGATAGAGCCCGGTCGATCCGGGCGCGGGCGGCCTGCCGCCGCGGCTCTCCCACGTGTTGAGCCCGAGATGGTGATGATAGCCGCCGGCCGAGAGGAAGGCGGCGCTGTTCCCCATCCGCTCCATCACGTCGAAGCCAAAGGCGTCGCGATAGAAGTCGATCGCCCGCTGCAGGTCGGAGACCTTCAGGTGGACGTGGCCGATCTGGGTGTCGGGGTGGATGGAGGGAAGCCCGGGCGTCGTCCCGGTGTCCTGTTGCTGGGTGCTCATCGTAATCCTCCTCGTGTGCGTCAGCGGCCAATCGGCTCTGGAACGGTCAACGGCCTCAGGTTGCCTTCGATCTCGCGGCGGTCCGCTTCGAGCCACGGCGGGAGTTGCAACCGCCGACCGAGTTGCTCCCTCCCCTCGTCGGTCTCGAATCCGGGCGTCACCGACGCGATCTCGACGATGTGCCC
>JADYYO010000354.1 GCA_020853615.1 Thermomicrobiales bacterium
CCATATTCCCGGCCACCAAAGCCTTCGTTGCCGTAGCCCCGGTCGCCGTAGTAGCGCACGTTGCCGGACCCCTGACCGCCGTAGAAGCGGACGTTGCTGGAACCCTGGCCTTCGAAGCCGCGGCCATACCCGCCGTAGCCCTGGTTGCCGTAGCCCTGGTCCCAGTCGCCCTGGCCGCCGTAGTACCCCCGGTCGCCAGCGTAGCCCTGGTTGCCATAGCCCCGGCCGCCGTAACCGCCGAAGCCCTCGTTGCCGTAGCCGCGATCCCAGCCGCCCTGGTCGCCGTAATAGCCCCGACCGCCGTAGCCCCGGTTGCCGTATCGATCAGACATGACGATAAACGCTCCTTCTTCAGCATGTGCCGTGTGCGTCAGGCGCGCTTCGCCGTGCCGCGCCCATGCCTTCAGGGGTCGCATAGGGCATGCCATGAAGGCCCGGCGATGTAGCCCGGACTTCTCTTTGCTAGAAGGAGAAGCGGAAATTAACGAGGATAATGAGGGTTTCCGAGATAAGAAACTACCATGATTATGAGCGGTTCCGAGGCGTTAGCAACGTCCGATCCCGCGCCGCGGCGGCGCTCGCGGTCCGGCGCCGCTGCCGTCTTCGCGCCAGCGCGATGATGCCGCCGAGCGCCAGGCCCACTCCCGCGATCGAGGCGAGGAGCAGCCCGGGAGAGGTCATGGCGGAGGCTTTCTCGTGACGCGCCTCGCGCCTAGCGGCCGACGCGGACGGGGATGCGCGCGCCCGATCCCGCGGAAAAGAAGGTCGGGCCGACGTGCACCAGCCGGTCGGGCTCCTGGTAGAGAATGTCGGCCGGCGGGTCGCCCCCGGGGAGCGCGTACCAGAGGACGACCTCGACCACATCGCCCGGCTGCAGCGTCACGACCGGCCCCGCGACGCCCTCCGGCCCGGAGAGAAGCTCGTAGTGGCTCGGCGGCGTGAGGTCGTCGGCGCAGCCGGGCGGCAGGTCGCCGGGCGGCACGTCGGCGCAGCCCAGAACGATCCGCGAGAGGTCGATCGTCGCCGGAACGACGTCGACGTTGGCGATCTCCCCGTCGCAGGCGTACCAGCCCCGATCGGGCGGCGGTGCCTCGGCCGGCCGCGTGAACGAATCCTGGTCGATGCAACTGAAGGGGAAGGGCGCCTCCCCGCCCGAGAGGGGCGGAAAACCCCGCGCGAGGAAGCGGACGACGCCGTCCCCGGAGACGCCGGCAGTGGGCGTGGCGGCACTGGGGCGGGGCCGGCCGGTGTGCCCTTCGCCGGGCAGCATCGGGCTCAGCAGCGTCAGATCGACCATGTTGTCGAGATCACGCGCCGTGCGCAGGAGCGCGTCGCCGATCAGCACGCCCTCCTTGCCGGCCCGACAGTCGATGTAGGCGAGGATGTCGAGGCCAGGGTCGTTCGGATTGGGCGCCCGGGCCCGCGCCGAATAGCGATCCGGTTCCTGTTGGATGTACTCGACCGCGCTATCGCTCCACCCCTGGAGCGGAGCCGCGTCATAGGTCTGGGCCAGCAAATCGACGAGGTCGTGGGCGCACCCCTCCGCGCCCCGGCCGTCGTCCAGGTACGAGACGTAATAGTCGTCGGCGCCATCCCCTGCCGAGGAGACGAGGTGGACCGTGTCGACGCCGTCGGCCGACGACGTGCCGGCGAAGCGCCAGTCGGGCTCCGTCGCGATCAGGATCCAGCCATATGTCGGGCTCTCGTAGAGCGGGCCGCGCACGCCTGGCATGGCGTCGGTCTGCGCCGCCGCGGGACCAGTGGTGAGCGCGGTGAGCAGCGCGAGCACGATCGCGATTGGCAAGCACCGGCGCGCGTGGGTGACCATGCTCGACTCCTTCAGAACGGCGGCGATCTCGCCGCGACATGCCAGCGTCTGGCCCTGCCGAGCCATGCACGGTTCGCCGCGATGCGCCTGCAGCGCCATGCCGCAGTCGTGTCATCCTGAGCTTGCGAAGGATCTCGGCTCGCGGCAATCGCGTCTCCCTTTAGCCGAGATGCTTCCTCCGTCAGCATGACACGTTGTTGGGAACGCCGCTCTACTCCACCACGGCGTGCGCGGCCGAATCCCCCTCGCCGCGCGTTGGCGGCAGGCCGAGCAAATCATCCAACCCCTGCAGCGCTGCGGCAAGGGGATCGCTGGCTGGCGGAGCCGCTGTCCGGGCCAGCGCCTCGTCGATCGCCGCCTCCGGGCTGAGCGCCGCCCCTTCGCGCAGGAGGACATCGTAGCGGTCACCAAGCCGCCGCTGTAGCGTCTCCGTCATTTCGGCTTGTCGTGTTTGCGATTCAGTGGGTACGGGAATGGCTAAACGCTCCCGCAGCTCGGCGGCGGCGCCGACGATCCTTGCCGCACGCGCATCGTCGCCCTGTTTGACGCGCAGCGTGGCGAGCGCCTCGAGTGCTGAGGCAATGCCATCTGGATTGCCCAACTCGGTGAAGGCGTGCGCGGCGTGCGCGAGAAGTTCGGCGGCGCGCGCCAGATCGCCGCGATCGAGCTCGGTGGCTCCGAGATTTCCGAGAACTCGCGCCTCCGTCGAGCGGTCATCGATGCGCCGTGCTAGATCCAGTGCCGCTTCGTGCAACGTGACCGCCTGGCCAAAGTCCCCGTCCAGCGATGCCACCACGCCCAGCCCTGTCAGCGCCAGCGCCTCGCCTCGTGGATCGCGGAGAGCCCGGTAGCGGCGCAGGCTCTCCTCGCCAGCGGCGCGGGCGCGCTGCCTCTGCTCTGGCCGCGGCAACATGGCGAAGAGAAGGCTGAGGAGAGTGTCGGCGATCCCGCGCGGGTTGCCCAGCTCGCGCCAGATCGCCAGCGACTCCAGACAGTAGTGGAGCGTGCGTTCGAGATC
>JADYYO010000355.1 GCA_020853615.1 Thermomicrobiales bacterium
AGGCCGAGCATGCGCAGCCGCTCGAGCATGCGCGTCATGCGCGCGTCGCGGGCACGCGCGTAGCCGGCGAGCCTTTCGCGGAGGGTCGGATTTTCGACATCGACGAAGTAGCCGAGGAGGTGGACCCCTTCACCGCCGGAGAGCGAGGTGCTCAGCTCGACGCCGGGGACGATCTCGACGCCGAGCCGCTCGCCGGCGTCACGCGCCTCGGGAATCCCGGCCACCGTGTCATGGTCGGTGAGCCCAAGCACGCGGACGCCACGTGAAACAGCCTCCTCCACCAGCGCCGCTGGCGAAAGGAGGCCGTCCGAGTAGTTGCTGTGCGTATGGAGGTCAACGAGGTGAGTCGAGGAGTCGAGCAGTCGAGGAGTCGAGATACGCGTGTTTCCTTCTCGACTGCTCGACTCCACGACTGCTCGACTCTCGCTAGCGTGGCTCGACGACGAGCCGGATCGCGGTGCGGTCCTCGTTTTCGATTGTCACGTCGATGAAAGCTGGCAGGCAGACCGCCTCGATGCCGGTCTCGCGCAGATAGTCGCGAGCGATGGCGACGGCCTTCACCGCCTGATTCGTGGCGCCGGCGCCGATGGCCTGCACCTCGGCGCGGCCGTTCTCGCGCACGACGCCCGCGATCGCGCCGGCGACGGCGCTCGGCCGCGAGCGGGCCGAGACCTTCAGGACATCGCCGCTGCGCTCCTCGACGACCGTGGCCGCCTCGGCCGCGGCATACCCGCCATTGCCGTATGAGGGGTCGATATCATCCTCGAAACTGATGACCGGGGCATCCTCGGCAGGCGCCCAGGCCGGGGTGTGCGGCGCGCGCGCGCCGACCAGTGGCCGTTCCAGCCTGTCGGATTCGACACTGAGCTCTGCATCCGCCTCGACGACGTCCTCGGCGTCAGGTGGGTAACTCGTCTTGAACGGATCGATCTTGATGTCGCGCAAGTCGAGTTTGGAGAAGAAGCGATCCACGTTGCCGAACCCCCTGAAAATGTGACGCTAGCGGCCATCGCTTGACTCGATGCGCCGCACCAACCACGTCGACGTCCCGTTCCCTCGAATCGGGCGCCATGGCGCCGGGTTGCCCCGACATCCCAACTTTCTGCTCCGGCGCCCCACGCCGACGGGCTAACCGATAGCATCTCATACATGAGGCCGGCGCGGTGCCGGCCTCAGCCACGTCCTTCTCGGGCGCGTCGTCAGTCTAGTACAGACCGTCGTCGGCCGCCGTGTTGTCGGGGCAGGCACCTTTCGATGGCGTCGGAGCGCATGCATACGCCATAGGGCGCGCCGCGCGGCAACCGCGTCAGGCCGAGACAACGGAAGCATCCACCCAGCGCGGGGAGATGAACCCTTCATCAGCATGACGCGGTGATCTTACAGCACCATGCGGACGCGGTGTCATCCTGCGTGCAGCGAAGGATGACACCGCGTCCCCTGGGCCGAGATGCTTCGTGCCTCAGCATGATACGAAGTGCGCACGCTGCTGCAACGGATCAGCGGGCGTAATCGACCGCGCGCGTCTCCCGGATGACCGTCACCTTGATCTGGCCCGGGTACTCGAGGCTCTCCTCGATCTTCTTGGAGACATCGCGCGCAAGACGCGCGGCGGCGAGATCGTCGATCGAGTCGGGTTGCACGAGGATGCGCACCTCGCGTCCCGCCTGAATCGCGAAGCTCTTCTCGACGCCGTCGAAGGAGTTGGCGACGCCCTCGAGCGCCTCGAGCCGCTTGATGTAGGTCTCGACCATCTCCCGGCGCGCGCCGGGGCGCGCGCCCGAGATGGCGTCGGCAGTGGCGACGATGAACGCCTCCACGGTCTGCGGCTCTTCCTCGCCATGGTGCGCGGCGATGGCATGCACGATCCTGGAGGAGCGGCCGAGCCGCTTGGCGATATCGGCGCCGATGAGTGCGTGCGGCCCCTCGACCTCGTGGTCGACCGCCTTGCCGATGTCGTGCAGCAGCCCGGCGGTCTTGGCGACATTGACGTCGGCGCCTAGCTCGGCGGCGAGCGCCGCGGCGATCATCGACGTCTCCAGCGAGTGCCCGAGCACGTTCTGGCCGTAGGAGGTGCGGAACTTCAGGCGCCCCAGCAGCTTGATCAGGTCGGGGTGGAGGCCCGGGACGTTCGCCTCGTAGGCGATCTTCTCCCCCTCCTCCCGCATCACCTGCTCCAGCTCGGACTGCGTCTTGGCGACGACCTCCTCGATCCGCGTTGGGTGGATGCGGCCGTCCTGCAGCAGCTTGTTGAGCGCCCGCCGCGCGACCTCACGCCGGACCGGATCGAAGGCGGAGATGGTCACCGCCTCGGGCGTGTCGTCGACGATCAGGTCGACGCCGGTCGCCTGCTCGAGGGCGCGGATGTTGCGCCCCTCGCGCCCGATGATCCGGCCCTTCATGTCGTCCGAGGGGAGGGGGATGACGGAGACGGTCGACTCCGAGACGTAGTCGGAGGCGATGCGCTGGATGGTGGTGGCGAGCACGCGGCGCGCGCGCCGGTCCGCCTCTTCGCGCAGCTCCAGATCGATCTCGTGCAAGCGGCGCGCCGCCTGGCCGCGCGCCTCCTCCTCGACCTCGCGCACCAGCTCGGCCTTCGCCTCGTCGGCGGTCAGGCCGGCAACACGCTCCAGCTCCTGCAGGTGACGGCCGCGCGCTTCATCCAGCTCGGCCTGCTGCCGGGCCACCTCGGCCTCGAACTCCTGCTGCCGCCGCGCGCGCTCGGTTTTCCAGTTCTCGCGGGCCCGCTGCGTCTCGCTGTCGAGGCGCCGCAGTTCCTGCTCGCGGCGATCGAGCGCGGCGGTCTTCTGATCGATGGAGGCTTCTTTTTGCTCGACGCGGCGCTCGACTCGCTCGATCTCCTTGCGCCGCTGGGAGAGCTCGCGGTCGAGTTCCGCGCGCAGGCGAATCGCCTCGTCCTTCGCCTCGAGAGCCGCATCACGTCGTCGGGTTTCTGCTTCCTCCAGGATGCGATCGGCGTCTGCCTGGGTCTTGCGGACGGCCGCGTTGGCACGCCCCTCCAGGTACCACCGGGTCGCAAAAAAGGTGGCAACGATGACGAGCGCGGCCTCGAGGACGCCGAGGATGATGTTCTGGGTGTTCATCGGCATCCCTGACACATTTGGTTGTGACGCGCGCGCCACATCGGGCTCGCGCGGCAGGTGAAACACCAGCCCCGTTACCGGGGTGCGTGCATTGACAGTGAGAGTGGTAAGGCGATGGTCTTTGCGGCGTGAACAGCCCAAAGCAGCAATGGTGATTGCCCACGCTTACCCCACCCGACTCTCATGATACGTGTGGGAATAAGGGCACGTCAATCTGGCGTCAGCGCCGGCCGTGGGGCGCTGGATCGCCGTCCCCGAGCGTCGATTTTGCGTTCCAATGCGGCGGGCCGGGCTGCCGGCAGGGCCGGTCAGCGATGGGCGCCGCCGTTAGCGATCGCCCTCGAAACCCTGCTCCCGCTCCTGCCGCGCGTTCCGCTCCAGGCGCCGCTCTTCGAGAAAGCCGGCGAGCTTGGTGAGGCCCCGGCCGGAGAGGTCGATCGCGCGGATGGTCAGCTTCTCGGCCTGCGCCACGATCGGCGCGGCGTAGCGCATCACGTCCCCGACGTCGCTGACGGGCTTGCCGCTGTAGGGAGGCCACGTCTTCTGCTCCGCCTCGTCGCGCCCGGCGCTGGCGGACGACGACGATCCGCCTCCCCAGGCGGCGGTGTGCTGCGGCGGGAAGCCCTGAGGGTACTTCTCCGGCGGCGGAACCTGTGTCGAGGGCCATGGCGCCGCCCCCTGCCCGCCCTGGCCTTGAGGCGCCTGCCCGGGTGCTGCCGCCGCGGGCCGCGCCTGCGCCGAGGTGTCGTCGAGGCCCGGGATTGGCCCCTTCATATGCTCCTGCCAGCTCGGCGGCGCCAAAACCTCGCCCTCGTCGAGCGGGCTGCCCTCGGGCGTCGCCCGCACGTAGCCCGCGCCCGGCTCCGGAGCCGGCACGCCCTGACCGATCGGCCCGCCTTCCGGCGTCGTCGAGACTTCCCCCGTCGGCGCCCCACGCTCCTCGCTCATCGCATCCTCCTCATCACCGCCAGCATGCCATCGCGCCAGTCACCCAGGTGATTCGCCAGCTTCGTGCCAGAGGTGCGTTGCTGGCTCTTGGCTGTTGGCTTCTGGCTATTGGCTGTTGGCTGTTGGTCATCGGCTCACGACCTCCGACTCACTTGCCGTCTTGCCGGCTCTTCTTCTCGATTCCTCGACTGCTCGACTCCTCGACTCCGTCCACTAGCCGACTTCCCACATCGGCACGTATCATTGGGTATGGTCCGCGGAGGGTGTCCGTACATCCCCCTGGCTGCCGCGTTCCCGTGGCGCGGCCGCGATTGCATCCAGCTATTGGGAAGGTTCATCGTCGCATGAAAGTCGTACTTCGTCAGGACGTGCCGAAACTGGGCGAGGCCGGCAGCGTTCAGGACGTGAAGCCGGGGTACGCCCGCAACTACCTCATCCCGCAGGGCCTCGCCGTGTTGGCCACGGCCGGCGAGCTGAAGACGGCCGAGCATAACGCCGCGGTCAAGGCGCGCAAGATCACCCGCCAGGAGCAGCAGCTCCAGTCGCTGGCCGACCGCATCGCCGGCAAGCGCCTCGAGTTCACCGTCCGCGCGGGCGAGGGCGGCCGCCTCTACGGCTCGATCACCGCCAGCGAGGTTGCTGAGGCGCTGGCGAAGCTCGTCGGGGAGGAGATCGACCGGCGCAAGGTCGTGCTCGAGGAGCCGATCCGCCAGCTCGGCGATCACACGGTCGCCGTGCACCTCGTCGGCCGGCTCCGGCCGGAGATCACGGTCAGCGCCGTCGGCGACGCCGAGTACCAGGCGGCGCAGGCGGAGCGGGAGGCCGCGGCGCGAGCGGCGGCTGCCGAAGAGACGCGGGACGAGAATATCGCCGCCTCCAGCAATCAGCACGACGTCTCCGAAGGCTGGACCGGCGGCCAGGTGCCGGGCGCGCACGGGTACATCCAGAACGAGGGCGGCCCCGCCACGCTGACTGAAGAGGTCGGCAAGGGGGTGCGGGTCGAAGCGGAGATGGACCCGGTCGCCGAATAGCGTCGATCGCTGGTGGCGCGGCCGTTGATTCGCCGCGCCACACCCGGACGCGTGCCCGCCGCGTCCGCGCTGGTCTCGCCGTCCCCGCAGGTCTATCGCCTTGTCAAAGGTTCCGGGGAGGGGCGAGGGGAACCATGGTCACCGCAACGTCCGGTGTTATTGAGCGGCTGCCGCCTCACAATCTGGAGGCGGAGCAGTCAGTGCTGGGCAGCCTCCTTATCGACCGCGACGCCATCATCCGGGTGGCATCCTTCCTCCGCCCGGAGGATTTCTACACCAGCGCCAACAACCTGATCTACGGCGCCATTCTCGACCTCTACAACCGGCGCGAGCCGACCGACTTCATCACCCTCTCCGATGAACTGCAGCGACGGGGGCAGTACGATCAGGCGGGCGGCCTGACCTATCTCAGCAGCCTGCTCAACGCCGTGCCGACGGCCGTGCACGTCGAGTACTACGCGCGCATCGTCGAGCGAACCGCCACCCTGCGCCGCCTGATCGACGCCGGAACGAAGATCGTCGACATCGGCTTTCAGGAGGGGGTCGAGACCGAGGATGCCCTCGATTCGGCCGAGCGCGCCATCTTCGACGTCTCGCAGCGGCGGCAGACGAAGGACTTCGTCTCGATGGGTGAGGTCCTCGACCGCTTCTTCGACCAGATCGACTACCTGCAGCAGCATCGCGGCGACGTCGTCGGCGTGGCGACCGGCTTCTCCGACTTCGACCAGCTCACCGGCGGGCTGCAGCGTTCCGACCTGATCATCGTCGCCGCCCGGCCCTCGATGGGGAAATGCCTCACGGCGAAAAGCCTGATCGCCGACCCGGAGACGGGCGCCCGGATGACGATCGAGGAGGCTGTGCACAATCGGCTTCCCCGCGTGCTCGGCATCTCGGCACTCGGCCAGGTGAGAAGCACCCCCGTTGGCGATTGGATCGATAGCGGGATCAAGCCCTGCGCGCGGGTGACGACGCGGACCGGACGCAGCGTCGAGGTCACACTCCATCATCCGTTCCTGACCGCCGTCGGCTGGCGGCCGCTCGCGGAGTTGGCGACCGGCGACATGATCGCGGTGCCGCGCGTCGTTCCGGTCTTCGGGACGCTCACGCCGCCGTCCTGGCTGCCGCGCCTGCTGGCCTACTACGTGGCCGAAGGCGGCCTGACCGG
>JADYYO010000356.1 GCA_020853615.1 Thermomicrobiales bacterium
GCGCCACCTGCACCGGTGCGCAGCTCTGCGGTGAGATGGCCGGGTCAGGCGGCGCGGCCTGTTGTCTCCCGCCTGGATTCGTCGCCGGCTGCACATCGGAAATCGACCCGCGGGTGCGACGTCACAACCGGGAAGTGCACGAGCACCCAGACGGGAGATATGCCAGCTCCGCGACTGGAGCGCGGGGTGGAGCTCGTTGGCGATCGGCTCGATGACGTTGACACGTCTCAGGCGTTGCTCACGGTAAGCAGCCATCCAGCGTCCACGTCCGAAGCTGTTGCTTCCTCAGGGGCATCGGGGCTCACCGGAATTCCCCACATCGCCCGGAGAGAAATGAAGAACTCACCACGTCCCGGAAGCGCCAACGTAATCTTCCAGGTCTCTTCGCCACTGTTCCTGGTAATGATGCACTCGCTCGAAGAGGAGAGATAGCGACACCAGATTGCGGGTGAAGGTGTCTCAGGCAGGCCGCGTGCATCGACCGTCCGGAAGACGCGAGCCTCGACTTCGATCGGCGCCACGCTCGTGCCAAGGTCGATGACAACCGTGTTCCCGGTGATCGATTGCGGCTGGGGCCACGAGAGGGGCAGGTCGATCTCTCTGGAGATTGTCTTGCCGTCGGTGATCCAGTGATACATGACAAGAACGCCATTCTCGTGCTGGCCCGCGGCACGATCCTGGCTGCCGGGAGAAAGGAGCCCTGGGACTGGGATGTGCGGCGGCGGATCCGCAACTTCTCTCCACTCCATCGGTTCCTCTGAATCTGGTTCGGAAAATGGGTTTCCTTGTTCCGTTCGCCAGAAGGCGCTTTCCTCACGGGAGGTGAAGGGGCGCGGCCGCGCTAGCGACGAATCGCTGGGCTCGGCTCTGGTTGGGCGACAAGCCCGGGCAGGCTCTCGTCGCCGGCCGGGGCGAGGGGGGAGGCGGCGAGGACGCGCTCCAGGAACTGGCGGGTGCGCGGCTGTCGCGGCTGGCTGAGGACCTGTTGCGCCGGGCCGATCTCGACGATGGCGCCGGCGTCGAGGAAGGCGACCCGGTCGGCGATCTGGTAGGCGAAGCCCATCTGATGCGTGGCCAGCACCATCGTCATGCCGAGCCCCTTCAGCTCGGCGATGATGTCGAGCACCTCCCCGACCATCTCCGGGTCGAGCGCCGAGGTGACCTCGTCGAGCAGTAGCAGGCTCGGCTTCAGCGCCAGCGCGCGAATGATCGCCACCCGCTGCTGCTGCCCGCCCGAGAGGCGGTCGGGGTATTCCCCCGCCTTCTCCTCCAGCCCGAAGCGGGTCAGCAGCGCCATCGCCGCCGCCTCCGCCTCCCGCCGCGCCACGCCGAGCGCCTTCTGCGGCGCCAGGGTGATGTTCTCCAGCACCGTCATGTGCGGGAAGAGGTTGAACGACTGGAAGACGAGCCCGATCCGCTGCCGCACCTGATCGGCGTTCACACGCGGGTCGGTGATGCGCAGGTCGTCCAGAAAGATCTCGCCGTGGTTGATCGGCTCGAGGAGGTTGATGCAGCGCAGCAGCGTCGACTTGCCGCAGCCGGAGGCGCCGATCAGGCAGACGACCTCGTGCTCCGCGACGGCGAGGTTGATGTTGCGCAGCACCAGATGCTGGTCGTACGCCTTGTAGAGCGCCTCGATGCGCAGCAGTGGCTCGCTCACACCGCCCCTCCCATCTGCCGGCGCTGCGCTGTCTTGTGCAGCAGGTAGTCGGTGAAGCGGGCGAGCGGGATGGTGATGGCGATGAAGAGGACCCCCGCCACCACGTAGCTGGTGAAGTTGAAGGTCGTTCCGGCGTAGATCTGCGCCTGCCGCGTCGCCTCCAGCGGCCCGATGACCGAGATCAGCGCCGTCTCCTTCTGCAGCCCGACGAAGCCGCTGAGCGTCGGCGGGATGACGGTCCGGATCGCCTGCGGCAGCACGACGTAGCGCAGCGTCTGCCCGTTCGTCAGCCCCAGCGAGCGGGCGGCGGCGCGCTGGCTAGTGTGGACCGACTCGATGCCGGCGCGGAAGGTCTCCGCCTGGTAGGCGGAGGAGGTGAGGATGATGGCGACGGTCCCCCAGAAGATGGCCGATGTCGGCAGGCCCGGGATGCGCAGCGCCGGCATGCCGAAGCCGAGGGTGAGGATGACCAAGATGGCGGGGGCACCGCGAAAGATGTCGATGTAGGTGACGGCCGCCGCCCGCGCCGGGAAGAAGACGGGGCTACGCGTGCTGCGCGTGATCGCCAGCAGCAGCCCGATGGCGAGGATGATCGGCTCGGCGATGAGGAAGATGCGGACGTTGAGCCAGAAGCCTTTCAGGACCATCGGGAAGGCGGCGACGAAGTCGGCCGGGCTGAAGAAGGCCTGCTGCACGGCGGCCCAGCCGGACGATTGCGAGATGAAGTAGCCGAGGACGCCAAAGACGATGACCGTGCTGAGGAGCGCGATCGCCGCCGAGCGCTGCACCTCGCGCTGCCGCCACAGCGGCGGCGTCTGCAGCAGCGCGCGCACCTGCTCCGGGGTCAGCTCGCGCGATTGGGGAAGGGTCGAGGCAGTCATGATGGAACATCCCGAGGTGATTCAGCACCGTTGCCGGGAACGCGGGCGAGGCAGGCCTCGCCCCTACAATTGTGTCGTTGCGGCGGCGTGATGGCCACATACCGCCGTAGGGGCGCGGCCTGCCTCGCCCGCGTCGATCCGCCTCGGTGTGACGGCTCCAGATCCATCCTCCCGCGAATTCCTCGCTCAGGCATCGGCAATCGGGGGCAGCGCCCCGAGGGGTGTCGTTAGCGCCGCGACGAAGCGGTCGAGAAGGCGTCGCTGGTCGACCCCGGCGATGATCTCCGCGGGCGCTCGCGCCGGCCGTCCCGCCAGCGCGGCCCCATCCCGGCCGACCGCCCGGAACGAGTTGTCAACCGATTCGACAAAAAGCGGGCGGTGGACGGACGCCGTGACGAGGCTCGGGTCGAGCAGGACCGCCGGCACCAGCGGGTCATGCATACA
>JADYYO010000357.1 GCA_020853615.1 Thermomicrobiales bacterium
CGCCCCTTGCGCAACTCCTTGGTGCGGCGCAGCTCGTCTTCCGGCACGCGCTCGTCGCGCAGCTTGCGCAGCTCGCCGATCAGCGCCTCGGCCGCCTCCTCGACGCGGTCGAGGTCGGTGCCGGCGTACATCACCCCCTGCCCGACATCGAAGTAAGGCCGGAAGTAGCCGTAGACCGAGTAGACGAGTCCCCGCTTCTCCCGGATCTCCTGGAAGAGGCGCGAGCTCATGCCCGAGGAGAGGATCGCCTCGATCGTCGACTGCACGTAGCGGCGCTCGGTGACGTAGGGGAGCGCCGGCAGCCCGATGCAGAGGTGCGCCTGCTCCGTCTCCCGCTCGACGAGCCGGACGCGCGCCTCCGTCTGCCCCTCGACCGTCGCGGCCATCTCATCGGCGCCGGCGCGCCCGCCGAGATCCCCGAAGTAGCGCTCGCTGAGGGCCACGACCTCGTCGTGCCGCACGTCGCCGCCGGCGGCGACGACCAGTCGGCTCGGCTCGTAGTTGCGCTGCCAGAAGTCGACCATCGCCTCGCGGCTGATGGCGTTGACCGTCTCCTCGCTCCCGGCGATGGAGCGGCCGATGGGCTGATCCCCCCAGATCACCTCGTCGATCACGTCGTGCACGAGCTCCTCGGGGGAGTCCTGCACCGAGCGGATCTCCTCGAGGATGACGGAGCGCTCCTTGTCGAGCTCACCCTGGTCGATCACCGAGTTGCGGACGATGTCGGCGATGACGTCGAACCCGGCCGCGAAGTGGGAGGACGGGGCCTTGAACCAGTAGCTCGTCCCCTCGCGGGAGGTCGCGGCGTTCAGCACGCCGCCAACCCCTTCGATCTCGGCCGAGATCTGCTGCGGATCGTGCCGGCGCTCGGTCCCCTTGAAGAGCATGTGCTCGAGAAAATGGGAGACGCCGGCGATCGGGGCCGGCTCGTGGCGGGAGCCGACGTTATAGGAGACGATCAGCGTCCCGCTCTTGACCCCGCTCATGGGTCCGGTCACGACGCGGACCCCATTGGGGAGCGTCGTCTTCTGGTACGGGTACGAAGCCTCCTCGTGCGGCGCCTTGGCTTGAACGATGGTGGACAACCAGAACTCCTGCATCTAGAAGCGGCGCGATCGGCCGCGAGTCAGACAATACCGGGCCCGCCGGTGCGTGCCGGCTGTTCCGGGCGCGAATAACCGTCGGGTAGCGTAGAGTGTACGCGCAATGCGGTGGTGCGCGTGGCGTCGCGCGTTCCTCACCCGAGCTTCATGAGGAGGAGCGTATGGATCCCGTCGTCGCCGAGGTGACCAGGCAGTTCAAGGCGGTCCACGATCAGCTCCGGGACGAGGTGCGCGACGCCTCGGTCGACGAGCTGAACTGGAAGCCGGCGCCGGAGACGAACTCGATCGCCGCGCTGGTGGTCCACACGCTCGGCTCCGAGGCCGAGGTCTACCGGGTGGTCGCCAACGTCAGCAGCGCCCGCGACCGCCCGGCCGAGTTTCGCGCGACCGCGGAAGGGCCAGATGAGCTGCTGCAGCGGCTCGACCAGGCCGACGCCACGATCGACGAGCTGGCGGCAAAGATCACCGCCGACGACCTCGCCGCCATGAAGCCGCGCGGCGACCGCCCGCCGCAGACCGGGCTGACCTGGCTGCTGACCAATTACGGTCACGCCCGCGAGCACCTGGGGCACATCCAGCTCACGCGGCAGATCTTCGACCAGTTGCGCTCGGAAGAGGATTGAGCCGAGGCCGTGCCGCCAGAGGCTTTCAGCCTCTGGCTACCGAACGGAAGCCCGCTGCAGCGGGCTGAAGAGCACGCGTCGCGAGATGATAGCCCCATTGGTGGGGATTTTCGTCACGTAGCCAGAGGCTTTCAGCCTCTGGCGGCACGGCCACGCCTCTTCCGGCGCGCACGCTCCTTCACACCATCCGTCGGATAGCCGGTGGCGATCACCTCGGCGAGGGGCACCGGCCAGTCGACCCGCGCCGGACCGCGTTTGCGCGCGATGACGCCGGTCAACTCGAAGCCTGCCGCCTGCTCGGCGTCCCGCTTCGCCGGGTGATAGAGGTAGGGGATGACGAACTGCTCCCGCGACTGGGCGCGCTCGATAATCTCGAACCCGGTGTACGCGTTGAGCAGGCCATCCCAGGCATCGGCAGAGACGCGCCAGAAGTCCCAGGGCATGTCGTGCAAGGCAAGGGTCTGGTGCGTGACGATGCCGAGCAGCCCGCCTGGCCTGAGCACCCGGTTGATCTCGATGACTACCTTCCACGGCATCAGCAGATGCTCGAAGGTGGCGACGGCGACGACCGCGTCGGCCGATTCCGGGGCGATGACGCGGGAGAGCTCGTGGGCGTCGGCGACGATGTCGACGTTAGCGCCGGGGAGCACGTCGACAACGATGTAGTCGGCGCCGGGGAAGTCGTGCCGGCGGTCGAAGTCGCTACGATCGCGCCCGCCGACATCGACGATGGTGGGCCGGCGCACCCCGGTGAGGGCGGCCTTGAACCGGTGGTAGAGCGTGGTTGTCGCGCTCTCGGTGAGCCGCTCGTGGGCCAGTTCGAGCAGCGCGGCGACGATGCTCCGCCCCGAGCGGGTGCGGAAGGCGATCGCGAGGTCACCCGGGTCCGCATCAGCGTCACGCAGACACTGCAGGCGGAACCCGGCCCCCGATCCGTCCGGCAGCGCGACGTGGGGATGCGCCAGCCCGATCGCCGCCGTCTGGGCGAGGATGCCGGGGCCGC
This sequence comes from Thermomicrobiales bacterium, assembly GCA_020853615.1. GTDB lineage: Bacteria > Chloroflexota > Chloroflexia > Thermomicrobiales > UBA6265 > JACCXM01. The sequence continues at coordinate 2,730 of JADYYO010000357.1, forward strand.
TCACCGCCACCGCCTCGAGCGGGTCGAGGGCATGGTAGAACCAACCGCTGACGAAGAGCGTCTGATGAAACTTGGCGACGACGTCCGCCGCGAACGCCGCGTCGTCGACGAGCACGAACCCCTCCTCCGATCGCGGCGACCCTCGCCGCCGGTGGTCAGTCGATGCAGATGTGCTCGCGGTGCCGGGAGCGGAAGCGCGCCGGGTTCTGCCGCCACTTCTCCAGCTCGTGGGCGACGACCGCGTTGTTCTGTCGCCAGTCGTTGAGGACCGAGGCGATGCCATCGAAGGGCGGCGGGCCGCTCGTTCCCCCGAACCCCGGTTCGATATACGGCTCGTAGCCCTGCATGATCGGCACGTTTGGCATCGCCATCTCGAAGAAGTACTTGTCGCCGCCGAAGGGGCCCGGTCCCTCCTGAAAGAAGCGCCGGTCGACCTGACGGCAGAAGGCGCGCACGCTCTCCTCGCGCATGACGTAATGGGTCGAGACCGCCATCGCGCCGAGCGGACGGCAAACCCCGCGATAGATTCGCTGCAGCGCGTCGGTCTGCTCGTGGTGGTGCTCCAGAAACATCAGGTAGTGCGGCGCGTAGAGCCCGATGGTCGGATCGGCGAAGTGGCGCTCGATCGCTTCGCGCCGGCTCCAGAGCGTCCGCTCGATCGTCCAGCGTCCGGTGGCGTACCAGGTCTCGTCGAGGTGGCTCATCCCCTTCGTGTGCCCGAACCAGACAAGCTCGAACGCCTCCTCGTGGCGGCGGTAGGCGTCGAGGGCGGCCACGAAACCCGCGGGATCGCACGCCATCGTCATCGTCGGCGGGGCATGCCGGATGGTCACGTCGAGGCCGCTCGCCGCCAGCCGTTGCGTCCACTTCGCGGAAGAGCCATGATTGACTCCGACAAAGATCTTCGAATCGGCATGCCAGCGCCGAAGCATCTCGATAAAGAAATCGCCGAGCGCGAGCCCCGCCTCGGGAACCCAACTGGAGAAGAGGACGGCATCGCGCGGCCGGCCGGGCGGCTTGCGATAGGGCACGGGCAGATCGCCAGCCACGACGCCCCATGCAGGCGCCCGGCGAATCGTCTCGGCCCGATCGAGCGCGACATCCCGGAGCTCGATGCGGGCGCCGGGCGCGACCGCGGCGGGAATGGCGATGCTGTGCCCGTCGGGGTAGCTCGGGTGCAGGCGCCAGTTGTCCTCCTCGACGAGCTCGAGCGCGATCCGCTCCAGCGAGCGCTCCCCCTCCAGCGCCAGATCGAATTCGAGCTCGACCTCATCGCTTCCATGGAAGGTCGCGCGGAGATAAGGCAGGTCGTGAAACAACGAGCCCGGCCGCTGCAGACTGAGCGTGACCTCGCGCCGGCGCGCATGCAACCGGTCGGACCGGGTGAGGAGGAAGGCCACGCGGATGGTGCGTACCCCGGCGGCAGCGATGCGCAAGCGTCCCCGCAGCCGGCCACGGGGCGGCATCATGGGGCGAAGCGTGAGGCGAAGATCGACCAGGCGCCGCTCTGCAGTCAGGATGCACCCCGGCCCGGGCCGCGGCGTCCAGCCGTCAACCTCGACCGCGAAGCGCGTTTGGGTATCCGATCGCAGCGCCAGCACAATGCCCGACTCGGCGCTCGCCTCCGCCACGGCGTGATGCTGCGCGAAGTACTCCGTCACCAGCGGGTTGGCCACCAGCCAGTCGAGCCGCTCCGGCGGGATTAGCAGGTGCGTGCCGCCGGCCGCGATCACCGCATCGACCCGGCGCGCAACACGATGGAGATGGACGGTCTCCGATTCATCCTCTCCCGGCGTGTCGAGCGGGAACTCACGCACACGCCGGCGCTGTCCATGCTTCTCCAGCGGGCCATCCGTCGTGAAGATGAGCGCGCTCACGTTCCCGCCGCCGTTCGACGATCGAACCGGGTTCGCCGGCTGCAGGCGTGACGAGACACTCAGCCGGGCGCTCGGGATTCGTCGCCTCGGGACCATCGCCCTCCCCCTGCCCTACCGCATCACGACGGCACTGCCGCGCGTCAGGAGGACGCCGGCGCAACGCTCGACGACCGCCACTATCGCGGGGCTGTTCCAAGGGCCGCGCTCACGCTGTTCGGCATCGGAGAGCGCCGTGCCGAGGCCGGCGAACCAGGTATGGATGCCGAGACTCTCCACTTCACCCTCCCGGCCCATCACTCCCTCCTCCAGACCGGCACAGATGTAGAGGGAGCCGGGCCCGAGCCACGGGAAGAGGGTGAGAAAGGTGGCGGCCTGATCCTCGGCCACGCGGCTGCCGTCGTCGATGACGAGCCGGAATTCGTGGCCGCGCAACAGCCCGTGGTAGGCGGTCAGGTCGGTCTGGCATCCCTGGACGAGGTCGCAGCGGTCGATCGGCGGCTCGAGCGCGATCCGCCGCGCGTCGAGACCCACCAGGCGCGCATGCGGGAACCATTCGCGCCACGTCCGCAGCGACGCGCCAGAGCCAACGCCAATCTCCAGCAGATCGAACGCCTCGCGCCTCAGGGGCTCCAGCAGCGGCTGCCATGCCGCCAAGCATCCCTTGCGCAGCGAGGAGAGATGCGTGCCGTA
>JADYYO010000358.1 GCA_020853615.1 Thermomicrobiales bacterium
CAGACGGCCGAGATCAACGGCGTCGACATCTATTACGAGGTCTACGGCGAGGGGAAGGGCGACCCGGTCATCCTCCTCCACGGCGGGCTCTCCAACGGCGACCACTGGGTCAACATCATCCCGGCCCTGGCGGAGAACCACGAGGTCGTCGTCATGGATAGCCGCGGCCACGGCCGCTCCTCCTTCGACGAGACGCCGATCTCCTACAAGGTGATGGCTTCCGACGTCCTCGGCCTGATGGACCACCTGAAGATCGACAAGGCGAGCATCGTCGGCTGGAGCGACGGCGGCATCATCGGCCTGGAGATCGCCCTCACCCACCCCGAGCGGCTGAACAAGGTCGTCGCCTACGGCGCCAACTACGACCCGACCGGCGTCCGCCTCGATATCGGCGACAACGCCTACTTCAATTCGTACATCGAGCGCGCGTCGCAGGAGTACCAGGAGAACTCTCCCGCCCCGGAGCGCTGGGATGAGTTCCTGGCGAACATCTCCAACATGTGGGCGACCGAGCCGAACTACACCGACGAGCAGCTCGAGAGCATCACGACCCCCTTCCTCATCCTCGATGGTGCGAAGGAGGAGGCGATCGACCTCAACCAGACGAAGCTGATGGCGCTGCTGATCCCCGGCGCCGAGCTGAAGATCATGCCCGACACCGGCCACTTCGCCCTCTTCGAGCAGCCCGAGGAGTTCACGCGAATCGTTCTCGAGTATCTCGGGTCGTAAGCCGGCAAGCGAGTCGAGAAGTCGAGAAGCAGAACCGGAACGTGCGAACTCAAGCGATCAGGTGCCGGCTGGAAACACACGACCGCCAGCTACGGAGCTTCTTCTCGACTTCTCGACTCCTCGACTTCTCGACTCTCGTCTGTTACCGTGCCACATACTCGGTGAGCGTCTGGATGCGGTGGCGGGTCATGGGGATGGCCGCCACGGGGATGCTCCGGCGCGCCGCGGGGAGGGGAGAGAGAATCCGGGCATCGTTTGACCTTGGAGGGAGGGTCAGATGAGGTCGTTCCCCGTGCGCGCCGGCCTCCGGCGCGGCATCGTCATCGGCGTCGCACTGGCGACGCTCCTTGCACCATCGACGACATTCGTCGGCGGTGCCCTGGCGCAAAGCGCGCTTGGGCCTGGCGCGGCCGGCATGGTCGCCAACAGCGGCGGTCAGCCGGTGCTGCTGCGCGCCATTCCCGGCTTCGACGGCGAGGTCGTCGCCGCCTACCCGGAGGGGACGCCCGCCGACATCATCGAGGGGCCGATCGCCAGCGCCGACGGCGTCACCTGGCTCGGCGTCTCCATCGGCGGCGTCACCGGCTACATGGTCGCCGACTACCTGGCGAGCAGCACTCCTGCAAGCGAGCCCGTTCCCGTGGAGACAGCGGCTGCGCCGGTCGAGTTGAGCGCGAGCGCCGCGCCGGCAGCGGAGATCCCGGCGCCGGCGACTTCGTTGAGCGATCTTCCGACCAATCCGGTCTCCACCGCCGATCTCAACCTGCGCGCCGGCCCGAGCTACGACGACGCCGTCCTGACCGTCATCCCGGCCGGCACGCCGCTGAGCGTCACCGGCGACTGGTCGGCCGGGTTCGCCGGCGTCACCTACGAGGGGCAGTTCGGCTGGGTCGACACGAGCTGGGTCGGCGCGGGCGATGCCGCCACGCAACCGGCGGACGTCACTCTCCTGCAGGAGGCCGCGCCGGCCGAGACAGCGCCAGCCGCCGAGATGACAGCCGACGACGACTCGGCGCTCGTCAGTGATCTGACCGCGCCGGCCGGTGAGACGGCCCAGGCTCTCGACACCGCCCAACTCCACCTCGGTCCGACTGAAACGGATGAGGTGCTGCGCGTCCTCCCTGCCGACGCCCGGGTCGTCATCACGGGCGCCACGGCCGACGGCTGGACCCCCGTCTGGTACAACGGCACCTGGGGCTTCGTCCGCGCCGATCTCCTCTCCGCCGGCGCGCCCGCTGCCGTGAGCCTCGCACAGGACGCCGCGGCCGCCGATCCGGCCTCCGCCGTGCCAACGGATCCCGGCGCGCTCGAGGCGACCACGCTGAGCGATGTCAACCTGCGCGCCGCGCCCGACACGACGGCGGCCATCCTCGCCACCATCCCGGCCGGCGTGGCGCTCGCCCCGCTCGCGGGTCCGGAGGCCGGCTACTACCAGGTCGCGTTCGACAGCCAGACCGGCTGGGTCATCGCCGACGCGCTTCAGGTCTCGACGACCGCGCTGCAGAAGGCGGATCGCCAGCAGAGCGGTGGCAAGGTCGAGGGTTCCGAGCCGGCCGACAACGCCCGGAAGAGCTCCGGCGGAATCAGCTGGCCGATCGCCGGCGGCACCTGGGAGATCATGCAGGGCTACAACGGCTCCTCGCACCAGAACCAGGACGACCTCTGGCAGTACTACTACTCGCTCGACCTCGTGCGCGAGGATGGGGAGACGGCCGGGCAGACGATCATCGCCCCGGTCAACGGCGTCGTGACCTGGACTGACCCCTCGAGTGGCGGCATCTCCATCGACATGGGCGACGGACACGCGGTCGCCCTCTTCCACGTCACCTTCGACGGCTCGCTGCAAGCGGGAACGCCGGTCAGCCAGGGGCAGGCGCTAGGCAAGATCTCCGGCCCCGGCGGCCCCGGTTTCGCGGGCACCGCCCACGTCCATTTCACCCTCTGGTCCTCCAGCGACGACGGCAACTGGGACCGCCACGCCGAGCCCTTCACTGGCAAGTATGCGATCGAGGGCATGAGCTTCCCCGATATTGGCGGCAGCTCCCAGTATGCCGGCACGGAGTTCAACCCGTAGGGGGTGGCGGCCCGCGGGCCGCCACCCCCTCGCCCGTGGCACAATGCCCGGCATGATTCGCGTTGCCGCCATTGGTGATATCCATGCCGGGCCCGAGTCCGCGGGCGTGCTCGGGCCGCTCTTCGCCGGGCTGAAGGAGGAGGCCGACCTTCTCCTGCTCGCCGGCGATCTGACCCGGGACGGCGACCCTGCCGACACCGAGATTCTGGTCAACGAACTGCGCGAGGTTGGGATCCCGATCGTCGCCGTCCTCGGCAACCACGACTACGAGGCGGATCAGACGGCGGCGATCGTCGCCACGCTGAAGGCCGCGGGCATCACTACCCTCGACCGGAGCGGCGTCGTCCTCGAGGTCGCCGGGCAGCGGGTCGCCATCGGCGGCACGAAAGGCTTTGGCGGCGGCTTCGATGCCGCCCTCGCCGACGACATCGGTGAGCCGGAGATGAAGGCGTGGGTTCACCACGCGGAGGCCGAGGCCGAGGCGCTGGAAGATGTCCTCAGCGGGCTGGTGGGGGATATCCGCCTCGTCCTCCTCCACTACGCCCCGATCTCCGAGACGCTCGATGGCGAGCGGCTGGAGCTCTACCCCTTCTGCGGCAACTCGATGCTCGGCGCGGCGATCGACCGCGCCGGGGCCGATCTGGTCCTGCACGGCCACGCCCATCGCGGCTCGCCGGCGGGCACGACTCCGGGCGGCATCCCGGTGCGCAACGTCGCCCAGCCGGTCATCCGCCAGCCCTACGCCGTCTTCACCATCGAGCGCGAGGACGAAGAGCTTCCGGAGCCGGAAGGCGATGAGGTCGCTACCGGCGGACGAGACCGGATGGGCCGCCGGCCGCGCTGGATGCGTCGCGCCGCTCGCCTGGCGCGGCGGGGCGAGGCCCCGGACGCCGACAACGGCGAGTGAGCGTGGGCCAGCCGCCCCCCGCGCTCGTTGCCACCCTGCACGATCCCGCCGGCGCCGCGCTCCCCTTCCTCGCGCGCGACGATGTCGCGAGGACGCTGCGCACGTACTCGCTGGTGACTGTCGCCGCGACCGTCGCGACCGATCCCCGGCCCGTCGCCCGTCTCGAGGAACTGGGGGCGCGTCTCGTTCCCGGCGGCCTCACCGGCGATGGCCGTCGCGCCGCCCTGGCGGCGGCTGGGGCGCAAAACGGCGGGTGGTTCAACTGCGACCTCGACCGCTGGCTGCACTGGGCGATCGCCTGGCCCGAGGAGTTGGCGGCGCTGCCGGCGCGCGTGGCGCGGCTCGGCGCGCGCGAGCGGCGGCCTTGGGGCGTCTGCCTCGGCCGCACCGCCCGCGCCTTTCGCACGCACCCGCCCGTGCAGCGCCTCCCGGAGGCCGCCACCAACCGGGCCCTCTCCCGGGCGGCTGGGAAACCTCTGGACGCTGTCGCCGGTGCGGTCTGGCTTTCGCCGGAGGGACGGGAGATCGTCCTCGCCGAATCGATCGAGCCGACTGCCGCCACCGACCTCGAATGGGCGGCGCTCATTCTGCGCCGCGACCCGGCGCGCCTGCGTGGCCTCCGCTGCGAGGGGCTGGAGTGGGAGACGCCCGATTTCCACGCCGCCGAGATCGCGGCCGCTGGCGGGCTGGCGGCCTGGACAGCGCGCACCTTCGACACCCCCGCCATGTGGGCCGCGCGGCTCCGCCTCGCGGCCGACTCGGCCGCCGCGCTCGATCGCGTCCTCCAGGAGCGCCCGCCCCCCCGACCTTAGGGACGATGCCGGCATCGCCCGCCTCCCCGGCCGGGCGGGTCATGCCTGGCGACGCCATTGCCGACATGGACAGTCGCGGCGGATCGGCCCGGGCGACGCAGACGTCGCCCCACCACCCACCACCCATCACCCATCACCCCCGCTCACGACCCCGAGGCCAACTCCTTCCGCGCCGCCTTGCCGCCCCGGGTCAGCGCCTTGGCCACGGCATCGAACAGCTCGGCCAGTCCGGAGACGGCCAGGATCGCCGCGAAGAGCCGCGTCGAGCCGGGCGCCAGGCGCATGCCGTAGATCAGCCCGGCCGCGACCCAGGTGCCGACGCAGGTCGGGCAGGAGACCAACTCGCCGGTTGCCTTGCGCGCTCCGGTCCCCTCGGCGATCACATTCTCGCCCGCGCCAAACTCGTCCGGCACCGTCTCCGTCACCGGCTCGCGGAACGGCTCGGCGACCAGGGCGTAGGCGACGATTCTCACGGCGCGGAAGGTCGCCAGGCCGAGCAGCGCCAGATCGTGCGGGGGGAGATCGAGCGCCCGCTTCCGGTTCTTCTCGCGCGCCGTGAAGATGCCGAGCAGGCTCAGAAAGAGCCCGACCAGCGAGACATAGGTTGCCTGCTCTCGTCGTTGCTATCGCTCCGCTATCAGGGGCTCCTTCGTTACCATGCGCGCCGCCGGATCGCGCCCGGCCACGCGCTCCGCTCCGCCACGTGGGATGCATGGCCCGGGCCATCGAATCTGGCACATGCTGTGCGACACTGCCGGGAGATGCCGGGCCATGCGTTGTCGCCCGGAGTTGTTTCGTGGGTTCGCCCGAGGAGTGCCTGGATGTCGACCGGACGTTCCGTTATCCCCGAGTCGCACGCCGACCTGCTGCAGAGCCAGGCCCTGGCGCACGTCGCCACGATCGGCCCCAATGGCGAGCCGCAGAGCAACCCGGTCTGGTTCGACTGGGACGGAGAGCATCTCCTCTTCAGCCAGACGACCGGCCGTCAGAAGTACCGGAACGTCCAGCGCGAGCCTCGCGTCGCCCTCTCCATCGTTGACCCCCAGAACCCGTATCGCTACCTGGAGATCCGGGGCGCGGTCGACCGCATCGAGCCTGATCCCGACAAGGCGTTCATCAACAAGATGGCGAAGAAGTACCTCGGCGAGGACGTCTACCCCTGGAGCCAGCCCGGCGACGAGCGGGTCGTGGTCGTTGTCCGCCCCGAGCACACGACGACGATGGGGTAGATTGTCGTACGCGGCGTCGGACTCGCTCGGCGCCCGGCACGGCTTTCCTTGAGTTGCCCTGAAATCCCCGGGCCACCCCGCGGCGCGCGGGGGTGGCGCTCTCCGCGACACCCTCGCTCGGGGCTTCGCGATGCCTCGCACCCCTCGATGCCCCTGCTGGCACGGCCTTCGGCGCGGCGGGATCCGAGGATCCAGAACCCCACCTGGCGCCCTGTCGGACACACCGGTAGATCGATGATCGACAGACCTCAAGCGAGAGCTCGTATGCTCGTATGTGCCACTGGTGCGATGCGCTCACCGAGGGTAAGATCGCTGCATACGGCAACCGTCGGTTCAGTACTTGCCCTCATCCGGCGCTGGCTTCCCTGTGGAGCGCGCGCCGGCAACATGGAGCGAGCCGATGCGCAAGCGCCTCATCCTCGTCGTCGACGATGAACCGGCAATTGTGCGCCTTGTACGTGCCGAGCTGCGGTCCGAGGGATACGCCATCATCACGGCGGCGAGCGGCGAAGAGGCCCTGGCCCGCCTCGATGAGGATCATCCTGATCTGATCGTGCTTGATCTGATGATGCCCGGCATGGATGGCTTCGCCACGCTGCGACGGGTCCGGGCGCAGAGTCAGGTTCCCGTCATCGTCCTGACCGCGCGCGCCAGCGATGCCGACAAGCTGCGCGGGTTGCAGAGTGGCGCCGACGACTACCTGACCAAGCCATTCAACCCGGAAGAGCTGTCGGCTCGCGTCGCGGCCGTCCTGCGCCGCACGACGGGCGGTGCGCCAGGCGCCAATCACGCCACATTGCGCTATCCCGGCCTCGAAATCGACCTCGAGCGTCGACGAGTGGTCGTTCACGGCGAAGAGATCCGCCTGAGCCGCACGGAGTGGGAACTCCTCTCCCAACTCGCCGGCAACGCCGGCCGGGTCATGATGCACGGCGAGCTGCTCAGCCGCGTCTGGGGCGCGGAGTTCCGGGACGAGGTGCGCTACCTCCGGATGTGGGTGAGCCGGCTGCGCGCCAAGCTCGAACCGGGCGATGATGGTCCCTCCCTGATCAAGACCTTCCCCGGCATCGGATACCGTTTCGAGTCGCCATCGATCGATGCCAGCGCGCCTGCCGCCCCGGCGCGGGCCCACCTCAGAACACACCTCAGGCGCCGGGCCCACCAGCGTGCATCCCCGCGTAAGCTCGCCGCAGAACGACGTCAAGAGAGCGAGGCCGCCGAGCCGTAGCGCGGCAGCGGCGCATCACGCCCCGCGGTCTCCCAGAATGGCTCTCACGATCGACAGCAACGCCGCATCCTCGACGTCGAGCGGCAACGACGGTATGTTCGTGCCCACCACGTCGCCGCGCGCCTCGCCAAAGCAGAGCAACGCCCCGGACCAGGCCCGGTCGAGCAAGAGCTGCAGAGCCGCCTCCGCGTCGCCCCAGGGGAGATCGAGCGCAACGATCACGAGGTGGGGGTGCAGCCGGGTCACCAGGCCAAGCAGATCATCGTCGGAGGGGGTGCGGTGAACCTCATAGCCGGCGGACTGCAGCGTCGTTTTCAGACGACGGCCGGCAACGGGCCGGGAAACGACAAGGATGCGGACGGGTCGGGACCATGCATCACTCATGCACACCTCGCGCTACTCCGCCAGTCTGCACCACGAATGCTGCGGTTGTGCCCTCATTTGTGGCTTCGGCGTTGCAAGAAGGTGGCAAGAGCGGAGTTTGCGTCTCCCTGGCTTGCATTTCCTCCATCGTCAGTCGCGCGAGGCAGCGTTGCTCGGGAGACCGACAATGACCCCGAAGATCTCCGATACCCTCGCCGGGAATGCGTTCGCGGCCGGAGAGGCATCCGCCCCGGACCTCATGCGCGCCATCATCGCGACGGCGACGGACGCCATCATCGCAGTCGACCCGGAACAGCGCATCGTGCTGTTCAACCCGGCGGCCGAGGCCATGTTCCGCTGTTCGGCGGCGCAGGCGCTCGGCCAACCGTTGGGCCGCTTTCTGCCTCCGGGCCTTCGTGCCGCACATCACCGGCACGTCGTGGCCTTTGCAGCGACCGGTGACACGGCGCGGGCGATGAGCCACCTGCGTCCGCTTGTCGCTCTTCGCGCTAACGGCGAGGAGTTCCCCATCGAGGCAACGATCTCGAGGGTCGAAATCGCGGGACAGATCTATGCGGCGTCGATCCTCCGCGACATCACCCTCCGGCATCAGCACGACGCGGCCCTGCAGCACCAGGCCGAGCTCCTGGATCTCGCCGACGACGCGATCTTCTCCTGGGAGTGGGAAGGGCAGATTATCTATTGGAATCGCGGCGCCGAGCGGCTCTATGGCTACACGCGCGAGGAGGCCATTGGCCAGAACGGTCACGCCCTGCTCCGCACCCGCTTTCCCAAGGGGATCGAGACGGTCCTTTCGACGCTGCAACGCGAGGGAACGTGGGAAGGGGAGTTGACTCACACCTCACGCGACGGGCGAGAGTCGATCGTGGCCGCCCGCCTGAAGCGGGTCGACGACGCTGCCGAGGAACGCCTCGTTGTCCTCGAGATTGCCCGTGACCTGACCGCATGGAAGGCTGTGGAAGCCGCGGAGACCCAAAGCCGGCAACGGGAGGCAATCGCCCAGGCGGCGGCCACGGCCGCCGCGTCGGCCCGCGACCATCTGCGCGAGATCCTCGACGCGCTCCAGAGCGGGGTGATGCTGATGTCCGAAATGGACACGCGCATCGAATTCGCCAATGCGGCCATGCGGGAGCTGATCTTCGGGTCGCGGAGATGCCGCTCGACCCCGCCGGCCTACGGCCGAGACTTCACCTTTGCCCGATATGACGGCATCGAGCTCTCACCGAATGAACGCCCGGCCGCGCGCGCCTTCGCTGGAAAGCGGGTCGAGCACCAGCAGCTTCTCCTGCGGCGGCCCGATGGCACGACCCAGCCGGTGGAAGTCTTCGCGACGGTCCTGGCAACGGGCGACGCGGGGCCGGGCCGGGCCGTCATCTCCGTCCACGATCTTTCCCGCCTGGTCCAGGCCGAACAGTTCAAGGACGACTTCCTCCTGCTCGTCTCGCACGAACTGCGCACGCCGCTCACCGCCATCCACGGAGGCGCCAGCCTGCTGCTCAACAAGCCGCACCTCGATGCAGACGACCGACGCGAGCTCCTTCGCGATGTCGTCGCGGAGAGCGAGCGCCTCGAGCGGCTCCTGAGCAATCTGCTCCTGGTCACTGAGGTCGTTGGCGGTCGGCTGCGTGTGAGTACCGAGCCAGTGCCGATCGCGCCGCTCGCGCGGACCATCGCGAAGGAATTGGCGGATCGCAATCCGAACCACACCTTTCTCGTCGCGGCAGGCCCGAAACTGGCGATTGCCGAAGCGGACCCTAGCCTGGTTGAAGAGATCCTGCGCAATCTCTACGAGAATGCGGTCAAGTACTCCCCGTGCGGCGGGATGATCCGCACCGAAATCGAGGAGGCGGCGGATCGCGCCGTCATCCGCGTTCGGGACGAGGGCATCGGGATCGCTCCGGAGCATGTGGCCTCCGTCTTCGAACGCTTCCGCCGCGTCGGCGGCGACCCCCACGTACGCGGCATGGGCCTGGGGCTCTACCTGAGCCTGGCGCTTGCCGAGGCGCAGCAGGGAGAGATCTCGGCCAGCTCCCCGGGCGTCGGGCTCGGCGCCACCTTCACCGTCACCCTCCCCGCCGCGCACGACCGCGACCTCTTTGCAACCCAGCCGTGACGCATTGGGGCGCCCTCGCGACGCCCACGCCTTCAGACTGAGCGACACGGGAAGATCCTGTTGGCGCTGGCAGGTCGCCGCGTGTGAGGTCACAGGCTGGCATCGGGGCGCACATTCCGGTTTCACGGCCTGGCTGAGGCAGGGTTCTGCCCCCCAAACGGGTACCCGTGGAAGAGCGGGAGATCACGCATCATGCCAGAACGCAGCGCGGTCCACCCGGCTCTCCGCCCAGTCCGGCGCGCCCTTCCCTGGGCGCGTCGGCGGCGGCTCGGTCGCCCATTCCAGCCCCGGGCGATCGCAAGCGCGGCTCCCAGCGCTGCCGCGCCGTCGGCCGCGGCGCGGCTTCCATCCCTTTCTCGGGGCATCGGCCATGCATCCCTTACCCCGCGCATGGCCGATGCTCACCCGAGGGCGGACACGCCCGTCAGCGTCGCTCGGCAGCAAGGAGCATCGCGCGCCTCTGGCCCCGGCGCCACTCCGGCCGCGAGCGCGGAAGCGACTTGTGGCCAGGCGCCAGCACCGCGACCTCCCGTTGCGCGTTGCCGGCCCCCCGGCCCCTGCCCCACACGGCAAGTCGCAACCTCTTTGCAACCCCGGTTCCCTGGCGTAAGCCCCCTTCGCAACGGATCAGGCCCAACAATGGCAGCGATGACCACCGCATCGCCCTAGCGCGCCACCCGGTAAGGACACGCGGAGTGACCGCCTGACAAGGAAGGAGTGTTCGGGATGAGCGAGCAGGAAACACCACCGACCGGCGAGCGAGGCAGATCGCTCGCGCCAGTCGGCGACCAGCGTCCCAGGCGCTGGGAGCCGGCGACGCTGCTCGAAGAGATACAGACCGACCTTTCGCGGCTGCTTGAGCTGGGCCCCTTCGGGACCTGGCCGCTCGGCCGGGCTCTCCGCCGCATGCCGGCGATGCCACTTGCCGGCATGCCGCGCGTCGATGTCTTCGAGCGCGAGGGCGCCCTCGTGGTCAAGGCCGAGCTGCCGGGCATCAAGAAGGAGGACATCGACCTCGAGATCGTCGACGGCGACCTGGTGCTGCGGGCCGAACGCCGGGAAGAACGTGAGGTGAACGAAGAGAACTGGTACCGGATGGAGCGGAATTACGGCAGCCTCTACCGCCGATTGCCGCTCCCAGAGGACGTGCAGACCGAGCAGATCCAGGCGGCACTGACCGATGGCGTGCTGGAGGTCACCATTCCGAAACCGCCAACACGGGAGCCACAAGTCCAGAGGATCGCGATCGCGGAATCCCACCAGGAGAGCTAGCCCTCGCTGCCAGGCGGCAGGCAAGTCAAGATGGAGGACCACGATGGCCACGATGGTGCAAACCGATAACGACATTCAGCAGGATGTACTCGACGAGTTCGTCTGGGATCCTGAGGTTCAGGCCGCCGATGTCGGGGTCGAGGTCGACGACGGGGTGGTGACCCTGACGGGAACGGTCGACAGCTACATCGAGAAGCTGGCCGCCGAACGGGCCGCCCAGCGGGTCGCGGGAGTGCGCGCGGTCGCCAACAACCTCTCGATCCGCACGATCGCCACCCACAACGACACCGACATCGCCACCGATGCGGCGAACGCCCTCGAGGCGCGCATCTCCGTGCCCAGCGGGCGCGTCGAGGTCTCGGTCCAGAACGGCAAGGTGACGCTGCGTGGCGAGGTCGATTGGGCCTACCAGCGAATGGCCGCGGAAGACACGGTCGAGCATTTGCGCGGAGTGCGCGACGTCATCAACATGATCACCGTCAAGCAGCCGCGAGTCTCGGCGGTGGAGGTCCAGAGTGGCATCGAGCGCGCGTTGGTTCGCGCCGCCGAGCTCGACGCCGATCGCATTCGCGTGCGCAGTGACGATGGCCACGTCACCCTGAGCGGGTCGGTTCGCTCCTTGGCGGAGAAGCAGGAAGCGGGGCTGGCGGCCTGGCGCGCCCGGGGCGTCACGCACGTCACCAACAACCTGACGATCCGTCCATAGCGCGCGACGTCATCCGCCGAGCGGCGCTGGTGCGCTCAACCTCTCGCGGCGAGGCTGCCGCGCCAGCGTCCCGGATCGCGAGCCGAAGCGACAGGGCGCCGGAGTTCACCATCATGACACCCAACAGCATCGAAGCCTTCGGCACTACCGCCCAGAAAACGAACGCCTGGCCGCGGGAAATCGCGCTCCAGCCCAACACGGACAGCCGTCGCCACGCCTATCCGGCGCTCCGGGGCACGCTCCATGCCATTCGCGATTTCCTGCCGGTCGAAGAGTCCGCCCAACTCTCGGCCCAACTGCCGATGCTGGTGCGCGGCATCTATTTCGAAGGCTGGAATCCCTCCGTCACCCCCGAGCAAGAGCGGACCCGCGATCGCTTCCTGCAACGGGTGGAGCAGGCGCTGGAGCGGGCGCAGTGGAACGAGCCATATCCGATCGACGCGGAGGACGTGGCGCGCGCGGTCCTGCGCACCCTGTCGGATCGCGTCTCCGAGGGCGAGATGGACCAGGTGCAGCATGTGATGCCGGCGCGTGTTCGCGAGCTCTGGGAAACGATCGTGATGGACTAGAGGCCATGGCAACCCGACCGATACGCGACGCGAATCTTGATGCCCCATCGGTCACGACCGGCGGCTGGAACCGCCGCATCCGGCGGTTCAATCGGGCCGTCCTCAATCCCCTCATGCTCCGCGTGGCCGATCGCGTCCGGGGCACGTACCCCGCCGTGGTCCACCACGTCGGGCGTCGTTCTGGGCGGGCGTATCGCACGCCGGTCGTCGCACGGCCGATCGCCGGCGGGTTCGTCATCCCGCTCCCGTATGGCGTCGATACCGACTGGTGCCGCAACGCTCGCGCTGCCGGCCACTTCTCCATCACCCGCGCTGGCGAGACGACGGAAGTCGGCGACCTCGAGGTCATCGGGGCGGCCGAGGCGTTGCCCCTCGTCGACGAGCGGGCGCGGCGAAGTTGGCAGCGGCTGGGGATCGAGCGATTCCTGCGGGTTCGCGCCCATGTCCAGGACGAGCATCGTCCCGAGCCGCCGAGTGGCTGGGGATGAGCCGCGAGCCTTGTGACGTCGGCGATCCTGCCAGGCGAGAAGGACATCGAGAAAGGAGTCAGGGATGGACCAGGAGTTGGCAAAGCGGAGGTCAGAACGGGTGACGGGGGTCTCCAACGTCGCCTACGACCTGATGGTGGTTTTGACGAACAAGCTGGAAGGCGTTGCGGCG
>JADYYO010000359.1 GCA_020853615.1 Thermomicrobiales bacterium
CGGGGAGCAAGCTCCACCCTTTCCCGAAGTTTCCCCATGAACTGCAGCCTCGCACACAGATGGAGATCAACATGGAGCTGATGGACGTAGTGAGATTCGTGAAAGAGCACCAAAGCAACGAGTTTCCTGAGGTGGCGCTCTTTGTGACCGATCGTATCTGGGAAAGTTTTGAGACGGAACGGATGCCATTTGCAGAGTTTATTGGACAACTCGAAGAACTGGAGGAGGGCTCACATGTGGATGAGGCGAACCCTCATCTGGCAGAGATTCGTGCGGTTGTACGACAGGGAGGCCTCGGCGGGGTAACTGAGCGGCGCGCCGCTCATCAGGGCTGGATCGAGACGACCAGCGGCTGCGGTTGACGTGGGATGGCGGAGCATTGGCGGCAGCGGGTCGCGCGTTGGGGAACGGCTATACGACACGGCGGAACCGCGCACATAGTATTCTCGACCCGCAACAGTTCGCTTACAGCGACATGCTCACGCCGCACCGGGTGGAGATGAGCGGTGCCCCTCCGTAGGGGAGGTAGGGAGTCGAACGCTTCCGCGGATGCGAGAGTTAACGAGCCGCGCACGACGCTGTCATTCAGAAGGATTGGGCATGGGCCGCGGGGAAGGCGCAACGTCTGGTGGGGCGACGCTCGATATCGAGCGGCAGCTCTGGGCGATGGCTGACGGGCTGCGTGGGGCACATGGACGCCGCCGAGTACAAGCACGTCGCCCTGGGCCTGATCTTCCTCAAGTACATCTCCGGCGCCTTCGCCGAACGCTACGACACAATCGTGGCAGACCCGGAGCTCGGCGCCGACCCCCGGCCCGCTCTGGAGCAGGTCGTCGTCCTCGCGCCCTGCCGGGCTTTACCGCACCAGGCGGCGCCGCTCCTGGTCGAGGTCGTCCCGTTCCAGGCGCAGCCACGTGATGGGGGCCTCGATGCGTGGGCGCAGGGCGAGGGCAGCACTGCCGAGCCGCTGCTGCTCGGCCACCAGCATGCTCAGCATCTGACGGCGCCGGGTCAGCCGCGCGGCCAACGCTTGCCGCGCGGCCTCCGGCAGCGGACGCGACGCAGGGCGAATCGCCTCCGCGAAGTGGGCGAGCACCTGGGCGTCCAAGGCGTCGGTCTTGGCCAGGTGGCCGACGGCCTTGGCGAAATCGCGCACCTGGCGGGGGTTGACCACGGCGACAGGGAGGCTTGCGGCCGCGAGGGCGGCCACCACGGCGCCTTCCAGGCCGCCGGTCGCTTACAGGACGATCAAGGTCGGCGGCGCGGCCGACAGCCGCTCGACCAGGGCTGCGATGCTCGCCTCGTCGTTGGGAACCCGCGCCGGGGCGGCCTCAGGCCGGTCGACCACATCGAGATAGGCTTTGGCGACGTCGATGCCGACGAAGCGAGGTGTAGTCGTCACGAGCCACGCCTCCCGGCTGGCCCAACCTGGTGTGATACGGGCGCGACTGGCCCTGGCAACGGTTCGGGCTCTGGGGACGACGAGACGCGGCAACCAGCGCTTTTTACGGCCTCCAGGGACCAGAGGGGCAGGGATCTACCGCGTCTCGATGGGGAAGCCCCACGCTATCCAAGACACAAGGGGGCCTCGCGGCGACGATGGGGCCAAGAAGCTGAACGGGCGCAAGCGCCACCTCCTCGTCGACACGCTCGGCCTGCTGTTGCGCGCGGTGGTCCACCCCGCCGACATCAGTGATCGCGACGGTGCCATCCAGGTCCTGGACGGGGGCACCGCGCGCTACCCCCAGCTCGCTCACCTGTGGGTCGATGCCGGCGATCAGGGCCGCGTGGTGGTCTGGATCGAGCAGACGCTGGGGCTCTCCGTCACCGTGGTGCGCAAGCCGCAGCGCTGGGTCCGCTGCCCCGCCGACGAGGAGCCGCCTCCGCTGCCGACCGGCTTCCAGGTGCTGCCCCGGCGCTGGGTCGTGGAACGCACGTTCGCCTGGCTTGGGCGCTACCGTCGCCTCCGCAAGGACGACGCGGCGCTGCCGGAAACGGAGGCAGCGTGGATCTGTTTCGCCATGACCTCCCTCTTGCTTGCCCGCTTGGCTAGATGACCCCTTTTCAGACACCCTCTAAGCTGCGGCGCCCCGGTTGGGGGTAACGCGCGAAACGCTCCGTATGCCCCGGAGGGGTGGGGGTTTGGGGGCAGCGCCGCCATGTTCCCATCGCGCGGCCCGCCGGCTCTTCGCCACCGGTGGTCCCCGCACCGAGTCCCGCGAGGAGCGCTGCCTCGTGGTGGCGGGGCCTCGAGGATGTCAAATGGCATGTTCGGGCCGGTGCTGGTCGCGGCTGCCAACATGTGTGACTCTGACGGCCACCGTGAAATGGAGATTTCAGCGGATTGTCGCCCTATGCGACCCGGAAAAGCGGGTCCTCACCATGGAGAACGCGGATGACGTTTGTCGCCGCAATGGCGCCCATGCGGGCGATCGCCTCCCGAGTTTGCGCCCCGATATGGGACGTGACGACGACGGACGGCAGTGCGAGTAACGGATTGTTCAACGGCGGTTCAACAGCGAAGCAGTCGAGCCCCGCGCCGCGTAGCATCCCGGCCTCGATGCGCCGCGAAAGTGCTTCCTCATCGACGATGCCGCCCCGAGCGGTGTTGATCAAGTAGGCAGAGGGGCGCATCAATGCCAGCTTGTCGGCGCTCAGGAGATTGCTCGTTTCGGTTGTGAGTGGCACGTGCAATGAGACGATGTCGGAGCGGACGAGGAGCTCGTCGAGCGCCGCCGGTATGGCGCCGCGAGCGACGATCACCTCGGGCGCGACGAATGGATCGTGCACCAGCAGCTTGACATCGAACCCCGTCAGCCGGCGCGCCACGCCCTGGCCGATCCGACCCCACCCGATCAGACCGATCGTCTTGCCGGATAACTCATCGCCGACGACACCCTGCCAGGCGCCGTCTCGAACGGCCCGATCGGCGACCGGGACTTGCCGCAGGCAGGCAAGCATGAGAGCGATTGTCAGATCGGCGACAGCGCCGTCATTGCTCCCTGGCGCGTTCGTCACTACCACGCCCCGCGCTGCCGCTGCTTGCAGATCGATATGATCAACGCCGACGCCGTGCATGGCGACGACCCGCAGGCGGGGGGCGCGGGCAAAATGGGCTTCTGTCAACGGAATAGCGCCGACGATCAGCCCATCTGCCACGTCAAGCAGCGCCGCCAGGTCGTCACCCCGTGGCGGCGGAACTGGCTGCACAACGGCGATCCCCTCGCGCTCCAGGAGCAAGCGCGGCGCGGGGTCCGTGCTGGCGAACGAGCGCGTGGCCACCACGACGCGCTTCCCCGCCAGAGAAGGGGCTCCGCTCATGCTTCGAGCTCGATCCGGATGTGCTTCATGCGCTGGAATTCTTCCAGCCCGTACCGGGATAGCTCGACGCCGAGCCCGCTCTGCTTCCAGCCGCCATATGGGGCAAAGAAGGAGTCCGGCGCGACGTTGTTCACTGCCACCGTGCCCGACTCGATCCCCTCGGCAGCACGGAACATGGTGTTGACGTTATTGGTGTAGAGATAGGTCACCAGCCCGAACGGCGTGGCGTTGGCCGCGGCGATGGCGTCGTCGATACCGTCGAATGTCGCGATGCCAACGACAGGTCCAAATGTCTCCTCTCGCATCACGAGCATCTCGGGCGCCGTCTCGGTGATCACCGTGGGGGGATAGAATCGGCCCGCGGAATAGGCGCCCTCGGAGAGCGGTTTCCCACCGTGAGCGAGGGTTGCGCCACGGCGTGCTGCATCATCGACGTGCTGCTGCACCCGCGCCAGGCCCGCATCGTTCAGCATTGGCCCCACGTCGGGCACCGGTTCATCGAAACCAGCGCCAACGCGCAGCTTGCGGGTGGCCTGCACAAAGCGCTGGCTGAACTCGTTCGCGATAGATGCCTGGACAAAGATGCGGTTGATACCGTTGCAGACCTGGCCGGCATTGCGGAACGAGCGCTTTACGCCATCGGCGACGGCGCGATCCAGATTGGCATCGGCAAAGACGAGCATGGCCGTCTGCCCGCCCAGCTCCAGGTTGAGCTTCTTCAAGGTCGGGGCGGCTTCGCGATAGATGTCGATTCCGGTGGCGGTCGAGCCGGTGAAGGTCACCATCTGTGCCAACGGACTGCGCACCAACGCCAGGCCCACCTCGGCGCTCGGGCCGGTGACCGCGCCGAGGACCCCGCGTGGCAGGCCCGCATCGTGGATCGCCTGCACGAAACCCAACGCTGCCAGCGGCGTTTCCGAGGGCGGCTTGGCGACAACCGTGCAGCCGGCCGCCAGCGCCGGGGCCACTTTCCAGGCAAGCAGGGAGACGGGATAGTTCCATGGCACGATCGCCGCCACAACGCCGATCGGTTGGCGAATGACCAAACTACGCGCATGCGGCGCATTCGGTGGCGCAATCTCGCCGCCGATGCGCCGCGCCTCCTCGGCGAAGAAGCGGAGGGTCTCCGCCGCGCCGTCGATCTCCTTGCGAGCGTCGGGTAGCGGCTTGCCTTGCTCCGCGGTCAGCAGGGTCGCGAGATCCTCACGGCGCTCCTGAACCAGCGTCGCCGCCTTCACCAGAGTCGTGGCCCGCTCATTGGCGGACGTCGCTGCCCAGCGTGGAAATGCCCGCGCGGCTCCTTCCAGTGCCGCTTCAGCATCAGCGGCCCCACCCTTCGGCACACGGCCGACAATGCTGCGATCGGCCGGGTTATCGACGTTGAGCCAGTCACCACTTTCTACTTGCTCACCATCGATCAACATGCGTGCGGTTGCTGTCGCTGCCTTCATGTGGTGCGTGGCCTCCTGGCCGGGAGCCGGCAGCCGGGATCAGGCCGCCGCTATCCCGAAACGTCACTGGTCTTCAAGCTCCGCTGCCCGGCAAAAGTTCGGCTGCAGCCGTTCATGCAGATCGCGAAAGAGGGCGTATTTGCGGTTGTAGAGCGCGACGGCGCGCTGGTCCGGCGCGAAGCGCTCGCGTTCTCGCGCCAGGCAGGCCGCCTCTGCCTCGCTGCCATACATGCCAGCCCCGACCATGGCCAGCATTGCCGCGCCCAGAATGCCGGTTTCTTCATGTTGGATCGTCACGACCGGCGTGCCGTAGACGTCCGCCTTGATCTGGGACCAGAGCGCGGAGCGAGCGCCGCCCCCGCCGGTCCGCATCTCCGTAACCGAGACGTTTGCGTCTCGCGCAATCTCCAGGCTCTGGCGCAGATCGAGGCAGATGCCTTCCAGAATCGCCCGCGTCGCGTGGGCACGGTCGTGCCGCGAGTGGAGCCCGAAGAAGACACCGCGCGAGTTGGCCGTCCCGAGGGTCCGCTCGCCAAGGAGGTAAGGGAGGAAGAGCAACCCCTCGCAGCCAGCCGGCGCCCGCGACGCCTCTTCCATCATCTGGTCGTAGGTGGCGTCTGCATTCGTCTCGCGCGCACCGAAAAAGCCGTCGTGCCACCAGCGCAGGCTGCCGCCCCCGCTGTCCAGAATGCCGAAGGTGATCCAATGCGGACCGGCCGCGTGCAAGTTCATCAGGCGGCGATCGAGGATGGGTTGCTCGGCATAGAAGGAGATGATCGATGCGGTGCCGGAGGTGTCGCAAGCGGTCCCCGGAACCGAGATCCCGCTGCCCAGCAATTGGCAGAGCATATCGCCGCTGCCCGCGACCACCGGCGTACCGCTGACGAGGCCGGTCAAACGCGCCGCGCCGGCACTGACGCTGCCGATCACGGCGCTGCTGGGCCAGATTCCCGGCAGCTTCCCGGCATCGAGACCAAGTAGAGCGATCAACTCTGGCGACCATTCGTTGCTCACGATGTCCATGAGGAAGGAGCCGGATGCTTCGGTACGGTCAGTCGCCACCACGCCCGTCAGGCGGAAATTGATGAAGTCCTTCGGCGTCAGGATGCGCCAGGCGTCGCTGTAGAGTGTGGGCTGTTCTCGCCGCATCCAGGCCATCTTGAAGCCAGACCAGGCGGCGTTCGGTATGTTTCCAGACCGGCGCTGCAGGGCGTCCAGATCCTGGTGCTCGCTGACCTCCGCCACGATCGGCGCCGCCCGTTTGTCGCACCAGATCTGCACCGCGTCCGCGAGCAGCATTCCATCTCGCGCCACGGGCACCGCGCCATGCATTTGGCCGCAGACGGCGACCGCGGCGACCCGCGCCCGGGTGGAGACGCGCCCGAGAACGTCGCGCATGTTCTGAATCGTTGCCTGCCACCATGCTTCCGGATTCTGTTCCGCCCAGCCGGGCCGGGGCACGGCCAGATGGTGCGGCCGCGCGGCCAGCGCCAGGATTTGGCCACCTCCGTCGAGGAGGGCCGCCCGGCTGCTCTGCGTGCCGATATCGATGGCCAGGACGGCGTCGATCATGGCTCGCGCTCTACCAGCAGATGGCGGCGGCTCATTCGCCGGAGCCGCGTGTGGCCTGGTCTTTCGCCCCGTGCGGGGTCGTCACCCAAAAGTACTCGAGGGGTTGGTTGAAAGGGTTGCGGGTGGTGTGAAATGGCCCAAACGGCACATAGACGATGTCGCCAGCCGCGACCTCGCGCTCCTCATCGCCGACGACCATGATGCCCCGGCCGTGGGTGAAGAAGTAGACCTCCTCGAGGTGGTCGTGGCTGTGCCCGCGCGTGGTGCATCCCGGATAGACGGTGGTGTAGCCAACTTGCAGGTTGCCGGAGTCGGTCTCTTCCGGGTTGAGCAGCAGCATCACGTCGCGCCGGACGCGATCCTCGGGTGAGGTCAGGAGTGCTGCCAATGCGCTCCCACTCTCTTCGGTAGCCACGTCATGCAAGCGGATGAATTTAGCGCCCATGGATTCGTGATTCCTCCTGATCCGTATGGCACGAAGGCGATCGTGCCACGGCACTACGCTGGCAAGGCGTCGAACTCGATGCCGCGCTCCGCGAGAAAGGCGATGGTTTCGGGGTGGGTCGGCATGTGCGCCGATTCCGGCGGACGGCTGATCTTGAGCGCCGCGGCCGCGGCCGCAAAGCTCGCCGCCAGGATGGGCTCGCGCCCGAATCTCCAGGCTGCCAGGAACCCCGCGTGGAAGACGTCGCCGGCGCCGACGTCGTAGATGACCTCGACATCGAATGACGGCGCCTCGCGCATCGCCCCCTCTTCGATAACCAGCGCCGGCTGCTTGCCACGCGTGATCACGATGAGGGGGGGGCCATGCTCTACCAGCCAATCCGTGGCGCTGGGGAACGGGTGGCCGGCGAGGAGCATGGCCTCGTCTTCGTTCATGATCGCCAGATCGGCAAGGGCCAGCGCCTGGCGCAGCACGTCGCGCGCTTCGTTGATGCCTCCGGCCCATGATGCGAGGCGGAAGTTCGGACTGAAGCAGATGGTCAGGCCGAGTTCACGCGCGCGGCGGGCCAGGGCCATCGCCTCTGGGCGCAGGGAGTTGTCGCGCAAACTCGCCTCGGGAAGGTCAAAGATGCGTCCACGCTTGAGATAGGCATCTGCGACGTCGATGGCCCGGAATGTTGCCAACGGGTCGCACTTGCCGGCGAACCGGTAGAACGCGAAGGTCTTGTTGCCATCGTGATCGACGCTGGCTAGCAGGAGCGGCGTCAATTGCTCGCGCACCACCGTCACGGCATCGGTGTCGACCCCCTCGTCATGCGCCTGCCGCAGCAGCCACGCGCCGAGGTCATCGCCGCCGACCTTCGAGATCAACCCGGCGCGCCCGCCGAGGCGGGTGAGCGCGGTGGCGAAGATGTTGGCCGCGCCGGCGATGTGCAGGGAGAGCGTCTCGCTCTCGCCGATGCGCAGACCGAGGCGAGGCGGCGACATCTCGGCCATCATCATGCCGAGCGTAATGACGTCGAGATCCGCGCTGGCCGAATCAAGCATTGGCGCGCTCGAGAAGGGAAGCGTAGATGACATTGCGCGCGCTGCAATCGACGCGCTCGAGCGTCTCGAAGGCGGCGGCCAGGGTAGTGGCAACGACTACGATGCCGTGCCAGGGGAGGAGCAGTGGTAGGGGATGTTGTGCAAGGGATTCCCGGCGGGCCGCAATCGCCGCGGCGACAGCCTCGCCGTACTCCGCGGTATGGGAGATGGCATCGCCGGTCACGTAGCCGATCTCGCCGAACTTGGCGGTGTACTCGTTGGTTGGCGGAATAGTCCGACCCGCGTAGACGAAGCTCTGCACGTGCTGAGGATGGGCGTGAATCACCGCGCCGATCTCCGGGAAGTGACGGTACGCGGCGAGATGGACGGCGATCTCGCGGGAGACCTCTCCGGCGCCGGCGAGAAGGTTTCCGTCGAAGTCGACCTCGCAGATCTGGGCGACGGAGAGATCCCATTGATAGCGGCTTCCCGCGTAGCGCGGCGTGACGAACGCCCGATCGCCGGCACGGACGCTAAAGTTGCCGCCGGCGGCATCGGTCAAACGGCGGTCGAAGGCCAGTTTCGCGATACGGGCAAGGTGGGCCTTGGGACCTCCGTCGCGCTCGACCACATTCGGGGCGCAATGGGCGCTCACCAGCACAAACTCCTCATGACCATGGATAGAGGCGTGATCGATGGGTGCGGCGTGGGGGTGCGCGGAAGGTTCACTTCAACGCTCCCATCGTCAGGCCTTGCACCAGATGGCGCTGCGCCAACAGGGTCAGCACCGCTGTCGGGATCATCATGATCACTGCCACAGCCGTCATGTACCCCCACTCGATCCCCGTCTCACGGATAAAAAGCGTCACGGCCACCGGCATCGTCTGCGCGCGTTCCGTCGAGGTCAGGATCAGCGCGAAGAGGAACTCGTTCCAGCTGAATATGAAGGTGAAAATGGCGGTCGCGGCGATTCCGGGCCGCGCCAGCGGGATCGCGATCCGCATCATCGCGCCGTACCAGGACGACCCCTCTACCAGCGAGGCCTCTTCGAGTTCACGCGGGATCTCCTCGAAGAAGCGGGCGAGCATGAAAACGATGAAGGGCAGGCTCGAGGTGAGATAGATCAGGATCAGGCCGAGGATCGAGTTCGTCAGGCCGAAGCGACGGAAGATGATGAAGAGCGGAATGATCGCCGCGATGGCGGGCATCATGCGCTGCGAGAGAATCCAGAACTGGACGTGGTTATTGCCGCGAAACCGGAATCGGGCCAGCGCGTAGGCGGCCGGCACCCCGATCAGCAGCGCGAGCGCGGTGTTGCACGTCGCGACCACCACGCTGTTACGAAGATAGGCCGCGAACGGATACTTCTGGAAAACGTCGGTGTAGTTGCTGAAGGTCGGGGCGAAGATCCAGACTGGCGGCACCGCCAGGGCATCCGCCCGGCTCTTGAGGGACGTCATCAGGATCATCACGATCGGGAAGAGGAAGACCACGAGGACGAGCAGGACCAGCAGATTCCAGAGCGCGTCGCCGAATCTGTGCCGGCGGCGCGGCGATCGGCCGGCGTGCGCGTTCACCGAGGCAGAGGTCACTCCGCGCCTCGCTTTCGCGTTGAGGTCAGGATCAGAAGATTCGCGAAGATGACCACCATGATCAGCATGACGAAGCTCAAGGCCGCCGCGTATCCCATCTGGAAGAACTTGAAGCCCCACTTGTAGGTGTAGAAGCTCAACGTCTCGGTGCTCGTGCCAGGGCCGCCGTTGGTCAGTACGTAGACCAGATCGAAGGTCTTGAACGAATCGATCACCCGCAGCAGCACGGCGACAACGATGGTCGGGCGCAGGAGGGGCAGCGTGATGTGGGTGAACGCCTGCCATGCGTTCGCCCCATCGATCGCCGCGGCTTCAAAAGGCTCCTGCGGCAGCGTTTGCAGCGCCGCGAGGAGGATCAGGATCATGAACGGGGTCCACTCCCAGATATCGGCGATCATGACTGAAATCAACCCGGTTTTCAGACTACCAAGCCAGTTTGGCGTTGGGAGCCCGACGCTTCCCAGGAGATAGTTGAGGATCCCCTGCGTGGGGTTGTACATGAACCGCCAGATGAGCCCGACGACGACCGGCGTCGTCATCATTGGCAGCAGGAGGGCGGTGCGCACAAAGCCCTGGGCAACAACCTGCCGCTGGAGCAGGAGCGCGATGCCGAGACCGAGGAGCAGTTGCGCGGTGACGGTGCCCAGGATGAACGTTCCCGTGATCTGCGCCGCGTTCCAGAAGCGGGCGTCTCGCAAGATGGCGACGTAATTCCCGAGCCCGACGAAGTTCCATGTCGCCAGCCGGTTCGACATGTTCCACTCGTTGAGACTGAGTGAGAAGGAATAGATAGTCGGATAGATGGTGAGGAGCAGGAGCACCACGACCGTCGGCAGCAACAGCACGAGCGCCGCCGGCAACCGTGGAGCGGCCTGTCGCGAGTGCAGTGGCTCCCGCGCTGGCTCGATCACGTGTTTGTCGACCCGCGACTCACTCGTGATCTGCACCGCTCTCTTCTCCCCATACCGGAACCCCCGCTGGGAGACCGCACGGTCTCCCAGCGAGTGCTCGTCATGCTAGACGCCGAACCCGCCGCCCTGCAGGATATCGGCAAGTTGGCCATCGAGAGCGGTCATGGCATCCTTGGCGTCGGTCTGTCCGACCATGACCTCTGAGAGCGAAGCCGCGATGGCGTCGTTCATCTGCGGCCAGACTGGGATGCGCGGCCGTCCGAGAGCGGAATCGAGCGTTTCGAGCATCATCGAATACTCGATGTAGGTTTTCTGAAGTTCGGGATCGGAGAGCGTCGAACGCCGCGCTCCTGGACCGGAGGGAGCCAACTCAATCTCGATCGGCTTGGACGTGGCCCAGACGAGGTACTCCCAGGCGGCATCCTTATTCTGGGAGTCAGCCGAAATGCCGAGGTTCCAGCCGCCGAAGGTGGGCGTGCGCTTGATCGCATTGCCGTCGGCGACGCCGGGCACCTGGGTGATGTTCCACTTGCCAATGATCTTCGATGCATCAGGATCGACGAACTGCGGCGCGGCATTCTGCCACTGTAGATTCATCGCCGCCAGCCCTTGCTGGAACGCGGCCGCGGTCTCGTCATAGTCGTTGGAGAGCGCGCCCTCGACCGCGTAGGGGAGGAGCGACTTGAGGTATTCGATGGAGTTGATGCCGGCCTCGCTGGCCATCGTGGGCTTGTAGTTCTCGTCGTAGTAGTAGCCGCCCATCGACCCGAAGACGTTGAGGTGCGTGCAGAGGAGCTGCACGCCGCGGCGTCCCATCAGCGTCAGGCCAGCAACGCCGTCTGCCGACTTCGCTTCATGGATCGTCTTGGCAGTAGCCGCCAACTCGTCCCAGGTTTGCGGGGGCTCGAGCCCCATCTCGTTGAAGATATCGGTCCGGTAGTAGAGCGCGAAGACGGCGTTGATAAAGGGGAGCCCGTAGAGCTTGTCCTCCCACATCGACTGCTCCGCGAGGACGCGGGGCATGAAGTCTTCGAGATCGAGGACCGCGGGATCGGTCTGGTCGACGAACTCCTGGACCGGATAGAGCCAGCCCTGGCCGGCGTATTGCCCCATCCAGACGCAGTCAACGTGAATGAGATCCTGCTCGCCGGTCTGTTGGGTAAGCGCGGTGAGCTGCTTCTCCTCGAGGTTCGGATAGGGGAGGATGGTGTAGTTGACGGTAATGCCGGTTGCCTCGGTGAAGGCGGGAGTGAGCTTTTGAATCGCGTCGGAGCGCGGCTCGGCGACGAGGGAAACGTTGAGCGTGGCGCCATCCCACTCCTTGCTCAACTTGCCAAATCGGACCTCCTGCGCGGCAGCGCGACCGAGAGACCTCGATGCTCCCAGCCCGGCCGCCAGCCCCAACGCACCGGCGCCCTTGAGCAATTGGCGTCGTGTGCCTCGGTATCCGAGCTGGCTGACAACGTCTTGTCGATCTCTCACGCCGTGCCTCCTTGCAATCCCGCGGCGCCGCATGCGCCACGACCGTTGGCGGAGGGACATCCGCCCGCCACTCGCCGAATAGCAGACGGGTCGCCCCGCCCTGTGGCCTAGGTTGTGCCGCGCCCCGCGTCGTGGCGAGGCGCGCTTGCGCCGCCGGGCGCGAGCAGATCGAGCGCCAGGAGACAGGCTCCCAACGGGTGGTAGAAATCGGGCTTGCCGCGGGCGAAATCAACGTCCTTGCGCCGGCCGTCCCTGGTCAAGGCCGGATACCAACCACCTCGTTCCCGGTCGATCTGATGGGACAGGGCGTAGTCCCAACTCCGATCGTACCAGTCGCCATAGCTTGCCTCGCCAGTCTGCGCGAGCATCGCCGCCGCACCGCCAATGGCTTCGCTGATCGTCCAGTGGTATTTGTCGTCATCGACGATGCTGCCATCGAGGTCGAAGGCGTAGAGGAAGCCGCCGTACTCCCCGTCCCAGGCATGGTCGAGCGCGGCCGCGAAGAAGCGGCGGGCCGCTGGGAGGGCCCAATCGTTGGCGCGCGCCCGCTCCAGCAGCACCAGCAGTTTCGCCCACTCCAGGAGGTGCCCGCTCAAGACCCCATACGGCCGGATCAGGTGGTACGGGGTTGCCTTGTTGTAAGTGAGATCGGCTCGCCACTCCCGATCGTAGTGCTCCCAAAGCAATCCGTGTGTCTGTTGTGGCAGATCGACGGCCACCCGGTGCGCAACCACCTCGGCCCGGTCGAGATAGAAGGTTTCGGCGGTCGCCGCGTAGGCAGCGAGCAGTGCTTCTACCAGGTGCATGTTGGCGTTCTGCCCACGATAGGGATCGACGACCGCCCAGTCTTCGCTGATTTCATCGACGTAAAGACCGTCAGCTTCGCGCCAGAAGCGCGCCTCCAATACCTCGCTGACATCATTGAGCAGGTCGTGGGCATCGAGCCCGCTCATGATCGCTGTCGCCGCGGTCAACAGGACGAAGGCGTGGCCGTAGGCGAACTTGCGGCGATCGACCGGTTCCCGTCCCGCCAACACCCAGTAGTACCCGCCATGCAGCGCGTCGCGATGCGCCTCGCGCAGAAAGGCGAGGCCATGCATGGCCGCCTCGCGGCACCCCTCTCGCAGGCGATAGCAATGGCCGAGGGCGAAGCTGTTCGTGTAGCGGCAGGAGCCGACGAGGTGGCGCGTCCGCGAGTCGAAGATGCTGCCGTCATCGGCGATCTGGGCGACGAATCCGCCCTGCTCGTTGTCCACACTGCGCGGCAGGTAGAAATCGATGAGCGC
>JADYYO010000360.1 GCA_020853615.1 Thermomicrobiales bacterium
AAGACGGCTTCCAGCGCCTGCCGATCCACTGGATGTGGTGGCCAGCGATCGGCGGCGTGGTCATCGGCATCGGCGGCCTCATCTTTCCCCAGGCGCTCGGCGTCGGCTACGACGTGATCGAGACCCTCCTGCAGGGCAACGCGACTAACGAGATCATCGTCGGCGTGCTGCTCGTGAAGTCGACCATCTGGGCGGTCTCGCTCGGCTCGGGCACCTCCGGCGGCGTGCTGGCGCCCCTCCTGATGATGGGCGGGGCGCTCGGCGGCCTCGAGGCGTTCGTCTTCCCCAACTTCGGCCCCGGCTTCTGGCCGACGGTTGGCATGGCGGCCATCCTCGGCGGCACCATGCGCGCACCGCTGACCGCGATCATGTTCACGCTCGAGCTGACGCATGACATTAACATGCTCCTGCCCCTTCTCTGCGCGACGATCGTGGCGGACGGCTTCACCGTGCTGGTGATGCGCCGCTCGATCCTGACCGAGAAGGTGAGCCGGCGCGGCTTCCACCTCAGCCGCGAATACGCGGTCGACCCGCTGGAAGTCCTCTTTGCCCGCGAGGTGATGCGTACCGAGGTGGTCGCCCTGCCGGCCGACATGCCGCTGAGCGAGCTGACCGAGCCGCTCCACCTCCTGTCCGAGCGGAGCGGCCTGCGCCAGGGGCTCTACCCGGTCGTCGACGATCAGCAGCGGCTGGTCGGCGTTGTCACACGCTCCGATCTGCGAAACATCGCGTCCAGCGAGAGGCAGAACGGGCACGGGGGAACATTGACCGATATCGCCAAGAGGCACCCGATCGTCGCCTACCCGGACGAGCCGCTGCGGGTGGTCATCGAGCGGATGGCGGAGACGGGGCTGACACGCCTGCCGGTCGTCGCCCGGGACCACCCCGACCACCTGGTCGGCTTGATCTCCCTCTCCGACTTTCTGCGTGCGCGGCAGCGGAATCTGGAGGAAGAACGGACGCGCGAGCGGGTCCTCACCCTGCGTTTCCCGGGCCGCACGCGCCGGACGCGGCCCGTGCCCACGGCACGGCGCGAAGCGGTGGGGGCCAGCGCGGAGTCCACCTCATCCTGATCCGGGCGGGAGGATTACGCCTCACGAGCGGGTGGTGAAGCGCTCGCGCCGTCGCTGGCGTCTGGCGGCGCCAGGGCACTGATCCCCGTCTCGTCGAGCGAGGCCGATTCCGCCTCGACGACCAGCCGCTGCAGCAGCTCCTGGAGCTGCCGATGCTCGCGGCGGTGGGCAGCGGTCAGGGAGCGGAGCACCGCTTCCCCCTCGGGCGTGATCAGGACGTGGACGCGGCGGCTATCGACGGTCGATGTCTCCCGCCGCACGTAGCCTCCCTGCACCATGCGGTCGACGAGGCCGACGGCGGAGTGGTGTCGGATCTGCAGCGCCTCTGCCAGGTCGCCGATCGTCGGCGGCTCGGGGCCGACGTGCCCGCGAATGGCGACGAGGAGCTGATGCTGCTGCGGGCTGAGCCCGACGGCGCGCGCGGCATCCTCGCTGAAGCGGACGAAGCGGCGCAACCCGGCGCGGAACGCCGCGATGGCCCGGTAGTCCTCGTCGCTGAACGGGCGCTCCTCCACGCTTTCCACCTCAATCTCGCGGCACTCCGCGGGGCGGCACGTCGCACGCCTTCCCATCATTCTGCCACTCATCATGACTTTGACACGATGGATGAATCGCGCGGCGATCAGATCCCCATAGGATAGTCGCCGATCCACCGCACATACGGCAACCTGCCGCCGATGTCTCGCAGAAGCCGACGATCGTCGGTCCAGACCTCGCAACCCAGGAGCTCGCACAACGCGAGGTAGTGAGCATCGTAGACAGCACGCAAGCCGTAGGAATCAGCGATGTCCAATGCTCGCAGATGCAATCCTGGCGGGTCGAGCAGAGCCAACGCAAATGCGAGAAACCGGTCGAGCAGTAAACGCGCTTCCTCGATCGAAGGACCATTCGGAGAGCGCACCCGTTGGCGAAGAATACTGGTCACCTCGACCGGCAGGAGCGGTGGAGCAACAATCGGCTCATCGGCTTCCACAGCAGCGAGATAGAGTGCGAGCGAACGATCGGCATGCTCTTCCGCCAGGATCCATTTGGCCGCCACGGATGCATCGACGCAGATCATCCGAGTTGGCGGGTGCGCTCTTCTCGCAATTCATCAAGGATCGTCCAGGACGGCGAGAAGATCTCGCCGCCGCGACGAGCGAGGATCTGCTGGCTGATTCGCTGCGCCTGCTCCATCGCCTCCAGTCCCCGGCACTTCTCCTCAGGCGTCAGCCTGGGAATCCGCATGCGACCGTTACGGCCCGCATCGACGCCCGACGCGCTCGATCGGGCAGGGCCAATCATCGCCTCGAGATCTGCCCGTTTCAGCGCCACCCGTCGCTTGCCGATCCGATAGGCGGGCAAATCGCCCTCGCGGATCCAGCGGCGAATGGTCGAGGAGGCGACGCGCAGCATCTCCGCGGCCTCGGCCACGGTCACGAAGTCGTCATCGAACGCACGTATCGCCATGTGCCCTCTCCGCATTACGTACCCGAGTGATCATTACTGCTCATAGTGTACCACCGGCATCCAACCCAGTAGCCCAACAGGGACCTGAACTCGACTCAGGCCCCCGTCAGGGGAAGTGGGGGGGAGGCGTGGCGGCCGAGAACGCCACCGCATCGCTCCGCGATGGCACCGGGTGCGGCAGGGAGGGGGAAGACCGCGCCCGGCAGGACATCGTCGATTTTTTATATGTCCACATATTTAGTGGACAATGGCGATGATATCGGAGCCCCCCGCGCCTGTCAAGCCGGGCGAGGCAGATTCCCGTTGGCGCCGCATGCGCCCCGTCTACCCGAGCCGGCGCGCTTTCCAGACCTCTTCCGCCGGCCAGCGCCGCGCCCACTCCGCGCTCACGTAGGGATAGCGCGTGGTCGCCCCCTCGGGGATCTCGACCTCGATCAGCGCTTCGACCTCGAACCCACTGTCGCGCAGCAGCTTCAGCATCTCCCCATGCGGCAGGTGGAACTCGACCGAGCCGTCCCGCCAGGCGAAGCGGTGCATGCCGAAGAGGGGCCGCTCCAGCCGCTTCGTCACCGGCGCATCCTCATCCTCCACCGGCGTAGCGAGCATGAGGAGGGTCGAATTGCCGAGGAAGTGGAGCCGCCCGCCGGGCCGCAGAATGCGCGCCGCCTCCGGGATCCAGCGGTAGGGGTCGCACCAGATCGCCGCGCCATACTCGCTGATGGCGAAGTCGAAGCTTTCGTCAGCAAACGGGGTCTTCTCGGCATCGCCGAGGTGGAGCGGGAAGTCGACGCCGAACTCCGCTTGCAGCCGGCGCGCGGTCGCCAGTTGCTCCGATGAATTGTCGAGTCCGACCGACCGCGCCCCGCGCCGCGCCATCCAGGCGGAGACGTAGGCGGCGCCGCAGCCGAGCTCGATGGCGTCCTGGCCGGCGAGATCGTCCGGCAGCAGATCGAGCGTCACCTCGGGGACATCGAAGATGCCCCAGGTCACGGCGTCGGTCGCCCAATTCCGCCGCCCCGCCTGTTCGTAATCGGGGGCCCAGCGGTCCCAGGCCTCCCGGTTCCGCGCGGCGTGGTCGCTCCCCTCCGCCGCAGTCATCACCGTCTCGTGCATCATTCCTGCTCCTGTCGTCCGGCAAAAGCCGGCGGGAACGATACAGCGGGAGCGGCCACGATCGTGGCCGCTCCCGCACGGTCATCAGACTGGAGGTCCCGTCAGCCGATGGCGCGGCCGTTCCCATCCTCCATGCTGATATTGGTCGTCGTCGATTCGGTGAACGTCGGCTCGGAATAGACCGGCGCGGCCGGCGCGGGCTCGGTGGTGACCGGCGCCGTGTCAACCGGGGCCGTATCGGTCGGCTCGACGGAGGTCGCGCCATCGCTGGCGGCCGTGTCGGCGACCGGGGCCGGCGCCGGCGCATCGGAGACCGTCAGGGAGGGCGGCTCGTAGACGACCGACTCGCCCTGGACGCCGCCGGTGTTGATGTCGCCATAGATGACGGTGTCGCCGGTGCCGTCGGCCACCGGGTTCGCCCCGGACGAGACGGCGCGATCGCCATCGGCGTTGACGGTGTTCTGCGGCAACTCGACCACCTGGCCGTTGCCGTCGTAGTTCTCGAGCCCCGCCTGCTGGTCGGGCGCGCTCAGGCTCTGCGCCGCGCCGCTCGCATCGACGCTCTGCGCAGGCGCAGCGGCCGGCGCGCCGCCCCCGCCGAAGTCGGCGGTCCAGTACCAGCCATAGTAGGAGGCATCGCTGTAGACGCGACCGACGCCGATGTCGGTGAATTCCGGATTGCGCATGGCGGCGTCGTGGCTGGGGCTGTTCTGCCAGGCAATCAGCACGTCCTCCGCCGACGCCATCCCGGCGGCGATGTTCTCGCCGAAGGGGAGCGCGGTGTAGCCGAAGTTGCGGATGTTGGTGCCCGGGTCGGTGCCGTCAAAGAGATAGTGATCGAAGTAGTTGTTGGTGGCCATGTCGGCGCTGTGGTACTCGGCGGCCGCGCCGAGCTGGTAGTTCAGGTTCAGCGGGGCGAGCCCGAGGCTGCCGC
>JADYYO010000361.1 GCA_020853615.1 Thermomicrobiales bacterium
CAATGGTAGCGCAACCCGCGAAGCGATTGCCGTCTTTCGATGCGCCGGATCGCGCTTACGACGCCTTGACCCGGCTCGACGCGGGACCGATCGCCGGCTGCTTGCCGATGACCGCCTTGCCCCCCATGTAGGGGCGCAGCACCATCGGCACCTCGATCGTGCCGTCCGGCTGCTGGTACTGCTCCATGATGGCGATCATCGTCCGCGGCAGGGCGAGCCCCGAGCCGTTGAGGGTGTGGACATGGCGAATCCGCCCCCCTTCGGTTGGCCGGAAGCGGATGTTCGCCCGCCGTGCCTGGAAGTCCATGAAGCGCCCGCACGAGCTGACCTCGAGCCACTCCCGCGAGCCGGGCGCCCATGCCTCGAGATCGACCTTGTCGGCGGCGGCGAAGCCGAGATCGCCGGTCGAGAGCTGAACCAGCCGGTAAGGGAGCGCGAGGGCGCGCAGGACGTCGGAGGCCTCCTCGATCAGCCGCTTGTGCTCCGCCTCCGACTCGTCGGGGTGGACGAACTTGACCATCTCGACCTTGTCGAACTGGTAGCCCCGCTTGATGCCGCGCACGTCGCGCCCGGCCGAGATCTGCTCGCGGCGGAAGCAGGGGGTGTAGGCGACGTGGTAGATCGGGAGCTGCGCCTCCTCCAGAATCTCGTCGCGATAGAGATTCGTGACGGGCACCTCGGCGGTCGGGATCAGCCACTTGTCCTCTTCGGCATCGCGGTAGAGGTTCTCGCTGAACTTCGGCAGGTTCCCGGTGCCGACCAGCGTCTCCCCCAGCACCAGATAGGGCGGATAGACCTCCTGGTAGCCGTGCTCGTTGATGTGCAGATCGAGCATCCAGGCGATCAGGGCGCGCTGCAGTTGCGCCCCTTCGCCGCGCAGCACGTAGAAGCGGGATCCGGAGATCTTCACCCCCCGCTCGAAATCGATGATGCCGAGCTCCTCGGCCAGCTCCCAGTGCGGCTTCGGCGCGAAATCGAACTCGCGCTTCGCGCCGAACTCGGCGATGACGACGTTGCCCGATTCGTCCGGGGCGACCGGAACGTGCTCCAGCGGGATATTCGGCACCTGCAGCATCAGGCCGTGCAGCCGCTCGTCGACCCCCTTCACCTCCTCGTCGAGCGTGGCGATGCGGTCGCCGAGCTCGCGCATCTGCGCGATCAGCGCCTCCCGCTCTGCCGGCTCTTTCATGCGGCCGACCTGCTTCGACCCCCGGTTTAGCTCGGCCTTGCGCGCCTCGACCTCGGCCAGGAGCGCGCGCCGCCGCTCGTCGAGCACCAGGATCTCGTCGATCGGCGCCTCGGTGTAGGTGGTGGCTATCGCCGCCTTGACACGCTCCGGTTCTTCCCGGATCAATCGCAGGTCGAGCATCGAAGCTCCTTCAGATCGCGGGGCGATCCTGCCCACATGAAAAAGCGCCCCGCCGGGGCGGGGCGCTGAAACGGCAAACCGAACCGGCGGATAGCTCGCTCAGCGCGCGGCGCGACTCGCGCCGCGCTCGGCGGACGAAGCGCCCATCGTCACCGGCGTAAACCCGGGCAGGAACTTGGCCCACTCGTTGGTCACCGCGCCCTCGATTCGTCGCTCGATCGTGTAGTAGCGGCCCGCCCGCGGCTCGTGCGGCTCGCGGCGCAGCGTCATCCGCGTCTCTGTCAGCAGTTTACCCCCTTTGCGGTGGTTGCACGGCTTGCAGGCCGACACGAGGTTCTCCCACGAGTGCGCCCCGCCCCGCGACCGGGGGACAACATGATCGATCGTCAGGTCGTGCGACTGCTTGCCGCAGTACTGGCACGTATACGCGTCGCGGATGAAGACCTCGCGCCGCGTCAGCTTGACGCGCGGGCGCGGGCGATGGATGAGGTAGACCATGCGGATCACCGACGGCGCCGGGAATGCCCGCGTCGCGGACTTGATCACCTTGCCGTTGGCCTCGAGGACCTCTGCCTTGCCGTCGAAGACAAGGAGAATTGCGCGCCGCAGATTGCAGACGTTCAGGGGTTCATAGTTCTGGTTCAGGACCAGGACAGCGCCATTCACCCTGCCGATGCCTCCACCGGGATCAGGGTTGCCGCATTCACCTTCGCACCAGGATCCAGCGCAACCGCTTCGAGTTGCCGCTGTTGGACCGTCCGGAAGGCGTTCCGCGGGCGTTGGGGATGTCCTGCCAGATCGAATCCAGCCGGACTGTAACACGATGCAATTTCCGGAGGCAAGGCAGATGACGCAAAGCTATCACCGAATGCGCCTCGGGAGCCGGCTGTTGCCGCGAATTGCGAGGCGCGGGCCAAAATACTCGCGCGATGATTGCCACCTGGGCATGTGTTACCGTTCAGTATGAGACAGAGGAGGATCGCCCGTGGGGTGCGCCAGGGATCACCTGACTGCCTGTCTGCTGTCGATCCAGCGCTGGCACGTGGCCGACAGTGTCTTTCTTGCCGCCGGCTTGCTCGTCATCCTCTTCTCGACCGCATTCGCCATACGCACCTTCATGATCCCGGCTGGCGCGCCGCCGCTGATCAATCGGTCCGTCTTTCGCTTCACGCAGGCGATATTCGAGATCACGGTGCGGCCGATGCGGTCGGACGCTCACCGGCACTCGATCCTCAGCCTCTATGCGCCGATCTCCCTCCTGGTCGTGCTGGCCGTCAACCTGATCCTTCTCGGACTTGGCTACACGCTCGCCTTCTACGGCGCTGGCATGAAACCGTTCATCCGGGCCTTCCTCTACAGCGGTTCGGCGCTCTCGACCCTCGGCTTCGAGTCCCCGGGCAGCCACTTTCTCGTCATCATGCTTTCGGCGACAGAGGCGCTGACCGTGGCCACTGTCGTCGCCCTCCTCATCGGCTACCTGCCCGGGATCTACGCCTCGTATCAGCAGCGCGAGCAGGCGGTCGACAATCTCGATGAGTTGGCCGGCTCCCCGCCCGACGGCCCGTCGGTCCTGGCCGGCTACGTGCAGACCTATTCCGCCGCCAGCCTGGGCAACCTCTGGGCGGCCTGGCTTGCCTGGTTCCGGGACCTCGGCAGCTCCGGCAAGACCCTCTCGGGCGAGCTCTATCTCCGCTCCTCGCGCTGGGACCGCTCCTGGATCTGCGCGGCCGGCGCCATCCTCGATGCCGCCTCGCTCACCGATTCCAGCGTCGATCTCAGCACAGATCCCGCGGCAGCCCGGTTGGTGAGCGCCGGGGCCCGGGCGCTGCGCCAGGTGCTCGAGCCGCTGCAGATCGCCTGCCCGGAGAATCCGGCCTGGCCAGCGGTGCCGATCAACATCTCCCGGGCCGAGTTCGACGACGCCTATGACGCGATCGCGACTCTCGGCCTCCCGATGAAGCCCGACCGGGACGCCGCCTGGGCGGCCTTTGCCCAGTTGCGGGTGCAGTACGAATGCCAGCTCATGACGTTAGTGCGGCTGAAGAAGCCCCCGCGCGGCGCGCGCTGGACGACCGATCGTCCCGGCTGCGAAGCGTCGCTGCCACTGCCGGTGTTCGGCCGTCGCGTGATGACCGGCAAGCCGGAGCGATGAAAGGAATCGCGACTAGCAGTCGGCAACGGGCATGGCCAGCCAGCGACCGATAGCGCTCCCGGCTCGAGGCTTTATGTCATTGTCCTGCCGGTCGCCGACTCGGCCTCGAGCCAGAAGTTGTCCTTCGCGAGGTTCGCTCGACCAGAAGCCAGCACAACCTCCTCCACCGCCTCACGCTCCAGGGAGTCCGCACGTCCATCCGGTGTCCGCGGGCACGCGCCCATTCGGCGAGATGGCCGCTGCCGGAACCTCCATGTCAACCTCTTTGACGTAGGCCTGCAGCCCAGCGACGACGACCTGGCTCGGCGCCAGCGAAAGGTCATACATGCCCGATGAAGCGTTCAGGCGACTAATCGGCAAAATAGCGACGCCGTCGAGCGTGGCGAACTTTCGGCCGGACCGATCGCTCAACTCCATCGTCATGGCGCCCTGGAGGGCCAGTTGGTGGGAGGTGACAACCAAACGCTCACCGCTGAAGCAGCCCACGAACGTTCCGGTTGCCCCCATGGCATCGACAAACGTTCCCGCGACCGGGGTGCAGGCAAGCGGTGCGGCCGTTGATTGCGCCGAAGCGTGCCCGGGTGAAAGCGCCAATGCGACCAGGATCGCAAGCAGCGCGGCAAGCGCGAACTTCCGGCGCGGAATGTGTCCGTGCGAGAGGGAGATGGTCAGCAACGCGTTCATGACGAGGCCTCCGTGCGCCACGCGGAAATGGCGGCGCAACCTGACCGTGTCAGGGATGGGCGACGTATCAGCAGGCCCGGGGAGGTGTCCTCCGGACTACACGGCCTGCCACACGAAATCTGGCGGTGGCGCGCGCGCCATCACGACTCCTCCCCATCGACCGACAACCACCCGGCCCAGCGCTGGAGCACGAGGAGATTCAGGATGAGGCAGACGCCCGCGAGCTGGGAGAGCAGCATGAACCCGATGCTGAGGGAATCGGTCACCTCTTTCACTGTCCCGATCACGATTAGCGGGAAGAACCCCCCCAACCCGCCCGCCGCGCCGACGATGCCGGTTACCGCGCCGGTGTTGCGAGGGAAGAGCGTCGTGACAAGCTTGAATACGGCGGCGTTGCCGATGCCGAACATCACCGCGATGCCGAGCACAGCCAGCATCAACACGGTCATGGGCGGCTCGAACGCGAGAAGGATGGCCAGCGCGGCGATCAGGAGGAAGACGCCATCAAGAATCGCCGCGCTCGACCACCGGTCCGCCAGGTAGCCACCGAGCGGCCGCGCCAGGGTAGCGACCGCGATGAACGCGGCGGCGCGGCCGCCGGCTTCGGTCCGCGAAAGATCGAACTCGTCGACGAGCAGGGTCGGCAGATACGCGCCCACCGCGACAAACCCGCCGAAGGTGATGAAGTAGTAGAGCGCCAGCAACCAGGCGGCCGGCCGAACCCGGAAGCGGGCTCCCCCTTCGCCCGCCCCGTCATCACGTTGCGGCGGGGCGGGAGCATCACGGCCAAAGAGCAGAAACAGGAGGGCCATAACCAGCAGTAGCGGGATGAACGCCCAGAAGGTCCCGCGCCAGCCGATGTCCCGTTCGAGCCGCGGCGCGAGAAAATTGGCGATCGCCGTGCCGATATTGCCCATGCCATAGATGCCCAGGGCAAATCCCTGTCGCTCCCGCGGGAACCAGCGCGAGACAAACGGCACGCCGACAGCGAACGATGCGCCCGCCACTCCGAGCAGGAGGCTGACCGCGAGCAGCGACCCGTAGGAATTGGTCAGGCCAGCGAGCGCGAGCGGCACGGTGAGGCCGGCCAGGAGGAATACGAACACCATGCGGCCGAATCGATCAGCGGCCAGGCCGGCGGGAATGCGCGCCAGCGAGCCGAGGATGACCGGCGTCGCGATCAGGAGGCTGACTCCGAAACTGGAGAGGTCGTACAGTTCGTGAAAGACCGGCGCCAGCGCGGCGATCAGCCCCCAGACCAGGAAGCAGACGGCGAATGCCGCGGTGGCCAGCGCGAGGGCCAGGATCGCGCCCCTGCTGGTCCGTGCCTCCCACGTCGTGGCCGATGCTGCTGCCGCGGACGGCGGCATCCCGCCAGGATTGACGGTCTCCCGCGAGCCGGTTTGCAGCTTTGGCAGTCCCTGACTTCCCACGGTTGGCTCCGCCGCGGAGATCGCGTGTTGCGCGGCGTCCCGCGCCAGATAGTCGCCCGTTCGTGGTGAAGCAGTCGGCAGGCCGGGATGATCGCGATCGTTGGCTCGCGAGCGCTTGGAGGAGCGGATCATGGCAGCGCCTCCTCGCGCGGATGTCGCATGTGCAGAGTCCGCTGCCGGGGGTCCGGCCGCGTCGCCGTGCCGGTCGAGGATGCGGCCGGCACATCGATCATCAGGGCGAGTCCATGGCGGCTCCCCCGCATCTCCCCCGGCTCCTGGCTCTGGAGATCGGAACAGCCGGGTCGGAGCTCGTCACATGCCAGCGCGGCGACCGGCACAGCGCGGCAATACGCCTGTCCGGCGCAGGAGCGGCACAGGACGTCGCCGCCTCGCCGCACCTCCCGCTCGTTGATGATCTCCTCGCCGCACACGTCGCAGACGGCCCGCGCGTCCGGCCGGCTGACGATCGCGGCGACCGGTATGATCAATTCGACCCACTGCCAGGCGAGCAGCAGGTCGCATGGTATCCGCTGGTAGCCGAGCAGTTGCGCGTGCCAGCGGTCGGGGGCCTCCGGGGCAAACGCGGACGCGAGCTGCCGCGCCGACGGACGAGGAACGACGCGCACCGCGCGGTCGCGCTCGATATCGACGAAGGTGGCGGCCACCTTGCCAAAGTCCTCGACGCGCAGCGTCCGATGGCCGACCGACGTGCCGGTCGCCACCGCGATCCCGTCCGCCGCGCAGCCATCCGTCTCGACGATAGCCAGGAGGCGCTTCTCCGTTTGCGGCAGATGGAGGCCGAGCAGGCGGCCGGCCAACAAGCTCATACGCACGCCGAGAACCTGGCGCGGGCAGAGATGGGAATGTCGTTCGGCCGAGGCTTGCAGCAACGCGCTCAACGTCATCGCGGCCTCCCGTCTGGAGCGGTCGCCTTCCGGCTACACGCGTCGCCCTGCCGGACCTGGACGCCGGTTCCAGATCACAACCTGGTAGGGCCTCCAGAGATAGGTGACGGGCACGGTGAAGACGTGCACCAGGCGCGTGAAGGGGAAGAGCGCGACGAGCACGAAGCCGCCGAGCATGTGCAGCTTGACGACCCAGGGCAAGGCGGTGACAAACTGGATGTTCGGCTGCAGCACGACCAGCGAGCGAAGCCAGGGCACGGCGGTGCGGACGTACCAGTCGGAGCCCCAGCGATAGGCCAGCGCGACCCAGAACCCGAGCACCACCTGGGCCAGCAGCGCCACCAGCAGCACCCAGTCGAGCCACGTCGTCACCGCGTTGATGCGGGGTCTCTGCACCCGGCGGACGATCAGCATGACGAGGCCGACGATCGTCATCAGCGCCAGGGCAAGCCCGGTGATCTCCAGCGCATAGAGACGAACCGGGTTGGCCACCAGCGCCCCCCAGGCATCGGGGAAGAGGAACGCGAGGAGGTGCGCGGTAAGAATGATCACGACGCCATAGTGCCACGGCACCGAGCCCCAGAAGAGCTCGCGCTTCTCGAGAAACTCCGACGACTGGCTCGAGAAGGAGAAGCGGTCCTTGAAGTAGCGCAGGAGTCCGCCCACCACCGCCACGGCGACCGCGACATAGGGAAAGGCGACGAAGAGGATCGTGTCGAACATGTCACGCTCCTTTTCGCCCATCGAGCAGGGCGAGGTCGCGCGAGCGCTCCTCCATCCTCGTGTTCGCGCCACCGGCAGCACTCGCGCGCTCCAGCACCATGCGCAGCGCGTCGAGCATGCCGATGTAGGCCGCGCCGGGCCGCGGCTCCGGCGGCGCCAGCGCCTCCGTGGCCGACTCTGCAGCGGCCGCTGACGGATTCCGATCGGTCATGCGCTCGAGCGAGGGCAGAAGTGCATCGTCGATAAGCTCCTGGGCCACGATCGCATCGGTGGTCATCGCCACGAAGCGGAGCATCGCGGAGAGATGATCGGGGAGCTCATCGCCCACGCTGAAGCCGCTGGCGGAAAAGCGCTCCTTGAGGCCGATCAGGAATGCGCTGCGCTTGTAGCTGTCGCCGAAGAGGTGATAGCCGATATAGAGGTGGCATTTCGGATCGAGATCAAAGATGCCGGTATACGCCTCCTCCAGCAGCGGCAGCGGCGTCCTGGCGACGTAGTCGGCGAAGGGAACCAGGGCGTCAGCGGCGTCGGTATCGAACGCCGCGAGCAGGGTCCGGCACCGGTTCACCGTCCCGGGCAACGAGGGCGCCGGGTATTCCAGCATGTCCGCGAAACAGCGCAGATTGTCACGCGCGATCGCTCCGATCATGATCACCACCTTCGCTCGGGCGTTTCCAGGAACCCGAACCCTGTCTCCGATCGCTCCTTGTACGGGCTGATCGTCTGTTCGATCGCTTCCTCCCGATGGAGGGGCGGCACGAGAAAACGCTCCTGATAGGTGGGGCGCGCGGTGAGGCGGAAAATGGCGCCGGCCTCTTCCGGGGTCGTCTTGCCGATCTCCAGGGCCCGCTGCACCTCATCAGCCGGCACGTCGCCAACCTGCTGCGAACGGCTGTGGAGGCGCACCGCGAAGAGCTTGCGGTAGACCTCACGCACCACCTCCTCATTGCCGGCAGCGAACAGGTTGGCCATGTAACGAAGCGGAACGCGCGCCCGGTCAAGTGAGCTCAGCAGCGGCGCCAGGCTGTGATCAGCCGCCCCGGCGACCTCGTAGTTCCCGTCGCCGGTCACTCTGGCCAGCACCGGCAGCATCGGCGGCACGTAGAACAGCATGGGAAGGGTGCGAAACTCCGCGTGCAGGGGCAGGGCCAGCTTCCACAGCTTGACGAACTTGTAGACCGGGGACTTCTGCGCGGCATCGAGCATGGCATCGGAGACGCCGCCGTCCCGCGCCGCCTGGATGATCTTCGGGTCGAAGGGATCCTGGATGATCGATCGCTGCGCCTCCACCAGCTCCTGATTGGGCACCGAGATCGCCTCTTCGATGCGATCGGCGTCGTACAGCAGGACGCCGAGGTAGCGAATACGGCCGACGCAGGAGTGGAAGCAGGCGGGTGGTTGTCCGCTCTCCAGGCGCGGAAAGCAGAGGATGCACTTCTCCGATTTTCCGGTGTGCCAGTTGTAATAGGTCTTCTTGTAAGGGCACCCCGAGATGCACATCCGCCAGCCGCGGCATTTCTCCTGGCTGATGAGCACGATGCCATCCTCGCCGCGTTTGTAGATGGCCCCGGCGGGGCAGGCGGCCACACAGCCGGCGTTCAAGCAGTGGTTGCAGATGCGCGGCAGGTAGAAGAAGACGACGCGTTGCAGCTCGGCGAGCTCCGCACGCTCGGCCTCGTTCAACCCGGCCAGGTTCGGATCGTTTGCGGCGTAGATGGTCGAGCCGCCCAGGTCGTCATCCCAGTTCGGCCCGGCCTCGATGGTATCGATGTATTTACCGGTGATCTGGGAGACGGCGCGGGCGGTCGGCTGATCGTCGCCCTCTGGCGCATCGAGCAGATTGGCGTAATCGTACGTCCACGGTTCGTAGTAGTCGTCGACGGAGGGGAGGTAGGGGTTATAGAAGATGTTCGCCAGGGCTCCGAACCGGCCCTGCAGCTTGAGTCGCGCCCGCGGTTTGCCGCCCTCATTGACGACTTCCCACCCCCCCTTGTACTTCTCCTGGTCCTCCCAGAGGGTGGGATAGCCGGTGCCGGGCTTGGTCTCGACGTTGTTCCACCACATGTACTCGGCGCCCTTGCGGTCGGTCCAGATGTTCTTGCAGGCGAGGCTGCACGTGTGGCAACCGATGCACTTGTCTAGGTGGAAGACCATCGACACCTGCGCTCGAATGTCCATGCCTGTCGCTCCCGATCATCTGCGCGCACACGCCGCCTGACTCACCACTCCAACTTCGCGAGCTTGCGGATGACGCAGTAGGTGTCTCGCGTGAAGACGCCGATGGGGCCCCAGTAGTTGAACCCGTAGGTGAACTGCGCATAGCCGCCCGCGAGCTGGAGCGGGTTGACTCGCGTGCGGGTCAGGCTGTTATGGCCGCCGGCGCGCCGCCCGCCGCGAACTTGCGACTTCGGGATGTACACGGTGCGCTCGACCGCGTGGTAGTACATGCAGGTTCCCGGCTGGACGCGAGCACTCACCGCGGCGCGCGTGACCACCACGCCGTTGTCGTTGTAGACCTCGACCCAGTCGTTGTCCTGCAGCCCGATCTTTTCCGCATCCTTGTCGTTGATCCAGACTGGGTCCATCCCCCGCGACAGTGTCAGCATGCGGAGGTTGTCCTTGTAGGTGGAGTGGATATTCCACTTGCCGTGCGGCGTGATGTAGTTCAGCACGAGACAACTGTTGTCGACGGGGCTTTCGACAATATCTCCCGTGTGGACCGGACGCAGCCTCGGCTTGTACGTCGGCAATCCCTCCCCGAAATCGAGGTAGTAGGGATGATCGACGTAGGTGTGCTGGCGGCCGGTCAACGTTCGCCACGGGATGAGCCGCTCGATGTGCAGCACCCAAGCCGCGTAGGCCCGGCCGTCGTTGACGTTCCCTGACCAGCAGGGGCTGGTCAGGTTGCGCCGGACCTGGCGCGTGAGGTCGCCGAAGTTCATCCGCACGCCGCGCGTGCCCTCGGCCAGGTCGGCGAGCGGTAGTCCGACTCGCTCTTCCTCGTGCTTGAACGCGGCGTAGGCGACGTCGCCATTCGATTCGGGCGCCAAGTGGAGAAGAACATTCGCGGCGTCGAGTGCGTCCTCGACACTCGGGTAGATCTGTCCGTTCCACTCCCGACAGCGCATGTGGCGCGGATCAGGGGTGCCCCCGACCGGCTTCTGCAGCAACTCGTCGTAGAACTCCGCGACCGGGAAATGGGCGCCGTTGCCGCCGATGCCGTCCTCGCGAATCCCGCGCCCGAGGGAGAGGAAGCGTTCGTAGAGGTTGATGTAGTCCCGGTTGACGACCTGCAAGTGGGGCATCGTCTTGCCCGGGATGGGCTCGCATTCGCCCGCCCGCCAGTCGAGCGGCTCGGTCTGGGCGAGCTCGTCGCGCGTGTCGTGCTTGAGTGGCGTCGCTACCAGGTCCCGCACCGGCCCGGGGAACGCCCAGGGAGCGAACTCGCTCACCCGCTTCGCCAACGCCTTGAAGATCTCCCAGTCTGTCTTCGATTCCCAGACGGGCGGCACGGCCTGCCCCAGCGGATGGACGAAGGAGTGGAGGTCTGTGGTGTTGAGGTCGTTCTTCTCGTACCAGAAGGCGCTCGGAAGCACGATATCCGAATAGAGCGCCGAGGTATCGATACGGAAGTTGAGGTCGACGACGAGATCGAGCTTGCCACGAGGAGCGGGCTCGCGGAAGGTGATCGTCTTCACATCCTCCTTGGCGTGCTCATCGGCGACGATGTTGTCATGCGTGCCGAGATAGTGGCGCAGGAAGTACTCGTGCCCTTTGGCGCTCGACTGGATGGCGTTCCCTCGCCAGATGATCCAGACCCGCGGCCAGTTCTCCGGCGCGTCCGGGTCGTCGACGGCAAACTGCAATTCACCGGTCTTGAGCCGGTCGACAGCCCACGCGGAAATCTCCTGCTCCGAGCGCTTCCCCTCCGCCTCGGCCTGCCTCACGAGCTGCAGCGGATTGGCATTGAACTGCGGGTAGAACGGCATCCACCCCGTCCGCACCGCCCTTGAGGTCAGATCCATGGCGTGCCCGTGGGCCCAGCGCGCATCGTCCGGCACGCTCGCGTAATCCGTGAAATCGCCCTCGTACCGCCACTGGTCACTGTGGACGT
This sequence comes from Thermomicrobiales bacterium, assembly GCA_020853615.1. Classification (GTDB taxonomy): domain Bacteria; phylum Chloroflexota; class Chloroflexia; order Thermomicrobiales; family UBA6265; genus JACCXM01. Next base: position 11,381 of record JADYYO010000361.1, read on the forward strand.
AGTGCCAGATCGGAGATTGCTGGAGCCGGGGCGGCTTGGTCCAGTCGAGGGCGAGCGCGAGGCTCGTCCACGGCGCGACCAGGGTGAGCTTCTCCTGACCGACGTAGTGGTTCATGCCGCCGCCATTGCGGCCGCAGCAGCCGCAGAGGAGCAGGGCGGTGATTGGCGCGCGGTAGGCGAGGCTGTTGTAGTACCAGTGGTTGACGCTGGCGCCGACGATGATCATCGTGCGCCCCTCCGTCTCTTCGGCATTGGAGGCGAACTCGCGCGCCAACCGGGTCACCGTCTCCCGGCCGATATCGGTGTACCGCTCCTGCCATGCCGGGGTGAAGGGTGCCGGGTCGTCGTAGCTGGTCGGGTAGTCGCCTGGCAGGCCGCGGCTAACGCCAAACTCCGCAAAAAGCAGATCGAGCACCGTGGTGACCGGCACACGCCCGTCATCCGTGTCGAGATACCGGACCGGGACCCCGCGCAGCGGCGTGGCGCCCCCGGCAAAGTCGTGGATCGCCACCGGCAGGATATCGTCCTGCTGCCCCAGGAAACTCAGCACCGGATCGATCAGGCTGTCGTCCAGCCCGTCTTCCATCTTGAGGTTCCACTGCCCCGGCTGCTCCTGCCAGCGGTACCCGACGCTGCCCTTGGGCATGCGCGGAGCATCGTGCTGCCGGTCGTGGACCAGGAACTTCCAGTCGCCCTCGGCCACGTCCCGGTAGCGATCAATGCGATTGGCGCGCACCATGCGCCCGGGGCGAAACGCCTCGCCTGCGGGCTCGAGCGCGACCAGGAACGGGCAGTCGGTATAGCGCTTCAGGTAATCGACGAAATAGGGCACCTGACGGTCGGCGTAGTACTCCTTGAGAATGACGTGGTTGACCGCCATCCAGAGGGCGGTATCCTGCCCGGCCTGAACGGGGATCCACCAGTCCGAGTACTTCGCCACCTGGCTGAAATCCGGGGCGATCGTGACAAATTTCGCTCCCGCATAGCGCGCCTCCGAGATGAAATGGACGTCGGGCGTGCGCGTCATGCTCAGATTGGAGCCCATGGAGATGATGTACTTGCTGTTGTACCAGTCGGCGCTCTCGCAGACGTCAGTCTGATCGCCCCAGACTTCCGGGAAGGCGTTGGGGAGGTCGGCGTACCAGTCGTAGAAGCTCATGTTGACGCCGCCAAAGAGCTGCAGAAAGCGGGAGCCGCCCGCGTAGGAGAGAAAGGACATCGCCGGGATCGGGGAGAACCCGGACACCCGATCGGGCCCCCAACGCCGCGCGGTGTAGAGGGAGGCCGCCGCGATGATATCGAGCACCTCATCCCAGGAGGTGCGGCGGAACCCGCCCATGCCCCGCACCTGCTGATACCGCTGCCGCTTCGCCTCGTCCTCGACAATCGAGCGCCAGGCTTCGACCGGGTTGGTGTGCCGCTCGCGCGCCTCGCGCCAGAGGTCGAGGAGCGCCCCGCGAGCGTAGGGATATTTGACGCGGATCGGGCTGTAGACGTACCAGGATGCGGAAATGCCCCGCTGACAGCCGCGCGGCTCGTAGGGGGGGAGCTTGGGATCGAGCAGCGGATAGTCGACCTGCTGCATCTCCCAGGTGATGATGCCGTCCTTGACGTAGACGGCCCACGAGCAGCCGCCGGTGCAGTTGACCCCGTGGGTGCTGCGGATCACGTTATCGTGCTGCCAGCGGTTGCGGTAGAACTCCTCCCACTGACGCGCCTTGGGGTTGATCAGGTCCTGAATCCAACTCATGCCGATCGCCCTCGATTCCACTCGGGATAGCGCGGCCGCCACCCGGCTTCACCGCCGCGCGGCGGTCACCATCGTTCTGCGCACGGCCCGGAGGCGATTTCGCCAGATCACCTGCGCAAGCCCAAGAAGGAGCGCCGTCCCGGCGATCGCGAGAAGCGCGAGCTGCACCACCGTGTTTGTCGGCCGCCCGCTGACCGCGGCCTGGGCGAGAAACGCGCGCAGATCCGCACGCTCTTGCGGAGTCAGCGCATGCCCGGTCCAGACCGCGGACATCGTTTGTGTCGGCGGGTTGGTCAGGAACCCATCGAGCCCCGCTTCGCCGAACTTGTTGATGCTCAGTGTCAGGTCGGGGCCGAGCTGGCCGCCGCCCAGAGCCCCGACTCCACCGGCGCTATGGCAGGCGATACAGGCCGGACCGCCGGCGCTGAAGCGCGCGTTGCCCGTAAAGAGGTCTTTGCCATGCACAACATCACCGGCCAGCAGAGCGGCCGCGGCGGGGGACGCCGCCGGGGCGGCGCCGCTTTGCGCGGCAAGGTAAGCGACGATCTGCTCGGCCTGCGCGCGAGTCAGCCCCAGATTGGGCATCTTGACGGGGAATTGCTGATCCAGTTGTTGGGCGATGGGGTCGCCGCTGGCCCGCACCTGATCCGGGTTTTCGATCCAGGAGACGAGCCATTGCTGATCGCGGCGCTCGGTGACCCCTTGCAGATCGGGACCGACGAGCGTGCCGCCCCCGATCGTGTGGCATCCAATGCAGTTTTTCTGGAAGAGCTGCTGCCCCACGGATGTGTCGCCCCCCTGCACGGCCAGGACGCCGGAGGCTGCGGCGCTGAACAGGAGCGCGAGAATGACGGCCCGAATCGAGCCGCGGGCGAGCGGGCGCGGCTTGCCCGCGGCCGCGCTTTCAGATGCGTGCGACATCTTGTCCCCAACGAGACGGCCATCCGCCATACGCGTCCATGCTCCAACCCCCGCGCCACCCCGTGAACTCACGGGGGGATGGACGCGTTTGCCCTCGTGGCCACGAACGCGAGCACATCGGCGACCTCCCGAAACTGCCGCTCTTCGTTCGTCTGCACCGATCGCACGCGCCAGCGCCATTCCAGATCGGACGACTGACCGCGCGATTCGAGGGTCAGGACGATGATGAAGGCCACGGGCGAGTCTCTGGCAAAGGATTCGCCTCGCCCCGTCACCAGGCTGCTCTCCTGATCCGGTTTCCTTGTCGCATGTCGGTCTTTCATGGCGCTTACACACCGCCGCGAGATTTCAGCCACCAGCGCGCCAGACAGCGAAACCGCACCTGACCGTCGACCCGGAGCCCTGGACGAGTGCGCCAGAAGCGATCGCGCAAGACGCGATTGGTGAGCATCATCTTTCCAAGCGCCCGCGCGGCTGCAGGCGGCCGCGACGAGAAAGCTGGCGCGCTCGGGCCGCCCCGCACCCTTGTAGGTCACTGCTGTTTCGTTGGGCTTACAGCGCGAAGCGAAGAATGCGCTGCCGGTGACGAGACAGCGCCAGGGAGGGAGTCAGCGCGCGCGGGGTAGACGTACCCGGCGCGCTAGCGCCGTGGTTTCGGCCGCCGGCTCGATATCGAGCTCCTGCCGCAGGAGGCTACGAAACACCTCGTACTGCTGGAGCGTCTCTGCCGGCCGACCCGCGGCCAGCAACGTCTCCATCAGGCGGTACTGCACCGCCTCACGCAGGGGATCGACACGCAGGATCTGCCGATAGTGATGGATCGCGCGATCCGGCTCGCCGAGCTCGGCTCGCAGGGCAGCAAGCCGCTCGAGCGCATCGAGAACGACCTCGCGCAGTTGCTCGCGCTCGAGCCAGCACCATTCAGCGAAGCGGTCGTCGTCGCAGAAATCCCCGCGGTACAAGCGAATCGCGGCGTCGTAGGCGGCGATCGCTTCATCGGTTGCCCCGCTGGCTTCGGCGCGACGACCCGCGCTGACAGCCGCGTGAAACTCCTCGACATCGAGCCAGTACGGAACCGATGGGTCGAAGGCGTAGCCGTCCTGGGCGCTTCGGATCACTCGCGGGCGCCCGTTCACGTGATCGCCTTCCACGACGGCGCGCAGCGCATGCACCACCACATGCAGACGACGAGAGGCCGCGTCCGGATCGGTGTCGGGCCAGAGCGCGTCGATCAGCGCCTCCTTCGGCACGACGCGGCCCGCATGCATCAGCAGGATCTTGAGGAGGGTCAGCGCCTGCCGCCGCTTGAACGCCTCCGGGGCCACGAGCAAGCCACCTCGGCGAAGCTCGAAGTCACCGAAGCAGCGAATCTGCAGCCACGGCTCGGGAACGGTAGTGCATGTGGTGATTGCATCGAGCATGGTTTCGCCGATTGCGGCCCGCTCTGCCCCAGCCAGATCGGGATCTCCATCACCGATAGGCAACCAGGTCGACCGCTGTTCGGCAAGGCGCTGCTGTTTGATGGCCCTCCAGGCCATGCCGACCAGAGAGCCAGCCTGGGGTGCGATCTGCATCAGCGGGCCGAGCTGGCGCGTTGGCGGACAGGGGGCGGTATCGCGGTAGGCGAGGTGCAGAATCCCGATCCGCTGGTCGTCAACGGGAAGCGCCACACAGTAGCTCACGCTCCCGTCCCGATGCAGATGTTGGCAGGCAGGGGGCCATTCGTGGCGAGGCCCGTGCAATGCCATGCCATGGCCGCCCGCGACGGCCGGGCAATCTGCCGGTGAACCGTCGCCTTCCAGATAGGGGCAGGTCGGCGGCTCGAGAGCACCATCGTCGGCGCGGTCAACCGGACCCATCTCCTGGCGGAGGACGATCGTCCCGCCATCAGCGTGCGCCAGCAGGCGGATCCGGTGCAGGATCTCGCCGAGCAGGCGATCGGGCTCGCCATCATCCGCCCGGAACCATGTTGCGTCCGGCATCACATGCTGGCCGGCCTGCAGGAGGGCGGCTGACAGCGCGGTGGCGATCGGAAGGCTCGCCCAGGTCAGAAACCGCCGTGTTTCGGCCGTCGCGGCGCTCACGCCCCGGGAACCGACGCAGATTGCTCCCAGCGGCGCCCCCTCCGCATGGAGTGGAACGCAGGCATAAGAGCGGAACCCCTTCGCCTTCACCATCTCCCGGCGGTAGCGGCGATCGGCTCCCAGATCCTCCGTCAGGACTGGCTCGCGGCTCGCCACCGCGAGGCCAGGAAAGCCTTCTCCCTGCGCAAAGCGAAGGCGCTGAGAAAACGCGCGCCGAAATGGCCCGCGATAGGCCGCCAGGAGGAGATCGCCCCCATCCGGCTCCGCGAGGAAGAGCTCGCCCGATTCGGAGCCGGTCGCTTCCCGCACGAGGTCGAGCAGCTCGTCAAGTCGATCGAGGATGTTTCCATTGGAGAGCGACGTGGTAAGGATTGCCAGCGCCGCGAGATCGCCAAGCAGCCCTGCGAGCGGCTGATCGGCGGCGGCAGTCCTCGGCGCGGCCTCCGAATCCTCCCCGGCGCTGCCGCGCTCCATAATGTGGACGACGGCTCCGCCCGCGTCGCGCGGCAATGCGTGCAATTCGCAGCGGAGGCGAGCGGTTCCCGCGCCGAGATCGGCCGCCAGCGCGCACGCTGCCGTCAAGTGGCCTGCCCGTAGCGTGTGCATGGCACGGCAGTCGGGGCCACAGACCGGACGGCCAAAGGGATCGCGCCCCTGCATGACCGCGTAGCAGGGCTGCCCGATCGCGGCATCAGCGGTCAGCGCGAGGAGCTCCGCAGCGGCATCGCCCCATTGCACGATGCGCTGCTGCTCATCGATCACAAAGACCGCGTCTGCGTGTCGGTCTGAACCGCATCTGCTTGCGTCATCGCCCAGCATCTCGGTCAGTCCTGGTCGATAGCGGCTCTCCGGGTCCGTGTCGCGGAGGACTTCGGGGTCAAATAGATCAAGCCTATTCTAGAAGATCCGGGCGAAGGTTCCCATCATCTCCTTCGCCTGCGCTGCTGGGACTCAATCGGCCGCCATCGCGGTCTGCCCGAGGACCGGCCGCAGGAAGTCGCCCGTGAACGAGCCGGGCATCGCCGCGATCGCCTCGGGCGTCCCCTCTGCCACCACCGTGCCCCCGCCGCTGCCCCCCTCCGGCCCCATGTCGATCACCCAGTCGGCTGACTTGATGACGTCGAGGTTGTGCTCGATGACGATGACCGTGTTCCCGCCGTCGACCAGCCGCTGCAGGATATCGAGCAGCTTCTCGATGTCGGCGAAGTGCAGCCCGGTCGTCGGCTCGTCGAGGATGTAGAGGGTACGCCCCGTCGCCCGCCGCGAAAGTTCACTGGCGAGCTTGACCCGCTGGGCCTCGCCGCCGGAGAGCTGCGTCGCCGGCTGCCCGAGCTTGATGTAGCCGAGCCCGACGTCGTTGAGCGTTTGCAGCTTGTTGCGGATCGCCGGCACATTCTGGAAGAAGTCGAGCGCCTCGGCGACCGTCATGTCGAGGACGTCGGCGATCGACTTCCCCTTGTAGGTCACCTCCAGCGCCTCGCGGTTGTAGCGCTTCCCCTGGCAGACCTCGCACGGCACGAAGACGTCGGGCAGGAAGTTCATCTCGATCTGGATGATCCCCTCCCCCTTGCACGCCTCGCAGCGCCCCCCCTTGACGTTGAAGGAGAAGCGGCCCGGCATGTAGCCGCGCGCCTTCGCCTCCGGCATCGAGGCGAAGAGCTCGCGGATCGGGGTGAAGAGCCCGGTGTAGGTCGCCGGGTTCGAGCGGGGCGTCCGTCCGATCGGGCTCTGGTCGATGTCGATCACCTTGTCGAGCTGCCGGATCCCCTCCAGGTCGTCGTGCGCGCCGGGCTTCTGCCGCGCGTGCTGCAGCTCCATCGCCAGGCGCGGGTAGAGGGTGTCGGTGACGAGCGAGCTCTTCCCCGACCCCGAAACGCCCGTGACTGCGATGAACGTGCCGAGCGGAAAGCGAACGGTGATGTTGCGCAGGTTGTTCTCGCGCGCGCCGCGCAGGACGAGCGCCTTGCCATTGCCGGGTCGGCGGGTGAGCGGCATCGGAATCTCGCGCCTGCCCGCGAGGAACTGACCGGTGATCGACGCCGGCTCGGCCGCGATATCGGCCATCGTCCCGGCGGCGACAACCTCGCCCCCATGCTGCCCCGCGCCCGGGCCGATATCGACGATCCAGTCGGCGGCGCGCATCGTCTCCTCGTCGTGCTCGACGACGATCAGGGTGTTGCCGATGTCGCGCAGACGCTCCAGCGTGCGGATCAGCCGGGCATTGTCGCGCTGATGCAGCCCGATGCTCGGCTCGTCGAGGATATAGAGGACCCCCATCAGCGAGGAGCCGATCTGCGTCGCCAGCCGAATGCGCTGCGCCTCGCCGCCGGAGAGGGTGTTCGCCGACCGCTCCAGCGTCAGGTAGTCGAGCCCGACGTCGACCAGGAAGCCGAGCCGCTCCCGGATCTCCTTGAAGATCTGCCGCGCGATCAGGAACTCCCGCTCGCTCAGCGGCGCCTCGGCGTCTTCGACCGGATCGCGAGCGAGCTCGGTGAACCAGTCGCGCGCCACACGAATCGGCATCCGCGTCACGTCGACGATCGACCGATCGCCGACGGTAACGCCGAGCACCTCCGGCTTGAGCCTCGCCCCCCGGCAGGCAGGGCAGGGGCGCTCCGCCATGTAGCGCTCCAGCTCCTCGCGTACGTAGTCGGAGGAGGTCGCCTCGTAGCGGCGCTGCAGGTTCGGGATGATCCCCTCGTAGACGACGTCGTACGAGCGCATCCGGCCCGCGCGCGACTTGTAGCGGACGGTGACCAGCTTGCCGCGCGAGCCGTGCAGGAGGATATCGAGCGCCTCGGCCGGCAGCTCGCGCACCGGCGCATCGAGGTCGATCTCGAACTTCGCGCCGACCCCCTCCAGCAACGCCGTGTACCAGGCGCTCCCCTCGCCGGTGGCGCGCATCCACGGCACGATCGCCCCCTGCCGGATCGAGATGCCCCGGTTCGGCATGATCAGCTCGGGGTCGAACTCGCGCGTGGTGCCGATCCCGGTGCAGACCGGGCAAGCTCCGTGCGGCGAGTTGAAGGAGAAGTTGCGCGGCTCGATCTCGGTCAGGCCGACGACGCCGTGGACCGGGCAGGCGAAGTTCTCCGAGAAGACGATCAGCTCGCCGTCGACGATCTGCGCTTCGGCGATCCCGCCCGCGATCTTCAGCGCCGTCTCCAGCGACTCGATGATGCGGACGCGGTCGGGGTGCTCGTCGACGGAGGCGCCCTCTTCGTGGCGGATCACCAGCCGGTCGACGACGACTTCGATCGTGTGCTTGCGCGTCTTGGCCAGCTTCAGCCCGACCGCCTCGTCGATGTCGTGGACGATGTCGTCGACGCGGACACGCACGAACCCCTGGCGGCGGATCTCCTCCAGTACCCCCTGGTGCTCCCCCTTCCGGTCGCGAATGACCGGGGCGAGGATCATCAGGCGCGTGCCATCGGGGAGCTCCAGCAGCTCGCGGGCCATCTGCTGCGGCGAGTGCGCCTCGATCGGGCGGCCGCACTGGGGACAGTGCGGGTGGCCGATGCGCGCGAAGAGGAGCCGCATGTAGTCGTAGATCTCGGTGACGGTGCCGACCGTCGAGCGCGGGTTGCGGCTCGTCCCCTTCTGGTCGATGGAGATGGCCGGGGAGAGGCCGTCGATGTGATCGACGTCCGGCTTCTCCATCTGGCCGAGGAACTGGCGCGCATAGGCCGAGAGCGACTCGACGTAGCGGCGCTGGCCCTCGGCGAAGATGGTGTCGAAGGCGAGCGAGCTCTTGCCGGAGCCGGAGAGACCGGTCAGGACGACGAGCTTGTCGCGCGGGATATCGATGTCGATGTTCTTGAGATTGTGCTCCCGGGCGCCACGCACGCTGATCCGGTCTTGTTGTGCCATGAAGGAAGCATCCTCGCTCGGGGCGCTCGGATACAGCGGGGAGGCATCCGAACAAACGATCGCAACGGGGAAGTCTACCACGCCGTGTGCCACCCGGTCAGGGGCGGCGGGTCACCTCGAGAGCGTGCAAAACCCAATCGCGCTGGCGGCGAGCAAGGTCGGGTGTGGCCGGGTATTCGACGCAACCGCTGGTCCCCCCGATGCACGTCGGCACTGCAGCAGTCACACCCTCGATCAATACCAGCGAATGCGGACACCCCGCGGCCTGATTTCACCGTTCTGCACAATCGGACGAGGCATCGCGCCCTCGTCGCGGACATAGAGAGCCACGATCGGCGCGTGTCCGCTCGATGGCTCGCTGGATGCGGTTCAGGAACCTCGGCGACGCAAACTGAATGGTTGATTTGTCAACAACCTGGCATCATGGTTGACAGATCAACCAGGAGGAGCGATCGCTCGATGCACTACGGCCATCCACTCGAATTCAGCGTCTTCATCACGCCCCGGGGCAGGCGAGTCCGAGGCGGCCGTCGCGTTGGCGAAGCAGAGCGAGGCACTTGACTACGACCTGGTGACGTTCCAGGACCACCCCTACCAACCCGTGCACCTCGATGCCTGGACCCTCCTCGCCTGGGTGGCGGCCAGACGGAGCGCGTCCGCCTCGCGCCGACCGGCCGCTCCCTGCTCAATGGACCGCCGCGCCAGCGGGCCAAGGAGCTGGCGGAACTGACGCTCGACCACGGCACCACCGACTTCATCCTCGGCACGGACGACGCGGTCACGATCGAGCGCTTCGCGGCGGAGGTCGCGCCCGCCACCCGCGAGCTGGTGGCGGCGGATCGCGCCCTCCCCGCCGGGGCAGGGAGCGGATGATGACGCGACCGACCCCCGAGGCACGCGACCTCGACGTCTGGCGCCGCTACCGCGTCGTACACGCCCGCCTGATGGGGTATCTGGCGCGCGACTGACCCGGGCGACCGGGCTCTCCGAGGCGGACTACCAGATCCTCGACGCCCTCCTCGATGCCCCGGGGAGCCGGGCGCGGGCGCTGGAGCTGCGCTGGACGCTGCAGTGGGAGAAGAGCCGCCTCTCGCACCAACTCGCGCGCATGGCGAGCCGGGGCCTGATTGACCGCCTGGAGTGCGCAAGCGACGCGCGGGGCCTCGATATCGTCCTCTCCGGCACGGGGATCGAGGCGGCGCGGCAGGCCCGGCGCGTGCGCGAGGAGTCGCTGCGGCGCATCGTCTTCGAGACGCTCGGGCCGGAGCAGATGGCGCATCTGGCCAACGCGACGGCCCTGCTGGCCGAGCGGCTGGCGATGATGGAGGAGGAGGATCGGGAATGCCGGGCATCCCGTGCCGAGGCGGTCGGCGAATCGTATGAAGAAAGGAGTGAAGCATGACCACGACCAATGAGCAGCCCGCGGGGCTCGCTCCCGCGCCCGACAACGACGAGCAGCGGCTACCCGAGCCAGCCGCGAGCGACGAGCCAGCACGCGAGGCGCCCGGCCCGAGCGCACCGCCGCTCCTGATGTTCAACGCGGGCGGCGAAGGCGCCTGCACCGACGACGGCTGCATCGTGACGTTTCCAGTCGAGAAGAAAGGATAAGCGCGTGAAGATCGAAATCTGGTCCGATTTTGTCTGCCCGTGGTGCTACATCGGCAAGCGACGCTTCGAAAAGGCGCTGGCGCGATTCGACGGCGCCAACGAAGTCGAGGTCGTCTGGCGGAGCTTTCAGCTTCACCCTGACCAGCCGAAGGGCGCGCGGCAGCCGCTCGCGGAGGCGATCGCCGCGAAGATGGGGAGCACGGTCGAGCAAGTGCGCGCGATGAACGCGCAGATCACGGAGCTGGCGGCGGCGGAGGGTCTCGCCTACGACTTCGACCGCTACACGCTGGTCAACACCTTCGATGCGCACCGCCTCGCGCACCTCGCGGCAAGCCTCGGCCTCGGACCGGAGCTGCACGAGCGGCTACTGCGCGCGCAGTTGGTCGAGGGCGAGGTCCTGGAAGACCCGGAGACGCTCATCCGGCTGGCGGCAGAGGTCGGCGTGCCGGAAGCGAAGGCGCGGCGCGTGCTGGAGAGCGACGCCTACGCGCGGGACGTCGAGGCCGACATCCGCGAGCTCGTCGGCCTCGGCGGCAGCGGCGTCCCCTTCTTCGTCATCGACCGCGCCATCGGGGTCTCCGGGGCGCAGCCGGTCGAGGTCTTCCTGCGCGCGCTCGACACCACGCGCGACCGCGAGGCGCAGCCGGCCGCCGCCGCGCGTTAGAGCGGCGTTCCCACGTCGTGTCATGCTGACGGAGGAAGCATCTCGGCCCAAAGGAGACGCGACTCCTGAAAGCCGAGATCCTTCGCAAGCTCAGGATGACACGATTGCGGCACGGCGCTGTAATCAGGCAGCGCCACCGCGAGATTCGGGCGGACCGGGTCTCGCATCGTCAGCGGCGTGCACAACGTCACCACGTGCGCACGCCGCTGCATCTCAAGAGCAAAGCACCGCGCCCTGCAGGTTCTCGCAGGCGAATTCCCCGTTGCAGCAGTGCTGTGCCCCCAAGCAGGGCGGACCACTCGGGATGCAACATTGATTGTCGATGTTGCCGCACTGGCCGCTGCAGCCTTGGTCCTGTGCATCGACCATGCAGGCTCCGCCGAGCGCGATGCACCGTGAAGGCGGCCGGTGATGCTTGTGGTGATGGTGGTGATGATGGCGCCCGGCCGCCTGTTCACCTCTCCGCTCGATCGTCGAAAGGAGTGCACCAAGGCCGATGCCGAGAATCGCGCGCCGCGGCGCGCGCGACGCTTCGAGCAAGCGCATCGAATCGCCCCCTGATCCATGATATTCCGCCAGAATGGGCGGATCAGGCCCGAGGCCCGAAGCCAGCCGGGAAATCGCGGGCCAGCGACGCGGCATGGCGACAAGACGAAACGGATCGAGGAACGGTGAAGAGCACGTCGGCAAGAAATGCGAACG
>JADYYO010000362.1 GCA_020853615.1 Thermomicrobiales bacterium
GGGCAGCCCGAGATCTTCGCCCGCCTCGAGGCGGCCGGAATCGCGGTCCGCTGGGGGAATCCGGTATTCCGCTTCACCCACATCAAGGCGATGGTGATCGATGACGAGGTCGCCGTCATCATGAACCAGAATCTCACCGCCTCCTCCTTTACCGGCAATCGGGAGTTCGGCGTCGTGACCACGCGGCCCAATGCCGTGCGCGCGGCCGCGGCCATCTTCGCTGCGGACTGGAACCGCGGGGCCGAGCCGGATCCCGGCCCACTCGTCGTCAGCCCGACGAACGCTCGCGCGGAGCTCCTCGCACTGGTGCGCGGCGCCGATCGCTCGCTCGACGTCTATGCCGAGGTGATCCGCGACCCGGAGCTGCTCGACGCGCTCATCGCGGCGCGCAAGCGCGGCGTCGAGGTGCGCCTCCTCGTCTCGCCGTCGGCAGACAACGCCGCGGACCGGGAGAAGCTGGCGCGGGAGGGGATCGCCATCCGGCTGATGCGCAACATCTACGTCCACGCCAAGCTGATCATCGCCGACGACGCGCGCGCCTTCGTCGGCTCGCAGAACATCTCCGCCACCTCGCTCGATCAGAACCGCGAGCTCGGCATCATCGTCGACGACCCGGTCAGCCTCGCGCGCCTCGCGCGCACCTTCGAGATCGACTTCCGTGCCAGCCAGCCAGAGGAGGCGCCATGAGCGACGAGCGCGAAACGCGACGTTCGGGACCAATTGGCCCCCTCCCCCTGCGCGAAATGGCCGACACGCTGCGCGGTTTCGGCTACGATATCGTCCCCGCGCGCCCCGGGGTCCCGCCGGACGGCAGCATTGTCGCCCGGTGGGACCTGGGCGACCGCTCGGTGCTCATCGCGATCGATGCGGGCGGGCGCATCCGGGCCGAGATCACCTGGCTCGTCGGAGAGTGGTCGAGCCGGGCGACGATCGGGACCATCGCGGCGGTCGTCGTCGACGCCGTGACTCGGTCGGTGAGCGTGACGGGCTCGATCGAGCGCCCGGAGGCGCTGGCGGGATTTCTGCACGGCCTTGGCGAGATCGCACGATGGGCCGGCGTCCCGGACTCCTCCCCGGCCACGCCCGGCTCGGCCAGGGAAAGCGAATTTGACGCACCCCCTTGACAGCAGCCAGATGTACGTATAGAGTGTGCGTACAGTCAGTCCCGAGGGGTCAGGCGACCCGGGACACGACTCACCGGGAACGGCAACGGCGGGCGATGCTGCGGGGTTTCGTTCGGGACCGGGCCGGCAACCGGGCAGTTCGGGGGAAGCGCACGCGTAGCGGGGCGACGTGCGTGAAAGCCGATCGGCGCGAGTGGTGTTGCGGATGCCTGGTTCGTCGGGACTGATGGTGTCTGCCGCATGACGATCTCCTGCCTTCTTCCCTTCCCGCTCGCCCGGCGCCATTTGCGCCCCGGCTTGCTCCTCCCCGGAGTGATGCGCGCCCCCTCCACCCATCCGGCTCTCTGCGGCAGACGGCGTGATTAGCGATCGTCTTCGCCGCGGCGTCTGGCGCGACCGCGACTTTCGCGCTCTCTGGGGCGCAGTTGTCGTCTCGACCTACGGCACGCTGGTGCGCGGCCCCGCGCTCCTCTTCACCGCTATCTTCCTGCTCGACGCCTCGCCGGCCGACATCGGCGCGCTGCGTATCGCCGAGGTGCTCCCCGGCTTCCTCGTCGGCCTCGTCGCCGGCGCCTGGGTCGACCGCCTGCGCCGCCGCCCGATCATGATTGGCGCCGACCTTGCCCGCGCGCTCATCCTGCTGACCATCCCCATCGCCTCGTTGCTCGGCCGCGTCAGCCTCGTACACCTGCTCGCGGTCATGGCGCTCGTCAGCCTCTGCAGCGTCTTCTTCGATGTCGCCTACCAGTCGTACCTACCGTCGCTCGTCCGCAGCGACGAGCTGGTCAGCGCCAACAGCGCGTTGACCGGCGCGATATCGGTCGTCGAAGCGCTGGCCTTCAGCACCGGCGGCTGGCTCGTGCAGCTCTTTTCCGCGCCAATGGCCATCCTGATCGACGCGGTCAGCTTTGCCGGCTCGGCCATCTTCGTCGGCCGCATGAGCACCGCCGAACAGTCGCCCGCCGCTGAGACGGCGCCTGAGCTCTCGATCTTCCGCGAGGCGCTCTCCGGGCTCGCCGCATCGTGGCGCGAGCCGGTGCTGCGCGCACTGGTTATCGCCGGTGGCGCGCAGCATCTGGCGTACGGGCTGATCGGCACGGTCTACCTCCTCTATCTCAATCAGGAGGTCGGGTTCGACCCGGGCGCGCTGGGGATGATCTTCGCGGTTGGGGGCATCAGCGCGCTCCTGGGCGCCGTCGCCGCGGCGCGCCTGACGAGCGGCGCCGGGATGGTGATGATCGCCTCCCTCCTGCTCGCCGCGCTCGGCGAAGCCTTCGTGCCGCTCGCCACGACGGTCAGCCTGGCGTCGGTTGTCCTGCTCGTCATGCAGCAGGTCGTGGGCGACTTCGCCCTGACCATCTTCGAGATCAACCAGCTCAGCCTGCGCCAGGCGATCGTGCCGGCGCAGATGCTGGGACGGATCAACGCCACGGTCCGCGTCGCCGAGTTCGGCGCCCTCCTCGCGGGGACCGCGCTCGCTGGCGTCCTCGGCGAGGCGCTTGGCCTGCGCGCGACCCTCTGGCTCGCCGCCGGCTGCAGTCTCCTGGGCGCGGCGGCGCTCGTCGCGTCGCCGATCCGCGGCATTGGACGCATTCCGGCCGCACCGGCGGGGGTGACGCCATGACGAGCAACGATCTTTTCGACAGCATCCGCGAGGGCGCGGCAACGGTCTCCCGGGACGCGCGCTTCGTGACGTTGCGCGAGGAGCGGCTGGCGGACTACGCGGCCTCGCTCGATCTGGATCAGCTGCCGACGCCGGTCTACGATGTCGAGCACCATTTCCTCGGCAGCCCCGCCGAGACGGTCGCCTACCTCCTGGCGCTCGACAGCGTCAACTTCGGCTCCGGCTACTTTCCGCACCTGCGCAAGCAGCCCGGGATGTCGGGCTACTTCACC
>JADYYO010000363.1 GCA_020853615.1 Thermomicrobiales bacterium
ACAGCGCCGTGCGGAAATGGTGTCATCCTGAGCGCAGCGAAGGATCTCGGCTCCCGGCAACCCCGTTTCCCCCGTGCCGAGATGCTTCGTGCCTCAGCATGACACGTCTTGCGCACGCCGCTGTAGGGAGCGGCTCGGGAATGGACCAGGGCAATGAACTCGGGAAAATCTCCCAACGCGTCGATAAAGGGGCTGGCGTCAGGTTCGCCGCTGTGAGGATCGAAGCGGAGGATCTGGCGCGATTCGCGGCTGCAGACGTAGAGCTTGCCGTCCGGACCGAACGCCATGCCGGCCGGCGCTTTAAGGCCGCCCGCGGCAGGGGCGACGAACGGGGCGACATCGCCCCGCTCGACGTCGATCGCGAAGAGGGCGTCTCGATCACGGCTGCCGACCAAGAGCGCGTTATCCATCGGCCGGACGAGGAGGTGGACCGGCGCGCGCAGGTGGCGATGCCGGTACTCGTGGAGCAGTGCGCCGGTCTTGCCCGCGTAGCGCCTGACGCTGTCGCTGTCGCGGTCGGCGACGTAGAGATCCCCATCCGGCCCGAAGACGACGCGCCGCACCGCGCGCAGCCCTCCCGGCACCTGCGCGTGCGAGGGGATGAAGGTGCCGGGCAGCGGATGTCTCGCGTCCGCCGCGACGACCGCCTCTGGGTGTGGCATCGGCGCGCCCGCCGCGCCGGCAGCATCGGGACCATAGTAGCGGCCGACCACGTTGGTGTCCTGGCTGGGGATGTAGAGGTTCCGGTCCGGGCCGAAGACGACGTCGAACGGGTGCGCCAGCCCCGGGTTGGCCGCGTGCCGCGCCACGAAGACGTCGCGAAACGGATGCTTCCCCTCGCTACCGGTTTCGCCGCTGAAGCGGAGGATCTGCGAGGCGTCCTTGTAGGCATTGGCCACGTAGAGGTCGTCGTCCGGCCCGAAGGCGAAGCCGCGCACCTCGCGCAGCTTCAGATGCTTCGGCAGGCTCCCGCTGTCGAGCGCCTTGCCGATAGCGCGCCCATCGAGATCGAAGACGTGGATGGTGTTCCAGGCGTGCGCATCATCGCCGCCATGGAACGAGACGTACCAGCACTGCACGCGATCCCCTGCCCCGCTCGCTCTCCCCGGCGAATGGCCGAACGGTAGCAGACGATGCGTTCGACCGGCGCCACGCCCGTTTGCTTCCACGAATCGCCCCGTCGCTGCGCCCAAGTGGCATGCCCTTTGCAGTCATGGACGAGAGGTCGACCGCCCCGGCGCGACGGCGATTTGTCCGCGCGGCCACGAACCCTTGAGGTCGTGCCACTACCGGCGGCGCGCAAGGGAGCAAGGCACCGGCGCCAGCCGGCAGCGCCGGGTCTCCCGGTGGCGGTTCGCAATCTTCACCATTCGATGGGCACCTCAGCCCTCAGGCAAAGGAGAGCAAGATGAGTATTTCGCGATGGGATCCATGGGGCGATATGGTGAGCTTGCGCGACGCAATGGATCGGCTGCTGGCCGAGAGCGTTGTCCGTCCGCGTGGCGCCGGTGAAGGCGGCGCCATGGCAGCCCCCCTGCCGGTCGACGTCCGCGAGCAGGGTGACGACTTCATCGTCACGGCGCCGATCCCGGGCGTCAAGCCGCAGGATGTCGACATCAGCGTTCTCGGCGACATGCTGCGCATTCATGGCGAGCGCCATGAGGAGCACCAGGAAGGCGGCGAAGGCAAGCGTTGGCTGCTGCGCGAGCAGCGATTTGGCTCGTTCGAGCGGACCGTGCGCCTGCCGTCGGCGGTCAAGGCCGACAAGGCCACGGCCGAGTTCAATGACGGCATCCTGACGATCACCCTGCCGAAGACCGAAGAGGCGAAGGAGCGCCGCATCCCGGTGCAGGGCGGGCGCAGTGGCCAGCAGGCGCAGGAGGTTCCGATCGAGGCGAGCAGCACAACCGGCGGCTCGCGAGGCCAGTCGGGCGGGATGAATGCCCAGTCGAGCGGCACGAGCGGCCAATCGGGCGAATCGCATCGCCAGTCGAGCGGCTCGAGCGGGCAGTCGGGAGAGTCAACCCGCCAGTCGAGCGGATCGAGCGGGCAGTCGAGCCAGAACAGGGGGCAGTCGGGAGGCTCGCACGGCTAGCCCCTTCGCGGGCTCGCCCAGCGCCGGCGCCCAGGCGAGCCCCGCCGCATCACCTGCATGCCCAGGATCGTCGCGATTGTGCGACGATCCTGTCGTTTCAGCCGGGTTCCGTCGCGCGCTCCCCGCGGTGCGTCCCGCCGGCCACGGCGGCAGCGCGCGCACTCGCGGCCTGGCTTATGCACTCCGCGCCCTCATCATGAACGTTGGCCAACGACGGCAGGGGGAGGACGATGACGATTCCGGGGTTCGCGGACCAGGCGCCGCTTCAGGTCATGAAGCGCGCGGTCAAGAACTTCATCGACGACGACATGCTGACGTACGCGGCGGCGCTCTCATATCACATCCTCCTCGCCCTCTTCCCCTTCATCATCTTCCTGCTCGCCCTCCTCGGCGCGGTCGGCGCCACCGACCTCTTCGACCAGCTTCTGGAGCAGGCGCGGCTCGCCCTGCCCCCCGACGCATTCAGCCTCCTGTCGCGGGTGATCAACGAGATCCGGGGCGCGCCGCGAGGCGGCCTCCTCTCCGTCAGCATCCTCTTTTCGTTGTGGGCGGCCTCCGGCGCCGTCCGCTCCCTGATGGACTCGCTGAATGTCGCCTACGACGTGAAGGAGACGCGACCCGCCTGGAAGCGCTATCCCCTCTCGATCGTCTACACGGTCGGCCTGGCGGTGCTGGTCGTCGCGGCAGCGGCGGCGACGCTCGTCGGGCCTCGGACGATCACCTGGCTGGCCGAGCACGCCGGCCTCTCCGGCGCGGCGGCGCTCCTCTGGCGGCTGCTGCGCTGGCCCGTGATCATCCTGGTCCTCCTGCTGGCCATCGCCATCGTCACGCCGAACATCGATCAGCCGTTTCGCTTCGTCACGCCCGGCGCGGTGACCGGCATCGTCGTCTGGATCATCGCCACCATCGGCTTCTCCGCCTACGTCGACAACTTTGGCAACTATGGCGCCACCTACGGCAGCCTCGGGGGGATGGTCGTCCTGCTCATCTACTTCTTCGTCTCGTCCGCGGTGCTGCTGCTCGGCGCCGAGATCAACGCCGTGATCCACCCGGTCGAGAGCCCCGGCGTGAAGGGGCCAGCAGAGCAGCCAGGGGATGACGGCGGTGATTCCTCCGGGACCACCCCTGCCCGGTGACGGCAACGCCGCGGGGTGTGACGAGCCCCGCGGCGTTGCCGTGTCATTTTCATCGCGAAATGACGCCGATCTTCAGCGCTTTTTGGCGTAATCCGCACGGGCCAGCAGGCGGCACACCGCGTCGCACAAATCATCGTCTTTGAGATGCCAATGGCCACGATAAAAACGATTGTCCGCAAAATGCGGCAAGGGCGAGGGGATGTTCCCTCGCCCTTGCCAGTTCGGACCCAGCCCTGGCTCCGCAGGCTACCAGGGTTACGAGCGCCGCATGTTCCTCGCGCGCCGACTGCATCTATCGATCGTCGTATTTCGCCGCCCCAGCCCACACCCCCGGCTTTGACCTGAGTCGGAGTTGGGGCACATGCGGAAGACGGCCGGTCTCCCCAGCCCCACCAACGGGCGGGCAGCTGGTCTGGTCGCCCGTCCCGCCGCCGCTTAGGCCGATGGCGACGCACACGGCGCGGTGCAGCCAGTCTTGCTCAGGCAGCACCCGTCCCCGTTGAAGCAGATGGACCCGGGGCCAAAGGTCGCCTCGCAGTCGGCGTTCGACGTGCACTCCGGCAGAGGCGCGTTATTACAGTAGCCAAGGTCATAGCAGGCGGCATTGCCCTGCAGGTCGACGCCGCAGTGGCAGGTGCGGTTCGAACTCGTGCCGCAGGCGGCGGAACTGAATGGGAAACAGGGGGTCGACGCGGGTTTGCCGCTGCAGATGTCAGGCGTGGCCGACTGGCATTGACCCGAGCTGTCACACGTTTGGCCGCTCGGGCAGGGACAGCCGGTCGACGCGTAGTCAGTGCACAAGCCAGCGCTGTTTCGCACGCAACAGAGGCTTTGGGGATCCGCCGCGCCGCACTGCTGGCACAACCCCTTGCCGTGGGCGGCGTCGCTGGTGCAGCGCCCCGCGTCTGCCGTATCGCCGAAGAGCTGATGACACCAGGCAGCGCAGGCGCTGTTGCCACCCGCCCCCTTGCCGGCAGCGGCCCTGGCATGACGCTTCCCCGACTGCCGCCCGGTAGCGTGGCGCTTCTTCCCATGCCGCCCCCTGGCGGCGGCCGCCTCGAGCCCGAGCCCGGCGAGCCCGGCCAGGGCTCCCAGCGCCCCGCGCCGGCTCGTTCCGGTTCCCCAAATGCGACTGAATGCATCAAAGCGGTCGTCATCCATCGCAATTCCTCCGCGCGGTGCGCAGGCGAACCCCAGCCCGCCGACAAACGTGACGTGCCAACTGGGATTGCTCCTGACCCTAGTCGCTAGTCTGAAGCGGGCGCGCACCGGGCGCATCTATCGAAAGGTATATTTCGCGGCCGACGGCAACATCCCCCATCCATGATTAGAGTCGTAGGCGAGGGGCAGCGATGGCGAACGGCATCGGACGAACGGCATCGATCGAACGTCGTAGTGGGGTGTTTGGCGGATACGCAGAAGCGAGGTCAGGCGAGATGGCGGCGGTGCGCGTAGTCGGTCGCCACCGCGCGGCGTCACCCCGTCCATAACAGGCTCCAAGCGAGGAGGAGCGCCGCTTCATCCTGGCGCACAAGTGGCAGGAAGTCGGGCTGACGTTCTCCCCCGACGACTCCACCGACGCCGAGACGCTGGTGGCGATCATCCGCATTACCGGCGGCAACTTCCGGCTGGGGCAACGGCTGTTCGCCCAGATCGCGCGGGTGCTGGCGATCAACTGCCTGCAGACCATCACCCAGGAGGTCGTCGCGGCCGCCCGGGAGCAACGCGTCATCGGGCCGTCACTGTGAGCCCAAGTCTGCTACAGCAGATACTGCTGAATAGTCCGCGCCATTTAGCGCTGATAGTGACAGCCGTCTGGTGCTCAATTCACCAGCCGGCGCCTTATTGCGGAATCCGGGCAACGACCGTCGCCTTGCCACGGCCGCGCTGAATTTCCGAGTTTTGCACTAGCTTCCGCCCGGCCCGCCGCAGGTGAAGCTCCAGACGTGCGATTCGGCATCGGCCGCGACAACGACGTTGCCATTGGCGTCGACGTTGTCGCTCTCCGCGTAGCACCAGGCGCCCCCCTCGGGCTGCAGTTGATAGGTCCCTGGCTGCAGGTTGCCGAAGT
>JADYYO010000364.1 GCA_020853615.1 Thermomicrobiales bacterium
ATCACCCAACACCCCCGTTATGGTATACTTTGCGAACGTTAGGGATGCGCGGGTCCGCCGCGCGCCAGTACGCCTTCTTTCCCCTCCTATTGCGACGCCTGGGGAACGCCGAGCCGTACTGACCGGCTCAGCCGTTTCCCTGTGGGCGCGGAATGGTTCCGCCCCGATGTTGTTGTGGCGTCGCGCGAGAGGAAACTTCACTGTCTATCGCAGAACCTGAAACCATCGATGCCGTCGAGACCTCGCGCTCGTTCGGCGATTTTCGCCTGAGCAACGCCTCGCTGCAGGTGCTTGCCGACATGGGCATTACCACCCCGACGCCGATCCAGGCCGAGGTGCTGCCCCTCCTGCTCGATGGCCGCGACGTCATCGGCCAGGCGCGCACCGGCTCCGGCAAGACGCTCGCCTTCGCCCTGCCGCTGATCGAGGTCGTCGATCCGCGCCAGAAGGGGGTGCAGGCGCTGGTCCTCACCCCGACGCGCGAGCTGGCGGTGCAGGTGGCCGGCGTCGTCGACCAGCTCGGGGCCGCTCGCGGCATCAAGACGCTGATGATTTCCGGCGGCCGCGCCTTCGGTCCGCAGCGCGACGAGCTGCGCCGCGGCGTCCACGTCGTCGTCGGCACGCCGGGCCGCGTGCTCGACCTGCTCAACCAGGGGGCGCTCTGGCTCGACCGCGTCCGTTTCTTCGTCCTCGACGAGGCGGACGAGATGCTCGACCGCGGCTTTGCCCCGGACGTCGAGCGGATCATCGCCCGCACTACCCCCGACCGGCAGACCGCCCTCTTCTCGGCGACCGTGCCGGCCTGGGTGAAGCAGACGGCCCACAAGCACCTGAACGACGCCGAGACGGTCACCATCACCCCCGAGCCGGGGGAGGTGACGCAGATCGAGCACCTCGCCTTCGATATCGGCAACGCCGACAAGATGCAGATCCTCGAGGATCTGCTCGACCATCGCGGCGAAGGCTCGATCATCGTTTTCGGCCGCACCAAGCACGGGGTCAACAAGCTCGCGCGCCGTTTGCAGGCGGCGGGCTACCCGGTCGCCGCGCTGCAGGGGAATCTCTCGCAGAACGCGCGCGACCGCGTCATGGACGACTTCCGCAACGGGAACGTGCCGATCCTGGTGGCGACGAATGTCGCCGCGCGCGGGCTCGACGTCAGCCATGTCGAGCAGGTGATCAACCTCGAGCTGCCGGAGTCGCCCGAGCTGCTGACGCACCGCATCGGCCGCACCGGTCGCATGGGGCGGCACGGGCAGGCGATCACGCTCCTCGGCCCGGAGGATGTCACCAAGTGGCGGCGGCTGGAGCGCGGCTTCACCCGGCCGATCGCTCGCGCGCCGTGGCGCGGCGCGAAGACGCTCCTCGACGGCAACGGCCACACCGATGCGGCGGTGAGCGCGCCGATCGTGGCCGCTCCCGCCGAGCGCGAGGCGCCCCGGGCGCGCACTCAGAGCCGGCGGTCGACGCCGGCCGCCTCCCCGCGCAAGGGCGCCGCACCGCGCCGGCAGCCCGCGGCGCGCCGCGAGAGCCTCTTCGAGCGTGACGCCGGGCCCGACCTGGACGGCCGCGAGTTGCTGCGCCGCTACGGCCGCGACCCGCGCCGCCCGTCCTGGGTCGACGGCGAGCGGGGCGAGACGGCCGCCGCGTCGGGGAATGGGGCCTCGTCGAGCCGCCGCCAGCGGCACCAGTCGGTCTGTGCCGGCTGCGGCCAGACCGCCGAGACGACGTTCCGCCCCGATCCGGCGCGGCCCGTCTATTGCGATGCGTGCTATCGCGCGAAGCGGGAGGCGCGTCGCGGCGCCAGCGCGGCGGCGACCGCCTCGTAATGGACAACCGCGCGGAACGGTTCGCCGTTCGTTAGAATTACGCAGAAGAGATGTGGGCGGCGGCGCCGGGCGTCACAGACCGGCACCCTCGATGGTGCCGCCGCCCACCAGCGACACAGGAGAGATGCTTTGCCAAAGAAGAAGCAACAGTACCGCAAGCCCTTCAAGCCCGCGACGCCGGCCGCGCCGACGGAAGAGCGGACGCGGCGCGAGAACCCGGACGCCATCACGGTCGATGGCAAGGTGATCGACGCCCTGCCGAACGCGATGTTCACGGTCGAGCTGGAGAACGAGCATACCGTTCTCAGCTACCTGGGCGGCAAGATGCGGAAGAACTACATCCGCGTCCTCCCCGGTGACCGCGTCACGGTCGAGCTTTCCCCCTACGACCTGACCCGCGGCCGGATCACCTTCCGCCACCGGTAAGGGCTCGCGCCGGACAATCCAGTAGGTAATTGTTTTGAGAGGGGCGCGGCGTTGCCGTGTCCCTTTTTTCTTTTCCCGATCTGAACCTCAACACCGGTGTATGAATTGCTTGGTGGGATGACCCCACGATCCAAAGAGGGAGCAACGACGCATGGTCGCCAATACGACGGTGAAAGTCGATGCCAAGCGGCGGTTGACCCTTCCGCTGTCCCTGCGCAAGGCGTTGGGGATCGAGGCCGGCGACATCTTCTTCCTCGACGCCGAAGATGGCGTGCCGCGCTTCGCCAAGGCGGAGAACCCGTTTGATCTTCTGGCAGAGGACGCCATCGCACAGCATCGTGCCGGTCAGACCAAGAGCCTCGAAGCGTTCGCCAGAGAGAACGGCTTCACGCTCGATGACGAGTAGCGGTTACAACATCCAACTCGCGCGAGAAGCGCAGAAGGCTCTCAAAGGCTTCCGTCCTACGTCGAGCGAGCATCGCGTGCCATCCATGAGCTGGCGGTCAATCCCTTGCGTGGACACGCTCTGGCAGGAGATCTGAAGGGAGTCCGCTCGCTGGAGTTCTCCCTCCTTGACACCGGCGTCTCTCGGGCTGTCTACGTGGTGGTCGATGAGGACCAAGCCTGCCTGGTGTTCATCATTGGCCCACACGAGAACATCTACGATCGGGCGAGACGGCGACTCCACGCATTGAAGCGCGCGGGTCGAATTTAGATACCGGAGCGGCACGTCTCTCCCCGTCGCGCAACCGCGCGTTTGCCTCTTCCCCTTGTTGACATTCTGTGCGACAGTGTGCGCCTCGAAAACTTGGAAATAGGAGTCGCGTTGGACGCGATAGGGGTGCCCTGTGGCGGAAGGGTGGGCCGCCTCCAGCACACAGGTTGCTGGCACTCCCGCGATGGCGCAACAGACGGCGACGCCGTTGCCGCAGGGCTACCGCGGCGCGACGCAGAGCGAAACCTATCAGGGAGCGTTCGCCGATCTCGCAAACGAGATCAGCGCGTATTGGGAGGCGACATTTCGCGACGAAGGGGGGCATCGTACCAATCGCCAAACATGATCGTCGTTGACCGGGCGATCTCGATTGCCTGCGGCACCGTGCGCCCGGTGCCAAACGCGTTCTACTGCGCCGGGGATCGCACGATCTACCTCGTTCCGCAATTCTTGGTCGATCAGGAACGTCAGTTCGGTGATTATGCGCCCATCGCCATCCTCTCCCACGAATGGGGCCATCACGTCCAGAATCTGCTGGTCGTGACCGGCCCGAGTAGAAAGCAGATGGAGTTACAGGCCGACTGCCTGATGGGCGCCTTTACCCACCACGCGGACGAGCGCGGGCTGCTCGATTACGGCGATTTTCTTGAAGTGCTGAACTCCGCGATCGACGCCGGTGACGACGTCTTTCTTCCCGAGGACTACCCAGGCGCACATGGCCAGCCCGAAGATCGGGTCAAGGCGCTCACGAAGGGGTACGGCGGCGGTCCGGTTATTGGATGCCAGCTCCCCTTCAGGACAGGCTCGGCACCGGCTCCTACTCCGCCTTCACAAACTTTGCCGCCCATTTCCATGTTTCCACGATTTCCGCAGCCACCTGTGAATGAGCCGCTGGTCTTGCCTCGCTCACTCCCGCTCTCGCACGCGGCCTGCTTCCGCACCGAACGCGACGGCGTCTTCACCTTGCAGGAGGTGATCAGTCGCCTCGGCGCTATGCCGGATGCCTCAAGCCGGATGCAGCAGTGGGGCTGGCAGGACGGCAACTACCGCGTCTTCGCCTGCGCCGGGCCGCCGAAGGGGGAGGCGAGTTGGGTCGAGATCAACCTGCACTGCTTCGCCGATGCTGCCTCGGCTTGGGCCACCGTCGACTTCTTCGCCGCCGCTCGCTCGGCCGGCACCACGCTGATGCGCGCCGACCCGCCCGGCGCTGGCGACCATGTCGTCGCCCTGACCGGCCCGGCCGTCAACGGCAAGGAGTTCACCATCTACGCCAGCCAGGGGCCGATCCTCCTGCGCGTCACCGACGTCTCCCCCAGCGGCATCCCCTTCATGAACGTCCTCACGATCGCCCAGTCGGTCCTTGCGACGCAGCCCCGGACGGCGCAGCAGCCTGCCTCGCAAGCCAACGCGCCCATGTCCGCGGCGACCTTCCTGCCCGATCGGTTGCCGCTCGCTCACGCCGACTGTTTCGACGTGCGCGAAGACGAAACGCTCTCGTTCGACGAGGTGAGCAACCGTTTCCCCGACCCGGCCGAGGCAGCTCCGCTGCTCCGTGGCTGGGGCTGGCAGCGCAGCGACTACCGGAGCTTCACCGGCGCGAGCGCACCGGCTGGTCAAGCTGCCTGGATCGACGCCAGCGCGCACCAGTTCGCCGACGCGAATTCCTTGCGGCAGGCGCTGAACTCCTTCGTCGAGGCGCGTGTCGCCTATGGCTATCTCTCGTACACCCTCGCGCCGACAATCGGTGAGCAGTCGGCCGCGCTCACCGGGCCAACGCCGACGGGGACGGAGTACACGCTCTACGCCACCTCCGGCCCCTTCCTGGTGCGCGTCACCGGCATTGCTCCGAGTGGCACGCCTTCCGGCGATGTCGTGGCCGTGATGGAGCAGATTCTGGTGGCGATGCCATAGCCCAGAAGGATCGGGGGGAAGTCTTTCTCCTCTGATAAGTCCAATCGGAAGTGTGCGTCGGGGTGTGGAAACATCGCGAGTCGAGGTATACACTGCGCGGCGCTCTGGAGATCCTTCCTGAGTTCGTTCGGGGGTTATCCATGGATATTGAGCGGTTCACGCGCGCGTTCTCCGCCACCCCGTCCCGCCGCGATATTGCCAGAGGACTGTCGGAGCTCGCCATCGCGGGCGCCGTTGGCGTCGCCGCGCATGGCGTATCCGAGGCGCACAAGAAGAAGAAGAAGTGCAAGCCGTGCCAGCTAAGGCAGCATGGCAAGTGCCGGGGCATAAAGGAGAACGGCACGACCTGCAAGAAGACGGGGCAGTGCGACGAGGGCACCTGCAATCCCAGGCCGAAGTGCCAGGCGGCAGGGACGGAGGGCGGGACGTGCCCAACACCTGGCGACGATCCCAGATGCTGCAGTCGCGTCTGCATGCCCACGAACGTCTGCCAGCCCGGTGTGCCCGGTGCCCCCTGTTTCACGGATGCTGACTGCTTGACGATTCACTGCGTCGCCTATATCTGCCGCGAGGCATAGGAGCGCGCACCCATCCCTGGCGCAATGACCGTCCCAAGGGGCTGCAGCGCTGCGCCAGAATCGTGTCATCCTGAGCTTGCGAAGGATCTCGACTCCCCCGAACCACGTCTCCTCTGAGCCGGGATGCTTCGTTCCTCAGCATGACACGGGGTTGGGGGAGCCGCTTCAGTCTCCTGACGGCGTGACCACCGGCAGAAAATCGAAGCGGAGCGATGACGGCCGGCCGTCCTGGCCGGCGTCGATGGCGACGGGCGAGGCCGCTTGCACCCAGGCGGCCTCGCTATCTGGCACGCCGATTCGGTACCAGAGGCGGGTCGCCTCGGCGCTCGTCTCGCGCGAATCCTCCGCGCCGGCGACGATGGCTAGCAGGGGGAATCGCGCGCCGGGGGTGAGCGGGAGATCGTCGCCCGGTTCGGCGCCGGTAGCGGGAAGGTCGACCCAGCGGGGCGCGCCGGCTGGAGCGTCGATCGCGACGACGACCTCCGCTCCCTCCGGCACGCCGTTGGGCCAGGCGCGGTGCGCGATGACGTGCGTCGGGTTGCGCCAGCCGAGATCGGAAGGGTGCTCCGGGGCCGACATCGGCCAGTAGCCCGGCCCCGGCGGGCAGTCGTAGCCGCACGAGACGCCGTATTGGAGCGCGTCGCCGTTCACCTCGGGCCGCGTGAAGAAGTCGCGCAACTCGAAGTGGAGGTGGCTGCGCGCCAGGTCGTCGCTCCGCGCCAGAACGGCTCCCAACTGCTGACCCCGCACCACCGGCTCGCCGACCTCGACCGCGAGGGTGTAGTCGAGGTGGCCATACATGGCGTAGAGGCCGTCGTCCTGCGCGACGATGACGACGCGCCCGGGATAGTCGAAGTCGGCGTAGACCACCGTGCCGGCGGCGACGGCGAAGACGGCCAGCCCGGCGGTCTCGTCGT
Organism: Thermomicrobiales bacterium; assembly: GCA_020853615.1. GTDB lineage: Bacteria > Chloroflexota > Chloroflexia > Thermomicrobiales > UBA6265 > JACCXM01. Next base: position 6,377 of record JADYYO010000364.1, read on the forward strand.
TCGTGCGGTGCCAGTTCTCGCCGGTGTGCCACCAGCCAGGGTAGTAGCGAGCGTTCTCGGCGGCGTAGGCGATGCGCACATACATCCCATCCCCGGGCGTCTGCCCCGGCAGCCCCATCGGATAGCTGTACGCCGGGCCGGCCCCCTGTGCTCGCGCCCGCCCTCGCCCCAACGCCAGCATCGCCACCGTGGATTGCAGCACCGCTCGCCGGGTGAGACGGGTGATGGGTGTTTGGTGATGGGTGATGGGTGATGGGGCCATGGGCGTTGGGTGTCGGGCTATCGGCTATCGGCTATCAGCTTACGACTTCCGACTCACGACTTCCGACTTCCTGTCACCCAGCACCCACTGGCGCCCACGCCAGCGCGACGGACGACGGCCGGCCGTCCGACCCCGTCTCATCTGTCGTGGGGATGGCGGCTTGCACCCAGGCGGCCTCACCAGGGCGGGGGGCGATCTGGTACCAGAGATGGTAGGACTCCGCGCTCGTCCCGGTCGTCGCCTCGGGGCCGGTGTCGATCGCGAGCAGGGGGAAGCGGTCGCCCGGTGTTAGTGAGAGGTCGCCGGTGCTGGCGGCAAGTTCGTTGCCGGGCGGGGCGCTCCAGAGCGGAGCGCGCTCCGGCGCTGAGGGGGTGGCGACCGCCTCCACGCCGGAGGGGACCCCTTGTGGCCAGGCCCGCCGATTGATGACGTGGGTCGGGTTGCGCCATCCCATCGCCGAGGGATGCTCCGGCGCGGCGATCGGCCAGTAGCCGGGGCCGGGCGGGCAGTCGACGCCGCAGGCGAAGCCGTAGCGGGGCGCGTCTCCGTTGACCTCCAGCGTGGTGAGGAAGGTGCGGATCTCGAAGTGGAGGTGGCTCGGGGCGCGGCCATCCGTGCGATGGAGGACGCGGCCGATGCTCTGCCCGCGTGTGACCTGCTGCCCCTCCGCGATATCGAGCGCGTAGTCGAGGTGCCCGTACATCGAGTAGAGCGCCTCCTCGTGGCGGACGATGACGACCCGCCCCGGGTAGTCCGATCCCGCGAAGACGACCTCGCCCGCGGCGGCGGCAAAGACGCCGGCGCCGGCCGTCTCTCCCTCCAGCAGATACCAGTCCTCGCCCGTGTGCCAGTTCCCCGGCGCGAACCAGGTGTTCTCGCAGGCGTAGCCGTGTCGGATCAGGAAGCCGTCGCCGGGCGGGCGATCCGGGAGGACCATGGGGTAGCTGAAGAGCGGCGCGTCCTCTTGCGCGGCGATGTGCCGCGGCC
>JADYYO010000365.1 GCA_020853615.1 Thermomicrobiales bacterium
GGAGGAGGTCTTCGACGAACTCCTCCATCGAGCGGTTGTCGCCCGGCTGCACCGCCTGGGCGAGCTTGCCGAACGACTCCGCCGCCGCCGAGCTGGTGCCGGGCGACACCACCGCGGCGTAGAGCGGGCGCTGCGCCGGCGGCCGGGCCTCGCCATTGGCCGGGCGGGCGGCCTGCGGGACGCCGTCCCTGCCCGGAGGCGGCGCGGGCTTGGCGACCGACAACGCCGCTGCGAGGTCCGCGGTCTCGATCGACTTCAGCATTTCGTCCGGTCTTGCATGCGCGGGCACGGCGCCCTCTCCTGTCCTCGGCGCGGCAGGCTCGTTGCCGAAGCGGACCGCGGGAAGGATGCGCTTCGGCTGCTCGCGCGCAGGTTCTTCCGAGATGATCCGGCGGATCGAGGCGAGAATCTCCTCCATGGAGGGATCCGGCGGGCGGACCGCCTTCATCTTCGTCTCGGCCATATCCCGTCCCCAGCGAATCAATTGTCGAGCCCAGGCCGAAGGTTAGCGAAGTCGCGCCGCCGGTAAAGCGGCGCGTCGGGGGAGATCAGCGGCCGTCCGGCGTCGTCAGCGAAAATAATTCGCCGCGCACCGCGGTGTAGTGCGAGGCCGGATCGTAGAGCTGCACCGGCAGCCCGAGATTGGCCGCGGTCAGCCCGCCGGTGGCGGCGAGGAGGGCGTAGGAAGCGACCACGCGGTCGCGCTGCGCCCGGACGAGCGCGGTGCGCGCGTCGAGGAGGTCCTGCTGGGCATCGAGGACGTCGAGCGTGGTGCGCTGGCCGACGTCGCGCTCCTGCACGATGCCCGAAAGCGCGAGCTGGCTCGCCGCGACGCCCGCCTCGGCGGCCCGCACCTGCGCGGTCGCGGCCTCGAGGTCGCCCCAGGCGCTGATCACGTCGGCGCGGATCCGGGCTCTCACCACGGCAAGGTCGATCTCGCGCTGCCCGAGGCGCTGCTTGGCCTCGCGGATGTTCGAGGAGCGTTCGCCGCCGGTGAAGATCGGCACGCTGACCCGCGCGCCGACCGAGCCCGAGACGCGCGCGTCGTCGGGCGCGAACGGATCCTCGGTCCGGCTCGCGCCCGCGCTCAGCGAGACCGTCGGCCACAGCGAGCCCTCGGCGATCTCCAGATTGATGCCGGCGGTATCCACGTTGTAGAGCGCCACCTTGATGTCCGGGTGGCTCTCGAGCGCCATCTGCACGGCGATCTCCGCGCTCCGCGGAAGGAGCGAGCCGACCGGCGGCGCGGTCGTGAGGCTGTTCGGCGCGTGCCCGACGATCTGCTCGTACACCGCGCGGGCGGCGGTCTGCGTCGCCACCGCGGCGGCGTAGCTCGCCATGGCCGAGGCTTCGCGCGCCTGGGTCTGGGCGACCTCGGTCTGCGTGCCCTCGCCCACGTCGAGGCGGTTGCGGGCCGCGCGCAGTTGCTCGCGGAGGAATTCGAGGTTCTGGGCCGAGAGACCGACGATCGAGTTGTCGCGGACGAGGTTCATATAGGCGCTGACCACCTGCAGGAGCACGTCCTGCTCGGTGCCGACCAGCGCCTCGCGGCCGGCCAGCACGGCGGTCTCGGCGGCTTCGATGCCGTTCCGGGTCCGGAACCCGTCGAAGATCGGCTGCTCGATGGAAAGCGAGAGGCTGAGCGAGTCCGAGGGCTCCGACCCGGGCGCGAAGTCGCGGCCATAGCCCGCGCTCGCCGACACGCCCGGCAGCCGCCCGGCCAGGGCCTGGTTCACGCCCTCGTCGGTTGCCCTGAGGCCGGCCCTCGCCGAGTTGAGCGTGGCGTTCTGGACGTAGGCCGAAGCCATTGCCGCGGTAAGCGTTTCCGCGCCCGCTGGCGCCGAGCCGAGGCCGACAAGGGCGGCAGTGATCCATGCGACGGAAGGAGAGATTCTTAGCATTCGGGAACTGCCGGCTCTGGACACCATGGGACACCCAACTTTCACCACGAGTTTGGTTACTTGGGGATTAAAGACGCCGATTGCGTGTCTTTTTGAGACGGGCTTGACAGGGGTGCGACGCTGATTCACGGAAGACCGCGGCAGCGGGGCGACAAAGCCTGACCGAATTGGAGGCCGAAAGGGCAGCTAGAACACGAAGCCGGCGCTGCGCTCAAAGCCCGGCAGCGGCTCGGCGCCGGCGTTGAAGAGCGAGCGCGCGCTGACCTCTCCGCCGGAGCGGAGATAGACCGTGCCGGCTGCCGCCTGGCCGCGCCCGACCATGGCGACGAGCCGCCCGCCTTCCTTGATCTGCGCCAGCAATTCGGCAGGCACTTCGTCGACCGCGCCCTCGACCACGATCGCGTCGTAGGGCCCCTCCTCGGCGAAGCCGGCCGCGAGCGGCGCGTTGAGGACCGCGACGTTGGAAACATCGAGGGCGACGAGGTTCTCGGTCGCGATCCCGGCCAGATCGGCGTCGGGCTCGAGCGCGACCACCGAGTTGGCGAGCCGCGAGAGGATCGCGGCCGCGTAGCCGGTCGCCGCGCCGACATCGAGGACGATCGCGGCCGGCGCGATCTCGGCCGCCTGGATCAGCCGCGCCAGCACGGCGGGCGCGATGAGGGAGCGCGCCGGCGCGCCGCCCTCGGCCGGCTTGAGGACGAGATGCTCGTCGGCATAGGCAAGGCTCCGCTGCCGCGCCGGCACGAAGCGCTCGCGCGGCACCTGCCGGAAGGCCTCGAGGACGCGCGGCTCGTTGACCTCCACGGTCCTGATCTGGCCCTCGACCATGGCGGCGCGGAGGACGGCGAAGTCGGCCATGAACGAGGCGGCTCCC
>JADYYO010000366.1 GCA_020853615.1 Thermomicrobiales bacterium
GGCCTCGCTGGTCGCCATCGTCTCGCTGAGCGAGGGGCGCGTCCTCTCCTGGGAGCGGGTCGCGATGGGGCAGGCGCCCTTCACGCTCGAGGAGATCCTCGACTGCGAGCGGGTGGTGCGGCAGAACCCCGAGTTTCAGGCCGCGATGCGGCGGCGCGGCATCGAGGATATGGATCTCGTCTGGGTCGATCCCTGGCCCTTCGGCGTCTACGACGACGAGGCGGAGATCGCCGACCGTCGCCTGACGCGCGGGCTGGTCTGGGTGCGGGTGAATCCCGACGACGACAACGGCTACGCGCACCCGGTCGAGAACGTGATCGTCACCTACGATCTCCACACGCGCGAGGTGATCCGCGTGGAAGACCTCGGCGTGGTGCCGATCCCGGCGCGGGAGGCGAACTACGGTCCGGATGATGTCGGCCCAGTGCGTGAGGATCTCAAGCCGATCGAGATCGTGCAGCCGGAGGGCCCGAGCTTCACCGTCGACGGCTCGCTGGTGCGCTGGCAGAAGTGGCGGCTCCGCGTCGGCTTCACGCCGCACGAGGGGCTGGTGCTGCACACCGTCGGCTGGGAAGAGGAGGGCCGGGTGCGGCCGATCCTCTACCGGGCCGGGATGTCGGAGATGGTCGTGCCGTATGGCGACCCCGCGCCGACGCACCAGCGCAAGAACACCTACGACGGGGGCGAGCTCAACTTCGGCGCGCTGGTCAACTCGCTCACGCTCGGCTGCGACTGCCTCGGCGAGATCTACTACTTCGACACCGCGCTGGTCGATCAGGACGGCAAGCCGTACACGGTGAAGAACGCCATCTGCATGCACGAGGAGGACTATGGCGTCCTCTGGCGGCACCTCAACATGCGGACGGGGCGGACCGACGTCCGGCGCTCGCGGCGGCTGGTGATCTCCTCCTTCTCGACGATCGGCAATTACGACTACGGCATCTTCTGGTACCTCTACCAGGATGGGACGATCCAGTGCGAGGTGAAGCTGACCGGCATCCTCTCGACCGGGGCGGTGGCGCCGGGGGAGACGCCGCGCTACGGCCAGCTCCTCAACGCGGACGGCCTCTACGGGCCGATCCACCAGCACTTCTTCAACTTCCGGCTCGACCTGGATATCGATGGGGTAGAGAACAGCGTCTACGAGGAGCACGCGGAGGCGGAGCCGGCCGGGCCGAGCAGCCCGCTCAACTCGTCGTTCCGGACGGTGCGCACGCTGTTGCGCTCCGAGCAGGAGGCGCAGCAGCTCGTCGACCCGTTGCGCGGAAGGGTCTGGCGGATCGTCAATCCTGGGCGGCTGAACGCGGTCGGGGAGCCGGTTGGCTACCGGCTGGTGCCGCATGGCAATGTGCAGGCGCTGGCCGGGCCCGATTCAAGCATCGCCAAGCGCGCGGCGTTCATGACCAGGCACGTCTGGGTGACGCCGCACGACGACGCGGAGCGGTGCGCGGCCGGCGACTTCCCGGCGCAGCACCCGGGCGACGGCCTGCCGGTCTGGACCGCCGCCAACCGCTCGATCGAGGAGACGGACGTCGTCGTCTGGTACACGCTCGGCAGCCACCACTCGCCGCGGCCGGAAGACTGGCCGGTGATGCCGGTCGCCTACGCGAGCTTCCTGCTGCAGCCGGCTGGCTTCTTCACGGAGAACCCGGCCCTCGACGTGCCCCCGCCAACGCCGCACGGCAATGGCCACTGCTGCTCGTAATCGGCTCCGCGCGGAGAGGGACAACGATGGCGAATCTGACCCTCGACCACTGCGTCATCCACGTCTCCGATTGGGAGCGGTCCAACGCCTTCTACCGGGATGTGCTCGGCGCGGAGCTCGTGCCGCATGGCAACGGCTGGGTCTATCGCTTCGGCCAGCTCCAGTTGAATGTGCATGGCCCCGGGCTCGACCCCGCGCCTCGTCCCCTCGCGCGCATCCCCGTCGCCCCCGGCGGCAGCGACCTCTGCTTCGTCTGGCCCGGTTCGGTGCAAACTGCCCGGGAGCATCTGGAGGAGCATGGGGTTCCGGTCGAGCTGGGGCCAGTCGCGCGAAGTGGTGCGCGGGGCGCGGGAACGAGTCTCTACTTTCGGGATCCTGACGGCTCGTTACTGGAGTTCATCGTCTACGGCCGCGGTCAGCGCTAGCGCGACACACGGCTGGGCTGGGGCGCATTAGTCTGAATGGAGAAGGGGCGGGCATCGTGCCCGGGTCAGGAATCACCGATGCTACACTCGGCGGCCGGAGAGGCGCCGCGAGGCGGCACGAGGCATGAGTGAGGCGAAGCAGGTGGCGCGCGACGAAACCGGTCCGGATATGGGCGATCGGGGCGAGATAGTCGATCTGGCGGAGCCGGTGCCCGCTCCGGGTCGGGCGGCGGAGGACGGCGGCGCGGAGGTGATCGTCAGCGCCGGCGCCGAGAAGCGGCCGACCGAGGCGACCGAGTTGCTGCGCGCCGAGGCGGGGCGGGTCGAGGCGAACCTGGTCACCATGGAGCGCGCGGGCGCCGAGCAGGTCACCGCCGGGCGGGTGATCATGACCAATTCCGGCGCGCGTACGGTCAATGCCCGCTCCGCGCAGATCGACCGCTCCGGCATCCTCGGCCTGCGCAGCGAGAAGGCCGTCCTCTCCAACTCGACGGCGGTCGGCGTGGCGACGGGCGAGGCGCGGATCGTGCGCGGCTCGACACTCCTGTTGAAGGCGGACGCGGCGACGATCGAGGGGGATGCCCGGATCGCCATCTACGCCGGTCCGCCGAGTGACGCCATCCACCCGCTCGTCGATGCACGCGGGGCGGCCGCCTTCGGCGCGGCCTTCGGAGCCGTGCTGGTCGTGCTCGGAGCCATCATGCGCCGCATCGTCCGGCGGATTGAGGGGAAGGGCTGATGGGCGTGCTGGGAAGAATCGGCGCGTTTCTGGGAGGCGGGCTCCTGGGCGCGGGCGTCGGCGCGGTCATCGCCACACTCGTCGCGCCGCAGAGCGGGGAGGAGCTGCGGCGGGAGGTGGATCGGCGAGTCGACCAGGTGAAGGTCGCCGGGCTCGAGGCGCAGGTCCGGACGGAAGAGGAGCTGATCCGCAAGTTCCGCGCGGAGACGGGCGACCCCTCGGCGCTGCGGGATGACGAGACGATGCGGCGCATCGAGACGGCGCAGGCGATCGCCGAGGTCGGGCTGCCGCCAACCGCCCGGATTGAGCCCGGTCCGGCGATGCCGTAGATTGCCGCGGAGCGGCGCGCGAGCGCGCTCGCGCGGTAGTACACTTCCCATCTCAGAGGAAATTGCACTCTCCCGAGTGCGGGCGACGATGCTCCGGCGTGGTGAGCGACGGGTTTCGATGGCCGGGCGAGGGGTCATGGTTCTCACGAGAGGAGCGGTTCACGAGTGAGCACGACGACGGAGCGGCCAGGCACGGCCCAGGGCGCGGGATTCGATATGCGGCACAAGAGCCGCGTCATCCTCGACGGCAACGATCGCGCCGGCGCCCGCGCCATGCTGAAGGGGACCGGCTTCGATGATGAGGACTTGAAGCGGCCGATCATCGGAGTGGCGCACTGCTGGATCGAGACCATGCCGTGCAACCTCAACCAGCGCGAGCTGGCGCAGTACGTCAAGGAGGGGATCCGCGCCGCCGGCGGCACCCCGCAGGAGCTGAACACCATCTCGATCTCCGACGGCGTCACCATGGGCACCGAAGGGATGAAGGCCTCCCTTATCTCGCGCGAGGTGATCGCCGACTCGGTCGAGCTCGTCGCGCGCGGGCACATGTTCGACGCCATCGTCGGCATCGGCGCCTGCGACAAGACGCTCCCCGGGCTGGCGCTCGCCCTCATTCGCCTCAACATCCCGTCGGTTCTCCTCTACGGCGGCTCAATCATGCCGGGGCATTTCCATGGCGAAGAGGTGACGGTCCGCCACGTTTACGAGGCGATCGGCGCCAACTCGGCCGGCAAGATGAGCGACGAGGAGCTGGTCGCGCTGGAGAATGTCGCCTGCCCGGGCGCTGGCGCCTGCGGCGGCCAGTACACGGCCAACACGATGGCGATGGCGATGGAGTTCATCGGCCTCTCGCCGATGGGCTCGGCCTCGCCGCCAGCGGTCGATTCGCGCAAGTTCGCGATCGGCAAGGAAGTCGGCGAGCAGATCATGGATATCCTCCGCCGCGGCGTCCTGCCGCGGGACATCCTGACCCGTGAGGCGTTCGAGAACGCCATCGCGGGCGTGGCCGCGAGCGGCGGCTCGACCAACAGCGTGCTGCACCTGCTCGCGCTGGCGCGGGAGGCGGGGATCCCGCTGACGATCGACGACTTCGATCAGATTTCGCGGCGGACGCCCCTCTTCTGCGATCTGATGCCCGGGGGCAAGTATGCGGCGTTCGACCTCGACCTGGCGGGCGGCACCCCGGTCGTCGCCAAGCGGATGGTCGATGCCGGCCTCGTCTACAACGACGCGATGACGGTGACCGGCAAGACTTTCGCCGAGGCGGCGCAGGATGCGAAGGAGACGCCGGGGCAGGATGTCGTGCACCCGGTGTCGCAGCCGCTAAAGGAGACGGGCGGGCTGGTGATCCTGAAGGGGAACATCGCGCCGAACGGGGCGGTGGTGAAGCTCTTCGGCTACGAGCCGGAGCGGTTCGTCGGTACGGCGCGCGTCTTCGACTCCGAGCCGGCCGCGCACCACGCGGTGCTGGAGGGGAAGATCAACCCCGGCGACGTCGTCGTCATCCGCTACGAGGGGCCGGTCGGCGGCCCGGGCATGCAGGAGATGCTCGGGGTCACCGCCTCGATCGTCGGCCAGGGGTTGGGCGATTCGGTGGCGCTGATCACCGACGGCCGCTTCAGCGGCGCGACGAAGGGGCTGATGATCGGCCACATCGCGCCGGAGGCGGGCATCGGCGGCCCGCTGGCGGCGGTGCAGGAGGGGGACACGATCATCATCGACACCCCCGCGCGCCGGCTCGACGTCGACCTGCCGGAAGAGGAAATCGCGCGTCGGCTCTCGATGTGGACCCCGCGCCCGCCTGCCTACACAAGCGGCGTGCTTGCGAAGTACGCGGCGCTCGTCACGCAGGCGAACGACGGGGCGGTGACCCGTGTCGGGTTCGACGTGTAGCGATCTGCTTCAAACAACGTCATCTATCTTCGAGCGGCCGGGCATGTCCCGGCCGCTCGTGTTTACAGCGGCGTGCGCAAGTCGTGTCATGCTGAAGAAGGAAGCATCTCAGTTCAAGGGAGTCGCATCAAGGGAGTCGCAATTGTGGGGAGCCGAGATCCTTCGCTCCGCTCAGGATGACACAAGATTCGCATGCCGCTGTAATCGTCTCTTTGCGCTCACATCAGCATGCCGCTGATCGTAAGCCCCGCTCTGCCTGACATGAGGTGACGATGCGGGCTCCGTTTGAGAGGGCGGCGGGTATCCAGCCCGATCCCGTTTCACCTCAGGCGGGAAGGTCACGTTGGGTGAAGACCACGGCCCCGGCGATCGCCGCCACCGTGCCGACGATGGCGAGGATAACCACCGCCTGCCGATCGAGCGCGCCGGTGACGAGCGCCTGTGTCGGGTCGTAGTAGGTGAAGATCGAGAGGAAGACGATCGACTGCAGCGGTCGCCAGATGCTGGCGAAGTAGTCGATGAAGTAGGAGACGACCAGCAGGCTCAGCGACCAGGCGATGACGCGGCCGGCCGATGTGGCCGCAGCACTCCCCCAGAGGGAGAGGCCGGCGATCGCCCAGAAGAGGGCCAGGCTGTTGATCGCTACCGCCGCCAGGTGCTGGAAGGCGAACTCCCCTTCCGGCCGGGCGAAGAGGATGCCCGCGATCATCCCGGCGGGGCCGGTGACGGCCAGGATCGCGCAGATGATGGCGACACCGAGCAGCCGCGCCGCGTAGACGACGGGGCGGGAGATCGGCCGCGCCAGGGGGATCTGAATGATGCCCCGGTCCATCTCGCCTGCCAGCGAGCGGGCTGTGAAGCCGACCACGGTTGCGCCGGCGAGCAGGATGTAGAGCGGGTGCGTGAAGCCGAGGGAGAGGTAGCCGGCCAGGCCGGAGAGCGCCAGGAACTCGGGCCGGGCGCGGGCGAACGCCTGCAGCGCGGGAGGGATCCGCTGCATGATCGCGGTCAGTTCGCCCGCCCCGCCGAACGAGGCGATGACGACCGGCTGCACGAACTCGAAGAGGGCGATGCCGACGAGGAGCGCGATAAGCCCCGGCAGGCCGTTGCGCAGCAGGCGGCCGGTCATCCGCGCCACGACGCTCATGGGCGGTGCACTTTCAGGGGGACGGCGACAGCGGCTCCGGGCGTCCCATCGCCACCCCCAGACGGTCCGGGCGTCATGTCGTAGTAGTCGAGGAAGATCTCCTCGAGGCGGGGCGGCGCCAGCAGCAGGTCGGCGACGTCGTCGCGGCTCGCCAGATAGCGAAGCAGCGGGGCGATGCCGCCCTCGACCGAGAGGGTCAGCCGGTTGCCGTCGCGGCGGACGAGATGGACGCCGGGGATCTCGGCGAGATGCTCAGGCGCGGGTCCGGCGAAGGTGATCTCGGCGATCCTGCGCCGCAGTGCTTTCAGGTCCCCGATCGTCTCCTCGGCAGCGATGCGGCCATCGCGGATGATCGCCACCCGCTCGCACGTCCGCTCGACCTCGGCCAGATCGTGGGAGGACATGAAGATCGTCGTGCCGTGTCCATGGAGATCGGCGAGGACCGACTCGAAGGCGCGCTGGATGAGGGGGTCGAGGCCGTCGGTCGGCTCGTCGAGGATGAGAAGGCTCGGGTTCGTCTGCATCGCCGCGGTCAGGGCCAGCTTCTGCTTCATCCCCTTCGAGTAGGTGTTGAGGCGGCGGCGCAGATCCCGCCGGCTCAGCTCCAGCGCGTCGAGGAGGGCGTCGCGCAGGGTGATGGGCTTTCCCGAGAGGGCGCCCACGTACGCGAGCAGCGCCTCCCCGGTCATGTCGGGATAGAGCGCCTCGGCGGGGACGAGGTAGCCGAGATCGGCGCGGGCGCGCACGCCATCGCGCCAGCAGTCGTGGCCGTCGATGCGGGCGCTGCCTGCCGTGGGGCGGATGAACCCCATCAGGAGGCGGATGGTCGTCGTCTTGCCGGCGCCGTTCGGGCCGAGGAAGCCGTAAGTGACGCCGCGCGGAACGCTGAGGTCGATGCCGTCGAGGGCGGTGACGCCGCCATAGCGCTTGGTGAGATTCGTCGTGGCGATCGCGGCCAGATCCTGCGACATTACCGGCTGAGCGTAGCACCGGGCCGTGGCCGGGACCAGCCGCGCCGGGCGAGGGAATGTTCGCCCGAGGTGGCGGCTGAGACCGGAATGGCATCGTGAGGGAGGCAGGGACATGGGGAGTGAACAAGGAGCGCGGGCCGACGCGGCGAACGCGCGCGAGCTGCGCTCGGCGGCGGTGATCGGCGCGGGGACGATGGGGCGGCAGATCGCGGCGGCGATCGCGACGAGCGGCCGGGACGTGCGGATGTGGGACGCCGACGCGGGCATGCGCGACGCGGCGCTGGCGCGCATCGCCGAGGAGACGCGGACGCTGCCGACCCTGCCGCGCTACGCCCATCACCAGTTCACGCTGCAGCCGCCTGACAATGTCGAGGCGATGGTGGCGCGCATCGCCATGGCGGAGAGCCTCGAGGAGGCGGTCGCCGGCGCGGATATCGTCATCGAGGCGGTGCGGGAGGATCTCGAGACGAAGCGGACGCTCTTTCGCGAGCTGTCGCGGCTGGCGCCCGATGCCGTGTTGACGACGAACTCCTCGTCGCTCCCCTCGAGTCAGATCGCGCCGGCGGTCGAGGATCCGGGGCGGCTGCTGAATACCCACTTTTTCGCGCCGATCTGGAGCCGGCCGATGGTCGAGTTGATGGGGAGCGGGGCGACGCGGCCGGAGGTGATGGATGCGGTCGAGCGCTTCGGCAAGTCGCTCGGGCTGGTCGTGGCGGTCGTGCGGGGCGACAGCAAGGGGTTCATCATCAACCGCGTCTGGCGGGCGGTGAAGCGGGAGTCGCTGCGGGTCGTCGACGAGGGGCACGCCGACCCGGCCGACATCGATCGGCTCTGGATGCTCTTCTTCGGCACCCCCTTCGGCCCCTTCGGCATCATGGACATGGTCGGGCTCGACGTCGTCGCCGACATCGAGACGTCGTACCAGAAGGTCGCCACGGACCCGGCGGATCAGCCCTCGGCGATCCTGCACCGGCAGGTTGAGGCGGGAAGACTCGGCGAGAAGACGGGGAGCGGTTTCTACGAGCATCCCGAGCCGGAATACCTGAAGCCGGAGTGGCTGACGGGGGAGGGCGAGTCAACGAGTTGACAGGGGCCGTTTCTGACTGCCCTTCGCCCAAGCGCCCGTTGGCACGTAGCCTGCACCGCCCCGAACAACGGATCGGAGCGAGGCCGCGCTACGCGGCGAGGGGCAAGCGATGGGCAATGCGTTGCGGCGCGCGGCGGGGGTTGTGGCGGCGGGAACGGTCGTGGCGGTTGCGCTGGCCATGCGCAAGGTGGAAGTCGTGGCGCGGGACGATGCGCTCCAGAACGCCGTCGCGCTCGTCACCGGCGGCTCGCGCGGGCTCGGGCTGGCGATCGGCCGGGAGTTGGCGGCGCGGGGGTGCCGGCTGGCGATCTGCGCGCGGGACGAGGCGGAGTTGCTCGCGGCGCGGCACGACCTCGAGCAGCGCGGCGCCGAGGTGCTGGTGATCCCCTGCGACGTTGCCGACCGGGCGCAAGTCGACGCCCTGGTCGAGGCGGTCACGCGCCACTTCGGGCGGATCGACATTCTCGTCAACAACGCCGGCATCATCGTCGTCGCGCCGCTGGAGACGCTGACCGCCGCCGATTTCGAGCGGATGATAGCGGATAACTTCTGGGGCGTGGTCAATCCGACGCTGGCGGTGCTGCCCGGCATGCGTGAGCGCCGATCGGGGCGCATCGTCAACATCACGTCGATCGGCGGCAAGATCGCCGTGCCGCACCTTCTCCCCTACACCTGCGCGAAGTTCGGCACGGTCGGCTTTTCGAGCGGGCTCCGCGCCGAGTTGAGCGGGACGGGGATCAGCGTGACCACGGTCGTGCCCGGCCTGATGCGGACTGGCTCGTTCCTCCGCGCCGAGTTTGGCGGGAGGCAGGAGGCGGAGTATCGCTGGTTCGCGCTCGGCGCGAGCGCGCCCTACCCGGTCACGGTCAGCGCCGAGCGAGCCGCCGCGTTGATCGTCGATGCGGCGCGGGACCGCAAGGCCGAATGCACCTACCCGATCACGGCGCTCCTCGCCGCGCGGTTCGCCGGCCTCTTCCCGGGCGCGACGGCCGAGATCCTGGCGCTGGTCGATCGCCTCCTGCCCGGTCCGCCCGCGCTGCCGACGGAGCCGTTGCCGGGAGCCGTGATCGAAGCGACGATGCGCGCGCCGCTGCTGGAGGCGGCAACGATCCTCGGGCGGAAAGCGGCCGAGGAGTACAACGAGCGCGCCGCGCCGCCGGTGTTTTCCCGGTACTGACGCGCCACTCGGCAGATGCCGGCACGCGGGCAGCTCGCGGCTACTCCGAATCGGCTTCTGCCGGCTCCGCCTCAGCGGTCTGCGCCGTGTCGCCAGAGTCGCCGGCCCAGTGGGTCCAGACGCCGCTGCCCCGGCCGTGGCCGATCGGCCTCTTCTTCTTGCCCCGGCGTCCGCCCGCTTCGCCGCTGTCGCCCTTGTCACGGGGGAGAGCGAGATAAAACGTGTAATCGCGACGGTGCGGCGGCCGCATCATCAGGACCTGCGGGAAGCCGCAGTTGCGGAGGAGGCGGACAAGCGATTCCTCGGTGTGCCGGAAGGAGGTCGGGTTGCCCCAGGACGCGGTTGGCACCTCGTCCCGCTCCTCCCGCGTCTCACCATGCTCGCGGATGACGATCCCCTCGTACTCGCCCTCCCGGTCGACAATCGCCGGCGCGATCCGGGTGTCGATGACGAGCGGCGTTCCCGCACAGCGGGTGACGAGCTCGATCTGATCGGGGACTTCGAGATGATGGAGGAGGCCGAGGATGCAGATCAGGTCGAAGTCGCCGCGATTGATCGGGAACTCGCGCACGTCGGCCTGGACCCACTGCACCGACCGGATCAGGTCGGCCATTTGCGGGTCTTGCTCGCTCTCGGCGTCGGGCCAGCGCACGGTGCGGGCGTCGACGGCGGTCACCTGCCAGCCCTTCTCCGCTGCGGAGAGGGAGAAGTTCCCCTTGCCCGCGCCGAGGTCGAGCATCCTGCCCGGCTTGAGCGGGGCGAGGAGGGCGCGAAAGATGTTCCCCTTGTGGAGCGACCCATCCGGCTCCGGCAGGCCGTGCGTGCGCGCGATCTCGGTCTTGCTGGCGCCCTTGCGGCGATGCACGGTGCGCACGCCCTGCAGCGCGTCGCTGGCCTGGCTGAATATCTGCTTCACGTCATCGGTCGTGAGCGACGGGAAGGCCGCGAGGAGGCTCTCGACGTCGGGATTCGTGGCGAGAAATGCCAGGACATCTTCGACGCGCGCCTTCTCCTGTGCTGGCGCCGGCGTCGCGGTGGCGTCGACATCTCCCTCGGCCTCGTTCTGCCGCTGCGCCTTCGATTTCTTCGCTCCCGCCATCTTGTCCATCTCCGCGGCGCCGGCGAATTCCTCGCCTCGCGCCCGCATGCGTCCACGAGCTCACGGTCGCGCGCCGGGTGTCGGATGACGCGCGCCCGAGCGCGGCAGGAGAGACTAGCATATCCGCGGCATGGGCCGGCGCCCTGTTTGCGCGCGGCGCAACCGAGTACGATTCGGGGCCGCTCGCGCGGCGCTCCCTGCGTGGTAGCAGGTGAGCCGTGGGTGGACCGAGGCAAGCCATCCCGCCCGCGACGACGACCGGTCTACGGAGAAAGGACCATTCTTGGGCGCCAGGACCTTCCCCGATGCCGCTACGCTCCAGGATCCGGAGCGGATGGCGCGGCTCTTCCAGACGCATCTGCGCTCGGCGCGGGGCGCGATGCCGGCGATCGACTCGTGCACGATCGACTATGTCCGGCCGTCTGCCGCGCGGATGGTACTGCAGTACACCCTCCAGGGGACGGCCGCGAGCGGCGAGCCCTTCACCCAGATCGTCACCGGCACCACCTACAGCGGCGATCGGACGCGGCCGCTGGTCGACCGGCTGCTGGCTCGCGACCCGGCGGCGTCAGCGCCGCTCGGCCCGCTGGCGCTGGAGCCGGTCAGTTACGCGCCGGAGCTCGACCTGATGGTCCAGGTCTTCCCCTACGACTACCGGCTGCCCGGCCTGCTCCGCCTCTTCCAGGGAGCGCCGGAGATGGTGGACCCGGTGGTGCAGGAGATTGGCGACGGGGCTTGGGCGATCGAGCAGACGTCGGCGACAACTGCGCGCTACCGCCCTGACATGCGGGTGATGGTCCGCCTCGATGTGACCGCGCGTGATGGGGCGACGGGAGAGCGCGTCACGCGGCGCGCCTACGCGAAGGTCTACCGGGAGGTCGAGGAGGGGCGGCGGGCGCGCCAGATCCTGCAAGTGCTCGCCGAGGGATGCGCGCGCGAGGATCGCGGCTTCGCCGTGGCGCGGCCGATCGCCTACGTCGACGGGTGGCAGACACTCCTGCTGAGCGAAGTGCCGGGTACGCGGCTCCTGCAGATCATCCGACGCGGCACCGCCGACGAAGCGATGCCGGCGGTGCGCCGGGCAGCGCGCGCCGTGGCCGGCTTTCATCAGTTTCCCTTCCCGGAGGGGCTGCTCTCCGAGGCGATGCAGGATCAGGAGGAGCGGCTGGCGTCCGTGGCGGGGACGTTGTGCGCCAACAACCCCTCGCTCGCACCCGAGGTCGATCGGCTCGTGGAGACGATCGGCGCTGCGCTCGGCAAGTCGCCGCGGATGCCGACCCACTTCGACCTGAAGCAGGGGCACATGCTGCTGGATGACCAGCAGGTCGGGCTGCTCGATTTCGACAAGCTGGCGCTTGGCGATCCGCTGATCGATGTCGCCAACCTCGTGGCGACGCTCGGAGCGGAACGGGAGGGGAGCGCGAAGCGAGGC
Organism: Thermomicrobiales bacterium; assembly: GCA_020853615.1. Lineage (GTDB taxonomy): Bacteria > Chloroflexota > Chloroflexia > Thermomicrobiales > UBA6265 > JACCXM01. The sequence goes on from JADYYO010000366.1 coordinate 12,005, forward strand.
GAGAAACGGCTGACGCTCGTCGAGGGGTTCACGGACGAGTACTTCGCGCACGTGCCGCCGTCGTGGCGGGAGCGGTTCCCGGCGCGGCTGGCGCTGGCCGCGCTGGCCGAGGCTGCCACGACCGGGCGCGGGCAGCGGGGTCGCGGCAGTCAAGCCGATTTGGCCGGCCGGGCCGCGTCGGCGGTCGATCAGGCGCGGCGCGTGCTGGACGGGGAGTGGTTGTAGGGCTGGTGCGCGTCGGGGCGATCGCGGCGAGCGGATTCGCTCCTACAGGTTCGCCGCGATCTCTCGGCTGACGGCCCGCAATGCCGCGAAGACGCCTTCGCCGCGGATGGCCGAGGCGCGCACGGCGATCGCCGCTTCCAGGCCGAGCGCGGCCGCCATCTCGCTGCTGGAGAGCGCGTCGGCCATGTCCGACTTGTTGCATTCGAGCACGAAGGGGAGGGCGCCGAGCGACTTGCCCTGCGCGCTCAGGAGTGATTCCAGCTCGGCGAGCGAGGCGAGGTTCTCGGGCATCCGCCCCGGGGTAGCGTCGGCGACGAAGACGATGCCATCGACCCCCTGCAGGACGGCGGCCCGCGCGCCGCTCGAACGCGGCTGACCCGGTACCGAGTAGAGGTGCCAGTGCAGGCGGAACCCGAGCCGCTCGCCGAGATCGAGCGGCAGCGAGTCGGAGAAGATCGTGCGCGCGGAGGCGGAGGCGATCAAGCGGAAGCTGCCGCGCGCTTCCGGAGGGACCCCCGTCGCGATCGCGCGCAACGTCGTCGTCTTGCCGCTCAGCTCGGGGCCGAAGTAGACGACCTTCGCGTGGATCTCCCGGGCATCGATGTCGATCAGGGCCACCTGGGCGCCTAGCTCGCCGTCGCGGTCCGGGCGGTATCGCGCGTGCCGGGGATGCCGGCGGCTCGCCCGTTCGCCCGAGGGGCGAGGTGCGGGGCGAAGCGTCCCATCTCCCGCATCGGCAGGTACCCCTGCAGCGTTGTGCCGCTCTCGTCAAACGTCGTTTCCTCGACGCGGCCGAGCTGGTGGAAGCGATCGACGAGATCGGTCCGCGCGAAGGGGACGGTCAAGGTGACCGGAACGAAGTCGGCATCCTCCTCGATGGCGGTCTCGACCTGAGCGAGGAGTGCGTCGAAGCCGAGGCCAGCCTGCGCCGAGATGGGGACCGGGTTGATCGCCAGTCCGGCCGCGGGGCCGAGGCGCGCCAGCAGGTCGTCCATCGTCGCCCCGTCGGGGAGGAGGTCGACCTTGTTGAGCGCTGTGACGACTGGCTTGTCGTCGGCGCCGAGCTCTTCGAGGACGCTCATCACCGTCTGCACCTGCTCGGCGGCATTCGGGTGCGTGACGTCGACGACGTGCAGCAGGACCGACGCCTCGTTGATCTCCTCGAGCGTGGCCCGGAAGGCGGCGATGAGGAGGGTCGGCAGGTTGTTGATGAAGCCGACCGTGTCGGTGAAGAGGACCTCGCGGCCGCTCGGCAGCTCCCGCCGGCGCGTCGTCGGGTCGAGCGTGGCGAAGAGCTTGTCCTCGGCGGCGACGCCCGCGCCAGTCAACGCGTTGAGGAGGGTGCTCTTGCCGGCGTTGGTGTAGCCGACGAGCGCGACGACCGGGATCGGCGTGCCGCGCCGGCGGTCGCGGTAGCGCTGGCGATGGGAGTGAACCTCGCGCAGCTCTCGCTTGAGATGGACGATCCGCTTGCCAAGCTCGCGCCGGTCGCTCTCGAGCTGCGTTTCACCGGGGCCGCGCAGGCCGACGCCGCCGACCCCCTGCCGCGAAAGGTGCGTCCAGAGGCCAGTCAGGCGCGGCAGCCGGTATTCGAGCTGCGCCAGCTCGACCTGGAGGCGCCCCTCGTGCGTCGCGGCGCGGCGGGCGAAGACATCGAGGATGAGCGCGGTGCGGTCGATGATCTTGACGTCGAGCGCCCGCTCCAGATTGCGCTGCTGGGCGGGGGTGAGATCGTCGTCGACCATGACCACGTCGTAGCCGAGGTCGTCGCGCAGCGCCTTGATCTCTTCAAGCTTCCCCTTGCCGACATAGGAGCCGGCGAGCGGGTGCGCGAGCTTCTGCGTGACCGAGCCGACGACCTCGACATCGACCGTCTCGGCGAGACGGGCCAGCTCTTCGAGGGAGTCGGTGGCCGCCCAGGTCTGCCCGGGCTGCTCGACGGCAATGAGGAGCGCGTGTTCGTTCGGACGGTTGGTTGCGAATGGAATGCGAGTTATATGAGCCTCCTTGGCATGGCGAGCTGCATCGCTGGAATAGTCAATTGTACTTCGCGGCAGGGCTGTTCCGCGCGAAGGGCGGCGATGATGCCTGACATAGAACGCGCGATGCCGGCGCGGTGTGAGGTGCTCGTTGCTCTACGCCGACGAGGCGACGATCTCCCGGGTGCGGATTTCCAGGTTCTCGCGAGACTGGGCGAGGCGAAGGCGGCGGGCGTCGAGCCAGCGGCGATCGGCGTGAAGGCGCTCCCGCTCCCGCTCGAGATATTCGCGGACGGCGGGGGCGGCCGGGCCGCCGAGCAGGGTGCGCTTCTCGATGAAACGGCGCGGGGCGAGGTAGGCGCCGAGGCGCTCGATCTCGACGCCCAACTCCCGGCCGATCACCAGCAGGGCGGCGGCGTCGATCATCGCGGGGCCGATGGCGCTCGCCTCCAGCCCCTCCTGGCGCGCCCGGTTGGCGGTCATGGCCGCGATCTGCTGCGCGGATGCCGGGTCGAGCCCTTCCTCCGCCATCAGAAAGTGCGCCAGGTCGCCGGTCGTCACCAGGTCCCGGCCCGCGTTTCGGGCGAGCCACGCGCGGTTGATCTCCAACGACTCGCCGAGCAGCACCGGGATCGCTGCCGCCACCCGAGTTGCACCCTCCAGCGTCTCGGCCGTGGCCACGACCACCTCCTCTCCGAGCTCGCCCGGCGGGCCGTAAGGGAGGGCGAGCGCGGTCCGAGCGACGTTATCCGCGCTTCGCTCGACTCGGCGGGCCTCGCCCGCCAGCCGCTCGAGGACGCGGGCCGGGCGAAAGGTCGGCAGCGTGAGATCGGCGGAGGCGGACAGGTCGTCGGCCAGCCGGAACGCCTGGGGATCGGTCCGCGACCAGACGAGGAACTCGCCCACGAGGCGCTGCAGCGGCGCGACCGCGTCCCGGGCATCGTCGCCGAGCGCGACGAGGTGATCGATGGCGGCGAGGGCGTCGAAGGTGCTCTCGACCGGCCCTTCGCTGCCAAGCAGGTCGGCGGTCTCCTCGCGGTCGATCGGCAGGCCGGGGCCGGCGAGCGACGCGGCGCCCAGCGGCGCGCGGTCGAACGCCTCGTACGTCGCCCGCAGCCGCCGCGCGGCGCGGCCCAGGGGAGCGATCGCCCCGGTCAGGAAGTGGGCGAGGTTCGTCGGCTGCACGGGCGTACCGCCCGCCCATGCGTTCATCAGGGTGAACACGTGCTGCTCGGCGAGCTCGATGAGGGCCGAGCGCGCCGCGTCGAGCTCGGCCGCCAGCGAGAGTGCGCGCTCGCGCAGGACGAGCCACTGCGCCGTCGCCGCGAGATCGTGGCCGGTGCGCCCGATGCGCGCCCCTCCGGCGATTCCCGGCGCACTGAGGCTATCGCAACGCTCGTCGAAGGCGGCGACGAGCGCGAGGGGGCCCTCGATCGCGGGCGGCGCTCCCTGCCGGACGTTGGCGACCGTCTCGAGGAGCGCCGCCGCGCTGGCGTCGTCGATGATCGCGGTGTCGCGCAGCATGACGATGTGCGCGCTGAGCGCCTCGCCGATCGCCTCCCAGAGCGCGCGCCGCCACGCCTCGCTCGCCGTCATGCTCCCCGCCCTTCTTCGCTGTTGCTTCATCTCACCCCACAACCGGGATCGAGTCTACCAGCGGCGATCGAATCCCCGGTCCGGTGATGGCGCGACACTGGCAGTGAAGTGCCGCTTGCGCTCACACTTGCGCCGAATCGCTGCCGGGTGCGCGAGCGGCGTTGCGGACGGAGGGGGGAGACGGTGAACGGGGGATTGGTCGGCATCCATGAGTTGGTTGGCGGTCTGGTGGTGGTCGCCTTCATCGTGACCGCGATCATGGCGGCCATTCAGGCGGCAGGCGGCAATGCGCAATGGACGCGACGGGTGGCGATGATCGCGGCGGCGCTGCTGTTACTCCAGTACGTCATCGGATTCGCGCTGCTCGGCGGGGGCTCTCAGAATTCGCCGATGCACTACCTCGTGGCGCTCCTTGCCATCATTCCAGTCGGATTGCAGCACGGCTCGGGGCGCGTGCTCACCGCGCGGACGCAAGGGGTCGCCATGCTGATCTGGTCGCTGGCCGCCGCATTCCTGACCATCATCGCCTACATGTCGGGGCTGGCGGGCATTACGAACGTCGCGCGGTGATGGAGGCTCGAGCCAGTCGGTTCCTGGAGCGGTTGCACGCCGGGCCGCCGCTGGTCCTCGACGCGGCGATGGGGAGTGATCTCGATCGCCGGGGGCTGGCCACCCGATTGCCGCTCTGGTCGGCGCTCGGGCTGCTGGAGAGGCCCGAGCTGGTGCGTCAGATTCACGCCGACAACCTGCGCGCCGGGGCCGATATCATCACGACAAACACCTTTCGCTCGACGGCGCGCACGCTGCGCAAGGCGGGTCTCGACCCGGAGCGTGCCGCCGCACTCGATGCGCTGGCGGTGCGGCTGGCGCGCGAGGCGATCGTCGAGGCCGGGCGGCCCGAGGCGCTGGTTGCCGGGTCGATCGCGCCGTTGGACGAGTGCTACGCCCCGACCTTCGATACGCCGAGAGGGGTCGCGCTGGAGGAGCACCGGGCGCACGCGCGCGACCTCGCTGCTGCCGGGGTCGATCTGCTGCTGATCGAGACGATGCCGACGATCGCGGAGGCCGAGATCGCGCTCGAGGCGGCGCAGGAGACGGGGCTGCCGGTGACGGTCGGCTTTGTCTGCGCGCCGCTCGCGTCGGGGGAGCCCGTGCGGCTGATGAGCGGCGAGCCGCTGGCCGAGGCGGCGCGGCGGGTGGCGCTTGGGCGGCCCGATGCGCTCTTCGTCAACTGCGCGTCGCCGGAGGTGATTGCGGCGGCGCTCCCGGTGCTGCGCGAGGCGAGCTCGCTCCCGGTTGGCGCGTACGCGAACGTCGGGCAGGTCGACGACGAGGTCGGCTGGTCGCCCTCGGGCAACGTCGGCGGCGAGGGGTACGCGGAGCACGCGCGGGAGTGGCTCGCGCTCGGGGCACAGATTGTCGGCGGCTGCTGCGGCACGCACCCGGAACACACGGCGGCGCTGCGGCGGTTGGTCGATGCGAGCGATGCATAGCGGGTAGTACGAAATCCGGATAATCACTGCCGCATTGCGACGGTGATCACCCGAATTCCGTATAGCCGCAACGCGTCGTTGAGGCAAGCATCCTACGCCGCGCTCAGGTCAATATCAACTCTGCATGGGGCTGTAACGCACGTTCGCCATGGTGCGACTCTTCACGGTCGCGCGCCTCGAGGCGCGTGAGGAGTGACGCGAACAACTCGGTCGCGTTGCGGCTCCGGTCCTCCACGTTGGTGGGCAGGCCGAGGTGGTATGTGCCGGCGGGGAGGATCCCGCAACCGCCGTAGCGGTTGAGCAGGAGGAACTGGACGACGACCTCCTCCCCCGCGTGCCCCGGCGGCAACTGATCCCACCAGTCGAAGCCACCGACCTCCAGCAACTTCTCCCGATCGAAGAGGACGTTGGCGCCGCCGACCCAGGCGATGCGGTAGCGGACGGTGCGCCCGTCCGGCGCCAGTCGTTGTTCGAGATGGAGCGGGTTGGCGGCGTTGTTGATCTTGTGCCGGTCCCAGGGGATGCTCTCCGCGTCGAAGCGCTCCGGCTCCACCGGACCCTCCCAGAGCTCAATCTGTTGCTCGTGCGGCCGCACGTCGCCCAGGTAGTCGAGGCCGGTGGCGGGGCAGCCGACGAAGCCGCAGCCCTCCTCCTGAATCACCTTCAGCATCCGCTCCAGGGTGTCCGGCTCGAGCAGGACGTCGTCGTCGATGAAGTGGGCGTAGCGGGCGCTGCTCCGGCTGAGGAGGAAGTGGCGCTGCTCGGCCATGCCGCGGCGGGGGAGGTGGTGGTGCATCTCGACGCGGTGGCCGCGCCAGCGCAGGGCCGCGACGAGGGTGCGGATCTCGATGCTGTCGAGGTACATCGCGTCGTCGGGCGACTGGTCCGAGATGGCCACGTCGAAATCCTGGAAGGTCTGCCCGAAGAGGCCGGTCAGCACCACGGCCAGACCGGTTTTCCGTCCGCATGTCGGGATCAGCACATCAACGAGAGCCACGTTCGCGCCTGCCTGTCATCGTAACGCGGGGCGCCGAGCCAGGTATCGGCGCCAGAGAGGGGCAATGGAGCGCCGGAGCGCGGCGCGCCCGGTTCGGAGACATGTCAGCCGCTCCCGATGATGGGGAATGGCAAGAAGCGGACCACGCGAGCGAACGTGGGGGATAGTGCAGCCCGCGGCGGTTGCCGAGGGCTTTGCTATGATCGCCGCGAAGATCGGAAAAACCACCGCGAGGAGAGGGAGAACGGCTGGTGCCTGGCGAACTGCTGCTCGGCGTCGATATCGGGACCTACAGCTCGAAGGGCGTCATCTGCACGCCCGGCGGCGAGGTGCTGGCCGAGGCGGTGATCGAGCATGGGTTGAGCCTGCCGCGGCCGGGCTGGGCCGAGCATGACGCCGACGCGATCTGGTGGGGAGAGTTCGTCGCGCTGACGCGAACGCTGCTGGGCGACCAGTATCGGGGCGAGGACGTCGGCGCGGTGAGCCTCAGCGCCATCGGCCCCTGCCTCCTCCCGGTCGATGCCGCCGGCCGGGCGCTGCGGCCGGGGATCCTCTACGGCATCGACACGCGCGCCTCGGAGGAGATCGCGCTGCTGAACGAGGAGATCGGCGAAGAGGCGATTTTCGAACTTGGCGGCATGGCCCTCACCTCGCAGTCGATCGGCCCCAAGATCCTCTGGCTGCGCCGGCACGAGCCGGAGATCTTCGCGGCAGCCGAGCGGCTGCTCGCCTCGTCGTCCTACATGGTCTACCGCCTGACGGGCGAGTACGTCGTCGACTACCACACCGCCGCCTACTTCATCCCCCTCTTCGACCTCCACAACCTGCGCTGGAACCCCCGCTACGCCGACTCGATTGTCGACCTTGACCGTCTGCCGCGCCTCCTCTGGTCGGATGAGATCGCGGGGGAGGTGACGCCGGCCGCGGCGGCCGAGACAGGGCTGCGCGCGGGGACGCCAGTGACGGCGGGGTGCGTCGATGCTGCAGCGGAAGCGATCAGCGCCGGGGTGTTGGACGCGGGCGACATGATGGTCATGTACGGCTCGACGATGTTCTTCATCAGCCTGACGGAGCACCCCGTGCCAATCCCGTCCATGTGGTCGGTGCCGTACGTGCGGCCGGGGATGTACGCCATCGAGGGGGGCATGTCGACGACCGGCGCCCTGACGCGCTGGTTTCGCGACACCTGCGCCGGGGTGGAGATGGTTGCCGAGGAGGCGGGCGGCCCGAATGCCTACGCGGCGCTGGCCACCGCCGGAGCCGGCATCCCGGCCGGGTCGGAAGGGCTCGTCTGCCTCCCCTATTTCGCGGGGGAGCGCACCCCGATCAACGACCCCGACGCGCGCGGCGTCTACGCCGGGCTGACCCTCTCCCACACGCGGGCGCACCTCTACCGGGCGACGCTCGAAGGGACCGCCTACGGGGTGCGCCACAATCTGGAGACGATGGTCGCCATGGGCGCGCGGCCGCGACGGCTGCTCGCGGTCGGGGGTGGGGCGAAGAACCGGCTCTGGCTGCAGATCGTCTCCGATGTCACCGGCGTGCCACAGGACGTCCCGGAGCGGACGATCGGGGCGTCGTATGGCGACGCCTTCCTCGCCGGGCTCGGGTCAGGCATCATCGACTCGCCTGAGGCCCTGAAACGCGATTGGGTGAAGCTCGCGCTCCAGTTCGAGCCGAACGCCGGCCTGCGCCCCGTCTACGACGCCTATTACAAGGTCTTCCGCTCGCTCTACGCGTCGGCGAAGGACGAGCTGCACGCGCTGGCGAAGCTCGGGGCGGCTGCCGCGCCGTAAGCGCCGGGCACATGAAATCCCGATAATCACTGCCGCGTTGCGACAGCCCGCCCTCACCCCCGGCACACCCATAACTCCTGGTACGCCATCTCGCGAAAACCCTCCCCTCGCCCACTGCGGTGGGCCGGGTACCCTTTGAGTTGCGGTTGGGGGTGAGGGTTGGGCAGGGCAAGGCGGCGGTCGTTACCCGGATGCTGTATCACCCGCCGATCTCCCCGAGGGCCTGAATCTCCTCCTCGGCGTGCCCCGCCTCGCGCAGCGGCTGCACGATGTCCCGCTCCAGATCGGGGACGTAGGTGGCAATCAGGTCGGCGCTCTCGCCGGTCGGGGCGACGGTGACATCGCCGATCGTCGCCGGCAGGATGACCGACTCGGCGCGGCCAAGCGTCTCCGTGCCGCCGCTCCAGGCGATCGTCACCGGCTCGCCGACGTTGGAGAGGGTCAGGAAGCGCCAGGCGTGCGCCGCGTCGAGGTGCGGGGCAGTCAGTCGCCACCGCTCGATGGCGAAGTGAGGACCGGCGCCGCCGACGGTGATCCGGTTGCCCGGCTCCGCGCCTGGCTTGTCGAGGCCCGCGTGCGGCTTCGGGAGGTAATGGGTCTTGAGCTCGGCGAGCGTGGCGTCGATGTTGGCGCGCCACTGCTCGGGCGAGTGCCGGTTGCCGTAGAGGTCGGCCGGCATCACCGATTGGGCGAGGTCCGAGGTCTGCTGCACCTCGAAGATCAGGGTGTCCGGCCCGAAGGCGTGCAGGATGCCGCCGGGGACGTAGACGGTGTCGCCGGCGACGATGGGGTGGCGGAACATCACCCGGTCGTAATCCTCATCGAGGAAGGCCTGCCGCAGGTCGTCTTCGCTGAAGCCGGGGCGGATGCCGGCGAGAATCGAGGCCCCGGGCGCCGCGTAGAGGATGTGCCACGCCTCGGTCTTGCCGTTCGGCTCGTTGTAGACGCGGCGGGCCGTTTCGTCGTCGGCGTGGAGGTGGACCGGCAGCGGGTGCGAGGCGTCGAGGAACTTGTCGAGGATCGGAAAGTGGGGGCCCCGCCAGCCCGTGCCGACGATCTCGTCCGGGTGCTCGGCGACGACGTCATGGAGGCGGCGGCCGGCGAAGGGGCCATTGGTGATCGTGGCGCGAGTGTCCTTCTGGTCGCTGATCTCCCACGTTTCGGCGACGGTCCCTTCGGGCACGCCGGTCTTGCCGAGCATCTCCGGAATGAGCCGCTCGCCGAACTGATAGGTGCGGACGTGGAACGTCAGCCGGATCGGTCCCCAGTTGCCGTTGGTCGTCGTCATCGCTCTGCCTCTCCCTCGTCGTCCGTTGTCGCGCGCCGCAGCGCGGCCATCGCGTCCGCAATCCTGCCGTCTGGCGCATAGATGGCGGAGCCGGCGACGAGGGTGTCCGCCCCCGCCGCGACGATCCGCCGCGCGTTGCTCGCCTTCACGCCGCCGTCGATCTCGAGGCGGCAGGAGGGGTTCATCTCGTCCAGCATGGCCCGCACCCGGCGCAGCCGGTCGAGCGAGGCCGGGATGAAGGTCTGCCCGCCGAAGCCGGGGTTGACCGACATGATCAGCACCTGCCGGACGATGGGGATCACCGGCTCGAGCATGACGATCGGCGTCGCCGGGTTGAGCGTCACGCTCGGCTCGGCGCCTGCCGCGTCGATCGCGCGCAGGGTGCTGTAGAGATTCGGATGCTCCTCGACGTGGACGGTGATCGTGTTGGCGCCGGCGCGGGCGAAGCGCTCCACCCAGCGCTCGGGCTCGACGATCATCAGGTGGACGTCGATCGGGAGGTTCGTCGCCGCGCGGACCGCCTCCAGGACCGGGAGGCCAATACTGATGTTGGGAACAAAGACGCCGTCCATGACGTCAACATGGATGAAATCGGCGCCGGCGGCCTCGACCTCCGCGATCTGCTCCCCGAGCCGCCGGAAGTTGGCCGAGAGGATCGACGGCCCGATCAGCACGCGATGCATTGTCAACGATGTCTTCCTTCTCACGCGGCCGCGGGGTGGCCGCGGCGATCCCGACCGGGCGATCATACCAGCGGCGGACGTGATCGAGCCGCCTCAGGAGCCGCGCGGGTGTACACGAGTCGACGCCTCGCCAGCGTACGTCAGAGCAGCGCGCGCCGTGGAAGCGTCTTCCGCTTCTGGGGCGGGGTCGCTCTGCTCCTCATCTGGTGGTGGATCGCCTGGTTCGGGCCGGGCCCGCTCTCCGAGCATGCCTTCTTTCCTCTCTGGCTCGGCTACATCCTCGCCGTCGATGGCCTCACGGCGTTGAGGACCGGAAGCTCGCTGATCGCCCGCGACTGGCACCGCATGGCGCTCCTCTTCATCATCTCCGCGCCGCTCTGGTGGCTCTTCGAGCGTGCCAACGCCATCCTCGGCAACTGGCGCTACATCACGCCGCGGCCCTACGAGCTGCTCGAGTACGTCCTCTTGGCCTCGCTCGCCTTCTCGACGGTCGTGCCCGCGCTCTTCGTGACGGCCGAGCTGATCCGCTCCTTCGCGCCCTTTGCCCCGGAGCGGCACTGGATCCGGCTCGGCCGGGGCAATCGCAGCCTGGCCCTCATCGCGCTGCTCGGCGTCGTTATGCTGCTCCTGGCGCTCGCCTTTCCCCGCTACTGCTTCCCGCTGATCTGGATCGGGCTCTTCCTCGCCCTCGATCCGATCAACGCGGTTCTCGGCAACCCGAGCATCACCGAACAGGTCCGCGTGGGGCGCTGGGACACGGTGCTGGTCCTCTTCGCGGCGGGACTGACCTGCGGCTTCTTCTGGGAGCTGTGGAATGTCTACTCGATGCCGAAGTGGGTCTACGTCATCCCGTTCGTCGACCGGCCGAAGCTCTTCGAGATGCCGCTGCTCGGGTATGGCGGCTATCTTCCCTTCGCCCTGGAGGTCTACGCGGCCTGGTCGCTGGTGCAGGGGCTGCTCGCCGGGCACGATCCGCACTGGGTGCGCTTCACGGAGGCCCGGCAGGCGAAGAAGGGGATCGCGTGATCATCGACCGCTTCGAGCGGATGGTCGAACGAGCGATCGAGGGGAGCGTCGCTGGCCTCTTCCGTCTGCGGGTGCAGCCGGCGGAGATCGCGCGGCGGCTGGAGCGGGCGCTCCTCGATGGCCGGCAGACGTCGGTCGGGACGACGCTGGCCCCGAACGCCTACGAGGTCCGGCTCCATCCCGACGACGCGGCGGCGTTCGCCGATTGGCGCGATGCCTTGGGTCGCGAGATGGAGGCGTGGCTGGCCGAGGTGGCGTTTGCGCGCGGCGTCTCGACCGTCGGGCCGATGCGCGTCACCATCGTGGAGGACCGGGCGGTGCCGCGCCGCGCGGTGCGGGCCACCGGCCATTTCGAGGCCGCGCCGGCCGCCGGAAGATCGGCGTCGCGTCCAGGGCTGCGCCTCGTGCCCGGTGACGACGGACTGCCCGGGGCGGCCCTGCGCGGCGACCGGATCACCATCGGCCGCGCGGCGGACAATGCCGTCGTGATTCCCCGGCCCGATGTCTCGCGCCACCACGCCCGGCTCGAGCGGTCCGGCCGCGACTGGCGCGCCATCGACCTCGACAGCCGGAACGGCACCTGGGTCAATGGCCGGCGCGTGCGCGAGGCGCGGCTCGCGCTTGGCGACGAGATCGCCTTCGGCGCCGCTGTGTATACGCTGCGCCAGGATGATTGACCTCCTGGTGCCGATCGAGCGCCTGCTGGATGGCGACTGGGCGGTGGCAGCCCTGCGCCTGGCTTTTATCGGGCTGATCTACCTCTTCCTCTTCACCGCGATGCGGGCGACCGTGCGCGAGCTCCATCTGGCCGCGCGGATGATGCCCGCGGGGGATGGGGATGCTCCCCCGCTGGCGCTGGAAGTGGAGGATGGGGCATCGGCCTCGTTCCTGCCGGGCGAGCTCGTTCCCCTGTTGCCACGAACGGTGATCGGGCGCGGCGCGGGCGCGGATGTCGTCGTCGACGACCCCCACGTTTCGGTGAGGCACGCCGAGGTTCGCTTCGAGCGGGGGCAGTGGTGGCTGCGCGATCTGGGGAGCCGCAACGGCACCATCCTGAATGGCGAACCGGTACGAGCGGTCGTGGGCGTTCGCGCGGGCGATGTTCTACAATGCGGCCGGGTTCGGTTTCGCCTTGTCACATCGTTCTCCGTGCCCAGCGGGATTGCCTCTGCCTGATTCGGAGGACGGCTGGCCTTGCGACCACAGGCGCGTGCCTCGAGCGCTTTCCAACTCGCCTTTGCTCCCCGGCCGCGCGTCTCCGCCGACGCGCGCCCGAACGCGACGCGCCTCCCGGCCTTTTCGCCGCGCCTGGAGCGCGCGCTCTGGCTGACCTTCGCCGGATCGGTCGCCATCGTTGCGCTTGCGGCGGCGGTCATCCTGCTGACCGTCCGCGCCTCCTATGCCGAACGGATCTTTCCCGCGGTGACCGTGGCCGATGTCGCGGTCGGCGGCCTGCCGATGGACGTGGCCTCGGCGCGCATTGCGCAGCGCGCGGCGGCGCTCGAGTCGAGCACGATCACCCTGACTCATGACAACGCATCCTGGAGCGCGACGCTCGGTGAGATCGGCGTCTCCGTCGACGAGCAGGCCGCGCTTGCCGACGCTGCCCGGATCGGGCGCGAGGAGTCGGCCTTGCAGCGGCTGCGCTCGACGAGCCGGGCGGCCGCGAACGGGACGCGGGTTGCCTTGCCGATCGCTGTCGATTATCAGCAGCTCGACCGCTGGTTCGATGAGATCGACCGCGAGCTGGGGAGTCCGCCCCACGACGCCTCGATCGCCATCGATGGGGCGAATGTGTCAATCGTGCCGGAGGTCGACGGCACGGTGGTCGACCGGCCGCGAGCGCGCACGGTCATCACGAGGTTGCTGCAGCATCTCGAGCCGGTGCAGGCCGATTTGCCGGTGCAGACGAAGATCGCAGCGGTCCGCGCGGCCGACCTGGAGCCGGCGCGGGCGCTGCTGGCGCAGGCGATTGCGCAACCGCTGCAGGTCGCGAGCGACACTGGGGCGTGGACGCTGCCCGGGGCCGAGATTGCGCAGTTCGTCGATCAGAAGGTGACCGCGGGGCAGGGGGGCGCTCCCGCGATCGCGCTCAGCCTCGATCGCGAGAAGCTCGCCCCGTGGTTGTCAGACCGGCTGGCGGCGCAGATCAACCGTGAACCGACCGATGCCGTCGTCGGCTGGAACGGCGAGCGGGTCGTCTCGGTCGAGCCGAGCGTCGATGGCGTGCGGCTCGACGCGGCGAAACTCGCGGAAGAGGTCGAGGGCCGCTTCTTCGGCGGCGGCGGCACGATCACCGCGCCAGTGACCTACATCAAGCCGAAGATCGACAGCGGAAACCTCGACGCGCTCGGCATCACGACCCTCCTCGGCTCCGGGCAGTCGAACTACTCCGGATCGAACGACGGCCGGGCGACGAACGTCGCGGTCGGGGCGCGGCTGCTCAACGGCACGCTGATCCCGCCCTGGGGCGAGTTCTCGTTCAACGGGGCGATCGGGCTGATCGACGAGGAGCAGGGCTTCGTCGAGGCGCAGGTGATCGACGGCGAGAACATCGGCCAGGACATCGGCGGCGGTATCTGCCAGGTTTCGACGACCGTCTTCCGCGCCGCCTACCTGGCGGGGCTGCCGATCACCGAATGGTGGCCGCACCGCTTCCGGATCGGTTTTTACGAGTACGACGGCTGGAAGCCTGGCCTCGACGCCTCGATCCTGCAGCCGACAACCGACCCGTCGACCTGGGCCGACTTCAAGTTCGAGAATCCGTCCGACTCGTGGATGCTCGTCGAGTCGTGGACCGATGGCGTCAACGTCATCGTCAATATCTACGGCGCCGATCTCGGCTACCAGGTCGAGACGACCGGGCCGACGTGGGGCGCCAAGACCCAGATGCTCCCGCCGTCGGAGGTGGTCGACGACAAGCTCGACCCCGGCACGATCGAAGAGGTGCAGATCGGCGGGATCGGCGAAGAGCTCTCCCACTACCGCGTCGTGCGCGACCGGAACGGGCAGGTTCTTTGGGAGGGGAACTTCTACACGAAGTACTTCCCACGCGGCGAGGTCTGGAAGGTCAGCGCCGACATGAAGGGGCAGGCGCCGATCGACAAGAGCTTCAAGGCGCCGCCACTGCCGCCGGCAGGCATCGATTCGCACAACTGGACACCGGGGATGGACGTGTCGCAACTGCCGAGCACGGCGACGGAAGGCGCGATCTGGACATCCGGGTGACCCACGCCAATCCCGGGCCACCCATGGTGCGGCTGCCCGGCAGCCTGACGCTCGTTCTCCCCGCGTACAACGAGGCCGGCAATATCGAACCGGTGGTGCGGCAATCACTGGCGACGCTGCCCACCTTCACCGATGACTTCGACATCATCGTCGTCGATGACGGCAGTCGCGATGCGACAGCGGCCATTGTCGAACGGGTCGCCGCCGAGGATCGCCGGGTGCACCTGGTCAGGCACGAGCGCAATCGCGGCTACGGCGCGGCGCTGACGTCCGGGTTTCGCGCCTCGCGCGGCGACTACGTCATGTTCATGGACGCCGACCAGCAGTTCGACATCGGCGATCTGCGGCTCCTGACCCCGTTCGCCTCGGACTACGACATCGTCGCCGGGTTTCGCATGGAGCGAAGCGACCCGCTGCACCGACGGCTCTTCGCCGAGACGTTCAACGTGGCCGTGCGCATCCTCTTCGGCGTGCACATGCGCGATATCGACTGCGCCTTCAAGCTCTTTCGGGGCGATCTCCTGCGGGGGATAGAGCTGAGCGCGCCCGGCGCGCTGATCAACACCGAGATCCAGGCGAAAGCGCGCCAGCAGCGGGCCTCGGTGCAGCAGGTCGGGGTCCATCACTATCCCCGCGTGGTCGGGAGTGCCAGCGGCGGCAATCCGCGCGTGATCCTGCGCGCGATGGGCGAAACGCTCGCCCTCTGGTGGCAGCTCCGGGGCCGTCGCATCGCGCGGCCGTTCTGGCGGCGCGCGAAGGCCGCCTCGGGCGCCGGGAGCCGTTCGGCCCGGACCTGAGCTCAGCGCTCGTCGAGGGCGCGCGAGAGACGATTCGCCAGATCCTCCGGGGCGATCCCCTCGACCAGGATCCGCTTGCGCCGGCCGGTTTCGCCCGTGACTATCGCCAGCCGCGATCGGGGGAGTTCGAGGCGCTCCGCCAGCAAACGGAGAAGGGCGGCGTTGGCCGCGCCGTCGACCGGCGGCGCGGTGATGCGCGCCCGCAGCGTGCCATCGGCCTGGACATCCAGGCGGTTCGTCGCGGAGCGGGGCGCGACGGTCAGCGCGAATGTGCTGCCGCGCGTGTGCCCGGACACCACGAGATCCGTCGCGAGGTTGCGTGTCACGCGGCCGCTTGCGCCTGCCGCGCCCGCCGCTGGCGCAGATCGCGCGCGACATCGGAGAGGTCGGCGGCCGGAACGACGGGCCGCCGCAGCGCTGTCTCGACGTCGCTGACGGTCCGGTCATCGAGCAGCGTGCCGGTGCGCTGGCTGACCATCCGGTCGGAGATGTAGAGGGGGGCGTCGGAGGGGCCGCGGTCGAAGGCGGTCAGGAGGTCGTGGCCGCTGAGCAGCCCGGAGACGTTGATCTCCGAGCCGAGATAGACGTTCTCGACCATCACGACCTCGAGCGCGGCGCCGGTGCGGGCGTTGAAGCGGTTGACGGCCTCGCGCATCGTCGGCGCGATCAGCTCGGCGCAGGCGATCGTCCCTTGCGTGCCGGCGAGGAGCCCCCGGCGCGAGCGGCGGAGATAGTCGTCCAGGTTGTCGAGGAAGGCGCGGGTGATGCCGATGCCATCCTCGATTTGCGGGAAGCCGCCGTAGTGCGCGGTGTCGGGGACCGGCGTGCCGCTCATCAGGTAGAACTCGTCGCCAAGGTAGAAGAAGGGGTTGCCCCGCTCCCGCCAGAACCGCTCCTGCCAGACTTCGGCCTGCGCGATGACCGCCCGCGCCTCGTCGGGCTGGTAGCGGCGCACGGTGATCTGCTTGCCGGGCAGAGTGCGCATGCAGGTGCGCGAGAGCCGCAACTGCTTGCTCTGGCGCTCCTGCCCGTGCCGTGAGAGGCCGACCGGGACGCCCGCGATCGAGCGGAGGCGCGCGAAGGTGGAGAGGTCGCGCAGGCTGCGCTCCATCTCGTCGCCGTCGTTCACGCCGGGGACGAGAACGAACTGGGCATGGAAGTCGATGCCGGCGCGCTCCAGCCGTGCCAGCGCCTCCATGATGGTGCCCCCCTTGGGGTTGCCGACCAGTGCCCGCCGCAGCTCCGGGTTGGTGCTGTGGACCGAGACGTGGAGGGGCGAGATGTGCTGCTCCTCGATCCGCCGCCAGTCCTCTTCGGAGAGGTTCGTCAGCGTGACGAAGCTGCCGTAGAGCATCGAGTAGCGGTAGTCGTCGTCCATGACATAGAGCGAGCGGCGCATCCCCTTGGGGATCTGCTTGATGAAGCAGAAGGGGCAACTATTCTCGCAGACGCGCACGCCGTCGAAGGTCGGGTCGGCGAAGGTGATGCCCCAGAACTCGTCGCCATCGAGCTGCAGGTCGTAGCGGAGGAGGACGCCGCCGCGGTCGACGTCGAGGACGACATGCTCGGCCTGCGCCTGGAACTGGAAGTCGAGGGCGTCGAGGAGCGGCCGGCCATTGATGCCGATGATCTGGTCGCCCGGCTCGATCCCGAGCTCCATCGCCAGCGAAGCGGGGGAGACGACCTCGACGAGGCCGGGGACCGAGGGGGTGAGGTCGACGCGCCGGTGAGAGAGCGGGCTGACGGTGACGGGGCTCATGAGCGATCGCGATCCGATGGTGTCAGGGCGAGTGCCGCACGCGGAACGCCGCTGGCGACGAATGGGCCAGCGGCGCAATCAGACACGGCAGTTTAGCACAACGGGTTATTGGCCATGGGCTGTTGGTCCTTGGCTTTTGGCTGTTGGCGTCCGGTGGGCTGCCTCGGTGGCGTAGTGCGCGGGGTATACTTTCACTCTCAGGTACCGGCCGGGGGACGACTCCCTGGCCTTTTGGCGTATCGGCGGCCCGCCCCTGTTCGGCCGGCGTGTTCTCATGGGTGTTCGTTGTCGGCGCGGCCGCGTCGGGTGGGCGGGTCTGATTCGTTGACCCGGGCATGGAGTGCGCCAGCCCGGAAAGGATGCCGAGCATGGCAGAGACGGTTTGGCTGACCGAAGAAGGTAAGTCCCGGCTCGAGACCGAGCTGCAGGATCTGCGTGCGCGCCGGCGTCCCGAGCTCCGGGCGAGGATTCAGGAAGCGACTGAGAGTGGGGACATCTCCGACAACAGCGAGTATGAAGAGCTGAAGGACGAGTGGGCGGCGCTCGAGGCGCGGATCCACGAGCTGGAGCAGACGCTCGAGAATGCCGCCGTGATCCAGCGTGACGATCAGGCCGAGACGATTGGCCTCGGCTCGACCGTCACATTGCGGAGCGACGACGGCGAGGAGGAGACCTGGGTGCTGGTGAGCCCGCAGGAGGCCCACACGGGCGATGGCAGGATATCGACGCAGTCCCCGGTCGGGCAGTCGCTGATCGGGCGCAGGGCGGGCGAGTCGGCGACCGTGCGCACGCCGGGCGGCTCGATGGTCTACACCGTGGTGTCCGTGGCGTGAGTATCTCTCCACCGGAGGACGCGGGCGAGCAGGGCGTCGATGTCGCCCGTGATGTGTCCATGATCCCCGAACCGGTTCTGCAGCAGGCAGTGAACCTCTCGGAGTTGCAGGCGATTCGCCAGGCGAAGGTCGACGTGCTGCGCGAGCGGGGCGTCGAGCCCTACCCGGCGCGAACCTCGCGCGACAGCGTGATCGCGGCGGCGAGAGCCCGCTTCGAGGAGATCGAGCCCTCCCTCCCGGAAGGCGGGGAAGACGAGGCGCAGATCACTATCGCCGGGCGGCTGGTCAGCCGCCGGCATCAGGGGAAGACGGTCTTCGCGCACCTGCGCGACGCCAGCGGCGACCTGCAGCTTTACCTCCGCCGGGACGATGTCGGCCCGGAGGCGTTCGAGGATTTCCTGAAGCTGTACGACCTCGGCGATTTCGTCGAGGCGACGGGCCGCCTCTTCCGCACGCGCGCCGGTGAGATCTCGCTGCGCGTGAGCGGGTTCGCGATGCTGAGCAAGGCGCTGAACGCCCCGCCCGAGAAGTGGCACGGCCTGCAGGACGTCGAGACGCGTTATCGGCAGCGTTACGCCGATCTGATCGCGAACGAGGAGGTGCGCGCCGTCTTTCAGACGCGCTCCCGCATCGTCTCCTCGATCCGGCGCTTCCTCGACGAGCGCGGCTTCATCGAGGTCGAGACGCCGACGTTGCAGCCCCTCTACGGCGGCGCGGCCGCCCGGCCGTTTACAACGCTGCACAACGCGCTCGGCCAGACCTTCTATCTGCGGATCGCGGTCGAGCTCTACCTGAAGCGCCTCATCGTCGGCGGCTTCGATCGGGTCTACGAAATCACGAAGTCGTTCCGCAACGAGGGGATCGACCGGAACCACTCGCCAGAATTCACCATGCTCGAGTGGTATGAGGCCTACTCCGACTACCAGCAGGTGATGGTCGAGGCGGAGGACCTGATTCGCCAGGTCACAGTCGATGTCCACGGCGAGCCGCGCTTCACCTGGAACGGCGTGGAGATCGACGTTAGCCAGCCCTTCGCCAGGAAGACGCTGCGCGAGGCGATCAAGGACGCCACTGGCATCGACTACGTCGAGCATCCAGACCAGGCGAGTCTGCTGCGCGCGGCGCGAGCGGCGGGCGCTGATATTCCGGCCGACACCGTCTGGCCGCGCATCGTCGACGAGCTGCTCAAGCAGTTCGTCCGCCCCTACCTGATCCAGCCGACCTTCCTGCTCGACTACCCTGTCGAGCTCTCGCCACTCGCCAAGCGGAAGCCGGAAGACCCGACCCACGCCGAGCGGTTCCAGCTCTACATCGGCGGCGGCGAGCTCGCCAACGCCTTCACCGAGCTGAACGACCCGCTTGACCAGCTCTCGCGCTTCCTCGATCAGCAGCGGGACCGGGAGGCGGGCGACGAAGAGGCGATGCCGATCGACGAGGACTACGTCAATGCTCTGATGTACGGCATGCCCCCGACCGGCGGGATCGGCATCGGCATCGACCGGCTGACGATGCTCCTCGCGGATCAGCACAATATCCGCGATGTGATCCTCTTCCCGGCAATGCGCTCGCTCCCATCGCAGGGCGGCGGCACGACCGCAACGACGTAGCGGGGCAGGGACGCCCGCTGGGGTATCATCAGGCGCAAACGAGCGGCGCGCCGGGCATGGGCGACGCCCGAAGCGAGCGACGCGTCGCCATTGTGCGCCGGAGGTGATCGAAGTATGGACCGGTTCCGCGAAAAGTCCGGACTTTACGGTCTCGGCTTTCGTAAAGAGTCGGTTGCCGGGTTGCTCTTTCCGTTTATCATCGTCGGCATCGCGCTCGTCGTCGCGTTTCTGGTCTTCCGCGTTCTTTAGGCGGTCGCCTCTAGGCGGTCGCCTCGCGCACCTGCCGGGGCGCCTCCTGATCGCGCTCCGGTGTCCGCTCGCTCCGCTCTCCGACAACTTTCGCGCCCGGCAGATCGATGACGAAGGTCGACCCCTGTCCCGGCGCGCTCGTGACGGAGAGCGCTCCGTCGTGGGCATCGCAGATGGCCCTGGCGATGGCGAGACCGAGCCCCGTGCCGCCCGACGAGCGGCCGCGCGCCCCGTCAGCGCGGTAGAACCGCTCGAAGATGTGCGGCAGGTGCTCGGCGTCGATCCCCTCTCCCTCATCGCGGACGGCGATCCGGGCGACTCCCTCCGGCGTCGCGGCGACCGCCACGCGAATGCGGCCGCCGGCTGGCGTGTGGCGGATCGCGTTGTCGAGCAGGATCATCAGGAGTTGGTGCAGGCGGTCGGCATCGCCGTGAATGGCGATCGCCCGCGGCGCTTCGACCTCGAGAATCTGGCCGGCGGTGATGGCTCCTGCTGAGCGAGCGGCATCGGCCGCGATCTCGTCGAGGCGGATCCAGGCATCGCGGGAGATGGTCATGCCGGCCGGAGAGGCGCCGCCGTCGGTCCGCGCGAGCAGGAGCAGATCGTCGAGGAGGCGGCGCATCCGGTCGCTCTCGCGGCGAATGTCGAGCAGGGCGGCGGAGAGATCGGCGGGGTTGGGGCTCGCGGTCTGCCCCCGCGTCTGGCGAATGAGGACGTCGACGTTGCCGCGGATCGCTGTCAGCGGCGTGCGCAGCTCGTGCGAGGCATCGGCGACGAAGCGCTCCTGGCCGCGAAACGACGCCTGCAGCCGGTCGAGCATGGCGTTGAACGTGGAAGAGAGGCGCGCCAGCTCGTCGTTCGTGGGCGGCACGGGGAGCCGGGCGCTCATCGAGGTGGCGGTGCCGTCTCCGGCGGCAATGCGGGCCGCCGTGGCGGTCACGGCGTCGACCGGCCGGAGCGCGCGGCCGGCAAGGACCCACCCGCCGGCGAGGGCGAGCGCCAGGCCCGCGGCCGAGGTGACCAGCAGCACCTGCCGGAGCGAGGCGAGCGTCTCGTGCATCGTGGTCAGCCGCTCGCCGACGATGATCGCGCCGATGTACCAGCGGCGCCCGATGGCATCGGAGACGATGACCGGGAAGTGGACGGCGCGCAACTCGTCCCCGGCCCAGTCGGTGGTGGTGAACTGGGGCGCGTCGCTCGGCTGGGGATCCTCCGCGATGAGCGGAGTGGTCGGGGCATACTCTGAGCCGCGCACGATCACGCCGGTCGGGTCGGCGATCTGCACCAGCAGCCCCCTGGAAGCGAAGGAGCCGAGCGGGGGGACGATATCTTCGAACTTGACCGGCTGCGTGGTGAAGGGCCAGTTCACCAGGTTCTTCTCGACGGCGGCGCCGATATCCTCCGCCGTCCCGGCGATGCGGTTGTCGACATCATCCAGCAGTCGGTTCCGCGCCAGGGTATCGACGGAGACGCCGAGCGCGAGCAGGATCAGGACGAGGAGCGCCGCGTACCAGGCGGTCAGCCGCAGCCGCGTTGTCGCGCGCGGCAGGCGCGGGCGGCGCATCAGGCGGACTCGGCCGATTCGCGCAGGACGTAGCCGACACCGCGCACGGTCTGGATCAGCCGGCGCTCGCCCCCTGCTTCGAGGGCGCGTCGGAGATTGCCGATGAAGACCTCGAGCACGTTGGAGTCGCCGAAGAAGTCTTCTCCCCAGATGACGGTCATGATTGTGGCGCGAGCCAGCACCTGCTCCGGATGCCGCAGAAGGAGCGCCAGCAGATCGAATTCCCGGGCGGTCAGGTGGATGTGGCGTTCCCCGCGGCGAACCGTGCGGCCGGAGAGGTCGGCGGTCAGATCGGCGTAGCGCAGAATCTGGCGGCCAGGCGCTGGCCCAGCCGAGGCCGGAGCGCGTCGCAGGAGCGCCTCGATGCGCGCCAGGAGCTCTTCGAAGTCGAAGGGCTTGACCAGGTAGTCGTCGGCGCCGGCGCGGAGACCGGAGACGCGGTCGGCGATGGCGTCGCGCGCCGTGAGCATGAGAATCGGCAGCCCCGGCGATCCCTCGGTCGCCTCGGCGGCGCGAACGCGGCGGGCGATCTCGATGCCGTCGACGCCGGGCACCATCACGTCGAGCACCAGCAGATCGGGCGGGTTGTCGCGCAACTGCCGGAGCGCGGATGACCCATCCGGCACGACGTCGACATCGAACCCCTCGAATTGCAGCCCGCGCCGGACGAACCC
>JADYYO010000367.1 GCA_020853615.1 Thermomicrobiales bacterium
CCGCGAATACCTGCGCGATGCGCCCTGGCTCGGCTTCTTCCCCGGCCTCGCCATCCTGATCACCGTCCTGGCGTTCAATCTCTTCGGCGACGGCCTGCGCGATGCCCTCGACCCGAGGTTGCGCTAATCACGGACATGAGCTACCAGTCTGGAACTGACGCTTTTAGGCCAGGCACGCGTTCAAAATGACGGAGGTTATGCGTGAGCACCTCGAATCCGTGCGTTACGGCGGTCGCCGCGATAATCAAATCATGGGAGCCGATCGATCGCCCGTCCGCCTTGAGTTCAACCGTAAGCTGCGCATGAATCCTCGCCACGTCAAGATCGAACGGAAGTACCGGAAACTCACCCAACACAATTTCGATGAATTCGAGCCGTTCCTGCTCTTGACGCGGGCCACTGGCACGGTAGTAACCAACCAGTAACTCCGAAGCGGTAATACTGGCAATGCCAATCGCTTCACCCTGGAGTGCCGACGCAAGGACACTCGCTGGGATCCGTTTTCGCTCCATTGCGATGATAACGCTCGTATCGATCAGTCGGGCCATTCTGGGAACTCGGCCGGCGGCTGCTCGGCCTGAATCGCCTCGAGATCGTCCGCGAACCCATCGCCCGGGACAGAGAAATCGCCAACTTTGGCGATGATGTCATCCAGCGTCACCGCGGGCGGTGGACTGAAAGGCGTGATGGTCGCGATCGTCTCGCCATTTCGCTGCACCACGAATCGCTCCCCCCGGTATTTCACGCGGTTGAGGACATCGGATAGCCGACGTGACAACTCGGTCGCGGTGATGGTCGTTTCCATGGTGTCGCTCACTGATTGGATCAAGCTCGACTGGACGGGAGCTATTCATACAATCAGAGAATTCTACTGCCACGGGATGAGGCTTGTCATGCGCTTCGGCGCCGACTCCTGGCAATCGTGCGGGTGACGCGCTCGATCCGCGATGTCGAGACCAATCCACCCATGTGGCCCAGCAGGGAGGCGCATTCTCACGATCGTCCCCTCGTTGAGCTACGTGGCGGCCCGCCGTCCGCGAACGGCGTAGGCCCGAGCCATGAGGCGGATCGACCCATCGTTTTCAACTGGAAAATCGGCGCGCAGGCGCGCGCGCAGCGCTGCCCGGCGCTCCTCGTCGAGCGACGCGACATACACGGGCGCTGGACCCTGCTCCCCGAGAAACGGCCGCCAGAAATCGTCGAAATCGACGAAGGTCGTCAGCACGTCGATCGCCCGGGCATCGACCTGCTCCAGACCCACACCCGTGAAGATGCCCGTAAGCGCCTCGGGGCGGCAGATGTCCGCGAAGCGCGGGCCTTCATCCAGCGCTCGGGCGGCGGGATCGAGCGCGACGGCCGCGTCCCAGAAGCGACGCATCAGCGCCATGCCGTCCGTGTAATCCCACACGTACAGACCCACGACCCCGCCTTGAGAAGCGACGCGCGCGAACTCAGCGACCGCCCTTGCCGGCTCAGGCACGAAGTTGAGCGCCAGGCCACTGACCACGGCATCGAAGTGTCCGGATGGGAAGCGGAGCGCACGGGCATCGCCAACGTCGAAGCGCGCGCGGTGGTCAACCACATGCTCCCTGGCGTAGGCGATATAGGCGGGCGACAGGTCGATGCCCACGACCGCGACCGGGGAGACCGCCTCGAGGATCTCCTCGCTGAGGGCTCCCGTGCCGCAGCCGACGTCGAGCCAGCGGCGCCCATCTGCCACGGCGAGCCAATCGAGGAACACCCTCGCCACAGCCCGGCTCCAGCGCCCGACATACGATTCGTAGGCGTCGCCGCTCGTCCAGACGTCGCCCGCTCTCCCGGCGTCCATCCTTCCAGGCTCTCCTGCTTCGCCCGGCAGCCCCTCCATGAATGGACACATTGTAATCCGCCGGGTAGCGGCCAGAGCTCGAGGCGCTATGCGACACTGCCTGCATTCGCCTGCTGCATCAGGCCGCCGATGCGGAGCATCCGGCGCTCAGGAATACGAGAGGATGGAGATGAGCCAGGACCGTGACTTCCCGCGTGACGACGCCGACGCGCTCGACCGGATCGAGCTCCCCGCGCCCGGCACGGTGCGCCGCGGCACGCTCCGCTTCTCCCATCCCGCGCTCGCCGACTGGTCGTGGCCCTATACGGTCGTTCGTGGCGCGGAGGACGGCCCTCGCGTCGCCCTCACCTCCGGCGTCCACCCGGCGGAGTACCCGGCCATCGAGGGGAATATCCGTGTCACGCGGCATCTCGATCCCGCGCGGCTGCGCGGCACGGTCGTCTCGCTGCCGCTGATCGACGTCCCCGCCTTCCTCTCACGCACCCCCTTCGTCTGCCCGATCGACGGCAAGAACCCGAACCGCTTCTTCCCCGGCGATCCGGAGGGAACGTTCACCGAGGTCATGGACGACGCCATCTTCCGCACGGTGATCGCGCCCTCCGACTATCTCATCGATCTGCATGGCGGCGACATGGTCGAGGCGCTCTTCCCCTTCTCGATCTACAGCGAGAGCGGCAACGCCGACATCGATGCGCGGTCGAAAGCGCTCGGCATCGCCTTCGGCCTCCCCTATCTGATCGCCTCGAGGCCGCAGCCCGGCGGCCTCGGCGGCATGACGGTCCAGGCAGCGGCCGCGTCCGGCATCCCGGGGATCATCGCCGAGGCGGGAAGCTCCGGCCTCCTGACCAAGCCGGAGACGCGGATGATGGTCGACGGCGTCGAAAACGCGCTCCGCTCGCTCGGCATGCTCGACGGCGAGGCGCGCGAGTTCTCGCCGGTCGAAATCGGCCAGTTCACCTGGCTCCGCTCGCCCGAGGAGGGGATGTGGTACCCGTCGGTCGGCACCGGCGACCACGTCCACGAGGGGCAGCACGTCGGCCGCATCGGCAATCTCTACGGCGATACCGTGGCCGAGATCAGCGCGCCGCACGATGGCGCGGTCCTCTTCATCACCAGCGCGCCAGCCATGCCGAAAGACGGGCTGATCATGTCGATCGGTCAGTAGCGGCCCTTGCTCACCCGTCCCTCATGATCGGCGCCTTCTCGATGGCGAGCCGTTCGATCAGGCCGGCCGCCTTCACCGGCCCGGGATTCGCCTGCAGGCGGTCGGCGATGCCGGCCATGCACGCGACCCGCGCCTCGTCGGTCAGCAGGTCGTCCAGCGCGGCCAGAAAGTCAGCGTCGGAGAAGGCGTAGGGCGCGAGGCGATGGCCGAACCCGAGCTCGGCCACCCGCTGCGCGTTGTCGTGCTGGTCCCAGAAGAGGGGGAGGGCCAGCATCGGCTTGCCGAAGTGGAAGCACTCCGTCGTCGTGTTGTTGCCCGCGTGGGTAACTACCGCATCGACCATCGGCAGGATCGA
>JADYYO010000368.1 GCA_020853615.1 Thermomicrobiales bacterium
GACGCTGGGCGGACGACCGAGGTCGAGGCGATTCATGGCGCGATTCTGGATGCGGCACGCGAGGCGGGCATCGTCACGCCCGCCATACAGGTGCTCGATGCCTTGATCCGTGCGAAGTCGCGCGAGACGGGCGCGGAGGAAGGTCGTAATGGCGAAGGGAGCGAATGAGCCGGCCGCGCGCACGCGGTTGACGGCGTTTGACCTGCGCGAGCGGAAGGGCGGCACGAAGATTACGATGCTCGCGCTCTACGACTTCCCCTTCGCGCGTCTCGCCGAGAGCGCAGGCATCGACACCATTCTGGTCGGAGACTCCCTCGGCATGGTCGTGCAGGGGCACGAGTCGACGGTGCCGGTCACCCTCGAGGACATCATCTATCACGCGCGGGCCGTGCGGCGTGGCGCGCCAAACACGCACGTCGTCGCGGACATGCCCTTCCTGACCTACCAGGTTGGCGTCGATCGCGCGATCGAGAACGCGGGTCGGCTGATGCAGGAGGCGGGCGCCGACTCGGTGAAGCTCGAAGGGGGACGCGAGGTCGCGGAGACGATCGCGGCCATCGTCCGCACCGGCATCCCCGTCATCGGGCATATCGGGCTGACGCCGCAGTCGGCCGGCGCGCTCGGCGGATTCAAGGTGCAGGGGCGCGATCCCGACTCGGCACGAGGGATTCTCGACGACGCGGCGGCGGTCGCGGACGCCGGGGCGTCCGCGATGGTGGTCGAGGTCGTGCCGGCCGAGCTTGGCGCACTGATCACCGAGAGCGTCGCGATCCCGACCATCGGCATCGGCGCCGGGCCCGCGTGCGACGGGCAGGTGCTGGTCGCGCACGACATGCTCGGTTTTCAGCAGGGAAGGCTGCCGCGCTTCGTCAAGGTCTACGCCGACATCGGCCCGCGCATCCGGGAGGCGTTCGCCGCCTACGCCCGCGATGTCGAAGACGGCTCGTACCCCGGGCGCGGGCAGACGTACGGGATGCCCGAGGAGACGCTGGCAGCGTTGCGGGAGGGCTCCGCGTAGCGATGCCGATGCAGATCGCGCACACGCGCGCCGAGGTGCGGGCGATGCTGGGAGAGCGTCGACCGGGGCTCGTGCCGACGATGGGCGCGCTCCACGACGGGCACCTCGCGCTGATCGAGCGGTCGGTCGCCGAGAACCCGCTCACGGTCGTCAGCGTCTTCGTCAACCCGGCGCAGTTCAACGACCCGGGCGACCTCGAGCGCTATCCACGCGACCTCGAGCGGGACACGGCGCTGATCGCCTCGGCCGGGGCCGATCTCCTCTTCGCCCCGCCCGTCTCGGAGATCTACCCTCCCGGCTTCGACACGACGGTTCGGGTCGGCGACCTGGCCGGGCGCTGGGAGGGTGTGCACCGGCCGGGGCATTTTCGCGGCGTCGCGACGGTGGTGACGATCCTGCTCAACCTGGTCCGGCCCGCCCGCGCCTACTTCGGCGAGAAGGACTACCAGCAGCTTCAGGTGATTCGCCGCATGCACGCCGACCTGGCATTGCCGGGGGAGATCGTCGGCTGCCCGACCGTACGCGAAGCCGATGGCCTGGCGCTCTCGTCACGAAATGTGCGGCTCAGCCCGGAGGCGCGCCGGACCGCGCGAGCCATCCCTCGTGCTCTCGCGGCTGTCGTCGCTGCTGCAGAGGCGGGCGAGACCGATGCGCGGCGGCTGGAGGCGATCGGCCGCGCCGAGTTGCATGCCCCCGACATCGAGGTCGACTATCTGGCGGTGGTCGATGGGGAGACGCTCGCGCCGATCGCGCGGCTCAACCCGGGTTCTCGCCTGCTGGTCGCCGCCGAGGTCGGCGGCGTGCGCCTGATCGACAATGCCGCGGTTGATCCCGGCGAGGGAGAGGGTGCGTGACCGTGCGCGGGGAACAGCCCTGATGCCGCTGGCAATCGACATCGCGATCGCCAAGACGAACAAGTACGCCTCACGGGAGAGCGGCGACACGGTCGAGATCGTGGAGCGCCCAGGAGGCGGCATGTCGGTCATCATGGCCGACGGCCAGGGCTCGGGGCGCGCCGCGAAGGCGCTGAGCATGCAGATCACGGCGAAGGTGACCGCGCTCCTCAAGGAGGGGGTGCGCGACGGCGCGAGTGCCCGCGCGGCCAACGACTTCCTCTTCGCGATGCGCCACGGTCAGGTCTCCGCGACACTCGACATCCTGTCGGTCGACCTGAAATCGCAGACCGTCGTCATCACCCGCAATGGCGACTCGGCCTGCCTGGTCGATGTCAACGGGGAGATCGACGTCCATTTCAACGGGGAGCGGCCGCTCGGCATCTACCCGCGCACGCGCCCGTGGACAACAGAAATCCCGATTGGTCCCGGTCTCCGGGTGATCGTGGTCAGCGACGGCGTTATCCACGCGGGCAGCCGGGCGGGAGCGGCGCAGATCGACCTCGCCGCGACCGCCTCGTGGATGGAACCGGGCAGCTCGGCGCAGGCGATCGCCGATTGCGTGCTCGCTTCGGCGATCGCCCTCGATCAGGGGAAGCCGCGCGACGACATGAGCGTCGTCGCCCTGACGCTCACCGAGCATCAGGAGGCGATTCTGGTGCGCCGTATGCGGGCCGAGGTACCGTTGCCGTGAGGTGCATCGATGCAGGAGATGATTCCAGCAAGCGCCGGGCGCATACCGTCGGCAACTGACCCCCGGCGCATCGCCGTCGTCGGCCCCTGCGCGTCGGGCAAGACAACGCTGGTCAATGGGTTGCGCGCCGCCGGCTACGACGCGCACGCCTCCGGCCAGGAGCACAGCGAAATCGCTGCCCTCTGGCAGCGCGGCGATCCCGACGTGCTGATCGCGCTCGAGGTGAGCATCGAGGTCGTGCGCGAGCGTCGCGGCGAGAGCTGGCCGGAGTGGCTGCACGACCTGCAGCTGAGGCGCCTGACGACCGCCAATAGCGCCGCCGACCTCGTTATCGACAGCGGCGCGGTGAGCGCGTCGCAAATGGTCTCCGAGGCGATCGACTTCCTCGAGCAGAGCGCCGGCACATCACCCTCGGGCGCCGCTCCGGCTTCGTGATCGACGCCGTGTGCGCGAGGCGTGTCATGCTGAGAAACGAAGCATCTCCGCTCGGCGAAACGCAATTGCCGGGAGCCGAGATCCTTCGCCAGCTCAGGATGACCCTGTTGCGAGTGCGACGAACGCACGGACCCGACGCTAATTCGAGGAGAATCTGACGCCGGGGTGGTCGATCTCCGGTCCAGTCACGCCGGTGGAGGCCAGGAGGGCGCGCTCCCGGACCAGCGTGGCAACGAGCTCCTGCAGCATCCCGGTCGTCGGGCCAATCTCCAGGAGGCGCTGCTTTTCCCCCATCGGCAGCGGCATCATCGCGCAGATCGCGTAGCCGACGCGCGCCGGCTCTCCCTCCAATGGCTGGCGTTCGATCTCCACCGACGCGGTCCGCTCCAGCACCGTGAGATAGTCGTCAAAGGCCGAGCGCGCCAGCTCGGCGTTCTCCGCGAGAGCGTCGCCGGCACCCGGCTCGACGTCGTCGGGGAGCCACTCGATCGTGCCCGTCAGGTAGCCTTCGCCCCAGTCGCCACCGAGCACGCGGAACCGGCGCCCGCCGCTGACCGCGATGTCGAACCGGCCATCGCTGTAGCGAACGACCTGCCGCAGCGTCGCCGCCGTGCCGATGTCGTGAATCTCCGGCTGGTCGCCGACCTCGCGGCCGGCCCGCGTCAGGACGACGCCGAAGGCGGGGTCGTCATCGATGCGCTGCCGCATCAGCTTGCGGTAGCGCTCCTCGAAGATGTGGAGCGGCAGAATCATGCCCGGCAGCAGGACGGCGCCGAGCGGGAAGAGAGGCAACTGAACAGGCACAGCAGACTCCTGACGCCAGGCGATCACCCGTGACTAGCGTGACGTCCCCCCGCTCGGGTGTCAACCGCGGCGACGGCGCGTCGTTTGTCCCACGTGCCAACGCGCAACTATCATCGCCCGCATGAAGAGATCATCCATCGCCCTACCGCACCGATTCGCGCTTCTGTTCGCGCTCGCGCTGACCCTTCTCCTCGGCCAGACAGCGCTCCTCCACCTCGCAGCATCTCCCGCCGCGCGCGCCGCCGAGGCGACACCGGAGGCGAGCGGGCCGGTCGTCATCGTTGCCGAGGAGCATCCCCGGCAATCGAGCCCGAAGGGGCCGCAGGACTTGCGGCTGGCGGGGACGATCATCGACCCAGCGCCGCTCGACCCCGCCTTCGCCCGCGATGTCAATTCCGCGTTCATGACGCGGCAGGTCTTCCGCGGGCTGACCCGCTTCAATGACGATTTGCAACCGGTCCCAGAGCTGGCGGACCGGATCGAAATCAGCCCGGACGGGCTGACGTACCGCTTCCACCTTCGCGACGATGCCCAGTTCGCGGACGGCAAGCCGATTACCGCGGACGATGTCCGCTTTTCGCTCTCGCGGGCGCTCAGTCCGAAGACCGCCGCCACGCAGAGCGCGCCCCTCGCCGGCCCCTCGTACCTCGCCGATATCGCCGGCTCCAACGAGGTCATGCAGGGGCAGGCCGATACCCTCTCCGGGATCGACGTCATCGATGACAAGACGCTCGAGATCCATCTGAAGGCGCCGCGGGCGACCTTCCTGATGAAGCTCGCCTCGGCGCCGGGCGC
>JADYYO010000369.1 GCA_020853615.1 Thermomicrobiales bacterium
CGCACAACAGATCCGCGCGCCACTCCGGGTTCGTTAGCTCCGGTGGAAACGGGCAGGACCGGAGGGTAATTCCGGTCCTGCACCAAGGGGTCTGCCCGCCGCCATGCGCCGGACGGAGGCAGCTCTGTTTGCCGGCGCGATCGCGCCGGGCCGACGGGGCACGGGAGGTTCGGCTAGAAGCCGGCCCTCCCGCCACGACCTCGCATGCGCGGGTCGAGAACATCACGCAAAGCGTCGCCTGCCAGGTTGAAGCCCAGCACGGTGAGGGTGAGCGCCATACCGACGGCGAGCGCCATCCACGGGTCGGACGTCCCGTTGCGGCGCCCTTCCTCGATCATCTTCCCCCAGGAAACGACCGTCGGGTCGCCCAGGCCAAGGAACGCCAGCGTCGCCTCGATGAGGATGTAGAGGCCAATCGAACTCGTGAACGTCACGATGATCGGGGCCGTGATGTTCGGGAAGATGTGCCGCCCCATGATCCGGACGTCGTTTGCGCCGATGGTCCGGGCGGCCATCACGTACACCTCTTCGCGTGCCGCCAGCACCGCGCTCCGGACAATACGCGAGGAACTGGCAACCCCCAGGATACCCAGGGAAATGGTATTCACCGCGAGCGTCGGGTTCGATACCACCTGCCCGAAGAGGAGCAACAGCACCAGGCCCGGGAACGCCTGCAGCGTATCCACGATGCGCTGGGCGAAGAAGTCGATCGCGCCGCCAAAGTACGCGCTCGAAACGCCCACAATGACGCCGACGATCGTGGCGATCAACGCGGCCCCGAGGCCCACGTACAGCGCCGTCCAGGCGCCGTGGATGATCCGCGAATAGAGGTCGCGGCCGAGACCGTCGGTTCCAAGCCAGTGGTCCGATGTTGGATGGCCGAACAGAATGGGCGTTTCTCCCTTCTGGAACACCTCGGCCGGATGCTCGAGCCGTACCATCGGGTCCGTCAGCGCCTTCTCGGCAATCACCGGGTCGTACTTGGGGTTCACGCTCGTGAAAATCGTCTCGGGGTCGTAACGCTGGATCTGGTCGCCGAACAAGGCGGCAAAGACGCACAAGCCGATGATGAGCACGCCGAAGCCGCCCAGCGGTTTGTGCCGGAAGAAGTTCCCGATGTGCACGACGATCCGTACCGGCCGGGGCCGGTCGCTCAGGCTTCGCGGGACGCCGTAGGTTCCAGGCCGATCGAGGACTGCCTGATCCTGTGTCATGTGCAGCCCCTCCTAGGAGTATCGAATGCGCGGATCGAGCACGCCGTAAAGGAGGTCGATCCCGAGATTGACGAAGACGATAAAAGTGGCGATGACCAGGACGAAGGCCTGGACTACGGGTACGTCGCGAGCGTTGATCGCGGCAAGAATGCGGCGCCCCACCCCTGGGATGCCGAAGAGGTTCTCGAAGACGACGTTCCCGCTCAGCAAGCCCGCCAGCGTCAGCCCCAGCACCGTCACCACGGGCACCATCGCGTTCTTCATTGCGTGGCGGACGATGATCACCCGTTCGCGCATCCCCTTGGCCCACGCCGTCCGGATGTAGTCCTGGCGTAGCACCTCGAGCATCTGAGACCGCAACAGCCGCATCACACCCGCACCGGAAGCCAGTCCCCCCGCAATCGCCGGGAGGATGAACAGCTTGAGGCTGCCCATCGGGTCGTCCCAGAGCAAGGGTGATGTGCTGATCGGGATGTCCCAGAGCTTCCACTTCACCACATAGAGGAGCAGCATCGTCCCGACCCAGAAGTTCGGCATCGCCAGTGCCAGGATGGCGAAGAACCGCAACCCGTAGTCGGTCATCGTGTCCTGCCGTATGGCCGAGATGATCCCGATGGGTATTGAGGTCACGACCGCTACGAACAGCGACATGAAGGAAAGCTGCAACGAGTACGGCAGCCCCTCCTTCATACCCTGGAGTGCGGGCTCCTTGTTCTGGTACGAAACGCCGAAGTCCCCTCGCAACAGGTTCCCGATGTACCGCACGTACCGTTCGGCAAGCGGCTTATCAAGCCCCAGCTCCTCGCGCACGCGCTGGATCTGTAGCTCGCGAAGCGCCGGGTCGGTTGATGTCGGGTCCTGGGCGGCGATGCGCTGGGCAACGAAGTCGCCCGGCAGCACGCTCGTGGCCACGAACACCAGTGTCGCGACCAGCCAGATCACCGGGATATTCACGACCATGCGGCGCAGAATGTAGTTCTTCACGGCTTTCCCCCCTCGATGCGGCACCCAACGCAGGGCAGGGGGCGCATGCCCCCTCCCTTTCCCCTGGTAGCCCGGCTAAGCCTGGCGGCCCTGCCAGGCCGGGTCGGTTGGCGCGCCGCCGTCGTCATTCTCGTCGCGACAACCGGCGAGCCCGGGCGCTGCCGCGCCAGCGCCGGCGGCGGCAGCGCCACCGAGCGCTCGGCGGCGCGAGAGACTTTGCGAGGATGCTCGCCTCTTCAAATGGTTTTCGTAATCCGACATGCGGATCTCCCCCCCTTGGCTCCTATTCACCGCCTCTATGCTTGGGATACGCCTCCCCAGCGGTGATTCGCGGAGTATACGCGCGAGCGGCCTTGATGGAAGTGGTGTTTTCGGAAACTTCCCCTTACCAGACTGTCATGCTGCGGCGGCCCTTTCGAACGGGAACGGCACCGATTGGCTTTGCCCGGACCAACGCGAAGTGCCATACTGGTCACTCGGCCTGGATCGAGGGCGGCATTGGCGTGCCCCCGCACCAGGACCATCTGTGGAGGCGCACCAACGCGTGCGCCGCTTGCACACGAGGAGACACCTTTGGCAAAGAAAGTCCGCGCAGTGGTGACACTGCAACTCCCGGCCGGGAAAGCGAACCCGGCCCCGCCGGTTGGCCCCGCGCTCGGCCAGCACGGCGTCAATATCATGGAGTTCTGCAAGGAGTACAACGCTCGCACGCAGGACAAGGCCGGCAACATCATCCCGGCTCAGCTCACCATCTTCGAAGACCGCTCCTTCACCTTCATCCTGAAGACGCCGCCCGCAGCCGACATGCTCCGCAAGGCCGCCGGCATCGAAAAGGGGAGCGGCAGCCCCCGTCTCACCAAGGTCGGCAAGGTCAGCGAAGACGACATCCGCAAGATCGCCCAGACAAAATTGCCCGACCTCAATGCCAACAACCTCGGCGAAGCCATGAAGATCATCGAAGGCACCGCCCGCAGCATGGGCATCGAGGTAGAGTAGCCATGGCAAAGAAGGGCAAGCGCTACCAGGAAGCCGCCGCGAAGGTCGATAAGACAAAGTTCTACTCCGTCGATGAGGCCATCGCGCTCGCGAAAGAGATTCACCCCGCGAAGTTCGACGAGACCGTCGAGCTCCACATCAAGACCGGCCTCGATCCGCGCCACGCCGAGCAGCAGATCCGCGGCAGCGCCGTGCTCCCGCACGGCCTTGGCAAGGTCCTCCGCGTCCTCGTCTTCACCGAGGGCGAAGCCGTCGCAGCCGCCCGTGAGGCTGGCGCCGACTATGTCGGGAGTGACGACCTCATCAAGCAGATCGAGGGCGGCTGGCTCGATTTCGATGTCGCCATCGCCACCCGCGAGATGATGGGCAAGGTCGGCCGCCTCGGCCGCGTGCTCGGTCCCCGCGGCCTCATGCCGAACCCACGTTCCGGCACCGTCGTCGGCGCCGAGGACATCGCCCG
>JADYYO010000370.1 GCA_020853615.1 Thermomicrobiales bacterium
GCTCCCAGTTGACGGACAGCGGGCCGCGCATGCCGCATTGTCGGGCGCGGCCCGTCCTTGATGTCTCGTCCGCGTCGCGCTGGGCCATCGGCGCTCCGCCATCGACCTCATCATTCGTGGCATGATTGCGCGAGTGAACCGAGGAGGGACGATATGGCGTCTACCGTGACATCGACGGCGCTCGAGCGGATGATCGAGGAGCTCGGCCTGCCCGATCAGGCGATCCAGGCGGACGAGCTTCCCTGGGTGCCGCAGGGGGAGAACGTCTGGTTCAAGCCGCTGCGCTTCGACCTGACGAATGGCCGCTGGGTCAACCTGCTCAAGGTGACGAAGCAGGGGAAGGTGAACCGGCACCGCCACAGCGGCGGGCAGGTGCTCGGCTTCGTCATCGCCGGCTCCTGGCGCTATCTCGAGCGGGAGTGGGTCGCGCGGCCCGGCACCTTCGTCTACGAGCCGCCGGGAGATATCCACACGCTGGTCGTCGAGAGCGCCGAGGAGATGCAGACCCTCTTCATCCTGGAAGGGGTCATCCAGTACCTCGACGACGACGACAACGTCATCTATCAGGACGACGTCTTCACCAAGATGGAGCGCTACCTCTCGTTCTGCGAGCGGGAGAGGATCGCGGCGAAGGATTTGCGGTATTAGGCCGCCATTCCCGGGTTCTTCGGGACGATCCGAGCGTTGCGCCCGCGCAAATGCCCACAATCCAGGGAAGGCATCACCGCCGTCGTAGGGGCGACACCTGTGTCGCCCGCCTCCCCTGCCGGGCGATTCATGCTTGGCAACATCATTCCCATCCAGGGGCGTTCGTGGCGGGCTAGCCCGGGCGACGCCTGCGTCGCCCCTACAGCCGGGGTGGCGGCAATGCGTGCACGCGGTGAGGAATGACTGAGAGCATCTTTCACAACTCATTTTGGAAGGTGTTGAAGCAGATGAGGCAGCAGCCAAGGGTGAGGAACGCCTGATGGCTATCGGCGCGGCGTTCATACCGCACGGTCAAGCGGCGGAAGCAGTTGAGCCAGGCCAGCGTGCGCTCCACCACCCAACGATGCTGCCCCAGGCGTTGACTAGTGTCGATGCCCTTGCGTGCGATGCGCACCCTGATGCGACGTGCGGACAGGGCCCGGCGACAGCGCGGGATGTCCTGGGCCTTGTCCGCATGCAGCGTCTCCGGCCGCCCGCGCCGCTGCCCAGCGGGCGTCTTGATCGGGTGGGCCAACCACCTGTCGATTTCGACGCCCGGCATTCGATTACCAGCAGAACCATGGCCAGCGCACACCGGGACAAGGAGCCACGAGATGAAGCGTTTCCTGATCTCATTCGATGACGGCACGATGATCATCCCCGAGGATGAGATGCCTGAGGTGGGCGAGGCCTCGCACCAGGTCGTGCGAGAGGCCAAGGCCGCGGGCGTGTGGATCTTCGGCGGCGGGCTGCTCAGCCAACGCGCAAGCATCGTGGCGACCGACGGAACCGTCAGCGAGGGCCCTTTCCCGGAGACCAAGGCGGTTGTTGGCGGCTTTTCCATCATCGAGGTGCCGTCACGCGAGGAGGCGCTGATGTGGGCAGGCAAGCTTGCCGCGGCCTGCCGGTGCGCCCAGGAGGTCCGCGAGCTGGGCTACGACCCGGAGAGTTAGAGCATCTTTCAACATTGATTCTGCAGGGCATTGAAGCAGAGGCAGCAGCCGAGGGTGAGGAAGGCCTGGTGGATGTCCGCACGGCGCAAGAGGCTTGCTCATGGCGCATGTGTTCCATGCCATGACCGGGTTTTGAAAGGCGCTCTGAATCGGCTCCAACCCAAGTGAACGCGCTCCTCGACCGCTTTCGGCTCGATGGCAAGACCGCCATCGTCACCGGCGCGGCGCGCGGCCTCGGCCGCGCGATCGCGCTCGGGCTGGCGGAGGCCGGAGCGAATGTCGCGCTGGTCGACATCCTCGCCTGTGAGGAGACGGCCGTCGCGATTCGCGATCGCGGTTGCCGCTGCTACACCTTCGCCGCCGATCTGGCCGCGTTCGATCCCGAGGCGGCCTCCGCGCTCCTCGGGGGCATCGCCAAGGCGCTCGCCGAGCCGGAGATCCTCGTCAACAACGCCGGCATCATCCGCCGCGCTCCTGCCATCGACCATGGCTGGCAGGAGTGGCAGGAGACGCTCGCCATCGACCTCTCGGCCGCCTTTCTGCTCAGCCAGGCCTTCGCCCGGCGCCGGCTGGCGGCGGGGCAGCCAGGCAAGATCGTCAACGTCGCCTCGATGCTCTCCTTCCAGGGCGGGGCGTTAGTCCCCGCCTACACAGCGGCCAAGAGCGGCCTCGCCGGGCTGACCCGCGCGCTCGCCAACGAGTGGGCTCGGCACGGCATCAACGTCAACGCCATCGCCCCCGGCTACATGGCGACCGAGCTGACGGCGGCGCTGCGCGATGACCCGGAGCGCGGTCGGGCGATGCTCGGCCGCATCCCCGCCGGCCGCTGGGGCGAGCCGGAGGACCTGCAGGGCGCGGTCGTCTTCCTCTGCTCGGACGCGGCCGAATACGTCCACGGCACGGTCCTGCCGATCGACGGCGGCTGGCTCTCGTGGTGAACGATCCGGCGCTTTTTCGCAATTCGCTGATATCGACCCTGGAATATTCGGATTCAATCGAGGTTGCGATGGAGCATTCCATCAGCCCCGCCGCCAGAGGCTGAGAGCCTCCGGCTACGAACGACGGAAGGACCCTAAAGGGCCCTAATTCGCGATGGCTGGATCATTAAGGCAATGACCATAAGGGCCCTGCACACGGCGGCGGGATCATGAACACCGTCGCCACCACGGGGCCTACACC
>JADYYO010000371.1 GCA_020853615.1 Thermomicrobiales bacterium
GTCCTCGAGGACGTCTCGTTCGAGGTGCGGCGGGGCGAGATCGTCGGCCTCGCGGGACTGGTCGGCGCGGGGCGAACCGAGGTGGCGCGCGCCATCTTCGGCATCGACCCGATCGACGGCGGCACGATCGAGATCGGCGGGCAGGCGGTCCGGATCACGAGCCCGGGCGAGGCGATCGAGCACCGGATCGCGCTGCTGCCGGAAGACCGGAAGCAGCAGGGGCTCGTCCTCCTCCTCTCCGTCGCCGACAACGTCGTGATGGCCGCGCCGGAGAAGCTCCCCGCGCCGCCGGGGCTCGTGCCGCCGAGCCTGCGGACGCGCGTCGCCAACCGCTTCATCGAGGCGCTGCGCATCCGGACACCGAGCGCCAGCCAGCGCGTCGTCAACCTCTCCGGCGGCAACCAGCAAAAGGTCGTCCTCGCGAAATGGTTGTTGACCGAGGCAGATATCTTCTTCTTCGACGAACCGACGCGCGGGATCGACGTCGGAGCCAAGGTCGAGGTCTACCGCCTGATGAACGAGCTTCTGGCGCGGGGAGCGGCTATCGTGATGATCTCCTCCGAACTGCCGGAGGTGCTCGGCATGAGCGACCGGATCGTCGTCATGCGGGAGGGGCGGATCGTCGCCGAGATGGATGGCGCGAGCGCCACGCAGGAGCGGATCATGACCCTCGCGGCGTCGGAGGAGGAGGTGGAGGCATGAGCTCCCCGGCGGAGATGGGGGACGCGGAGGGCATCGCCGGCTCGGCCGCCGGCCGCTTCCCCCCGCGGCGCATCAAGCTGGGCACGATCTCGCAGACGCTCGGGCCGCTGGCCAGCCTCATCATCCTCTCGCTCCTGCTCTGGAGCCAGCAGGAGGTCTTCATGACCTCCAACAACTGGCTCAACATCGCCCGGCAGGCTTCCTTCAACGCCATCCTCGGCATCGGCATGACCTTCGTCATCCTCACCGCCGGCATCGACCTCTCCGTCGGCTCGATGGTCGCGGTCAGCTCGGTCGTCGGCGGCCTGCTCATCATCGATCAGGGATGGTCGATGTGGCCGGCCGTGGTGGCCATGCTGGTGGCGGGCGGGCTGTGCGGCCTCTTCAACGGCCTGATCATTACGCTGGGGAAGATCCCCCCCTTCA
This sequence comes from Thermomicrobiales bacterium, assembly GCA_020853615.1. GTDB lineage: Bacteria > Chloroflexota > Chloroflexia > Thermomicrobiales > UBA6265 > JACCXM01. The sequence continues at coordinate 1,129 of JADYYO010000371.1, forward strand.
TCGTCACCCTCGGCACCATGCAGGTCTTTCGCGGCCTCGCCCTGCAACTGACGAATGGCCAGCCGATCTTCGATATCACCAAGGTGCAGCCCAATTTCGACATCTGGGGCACGCGCAACTACGGCGGCATCCCCTCCCCGGTGATCATCACCGCCGTCGTCTTCGTCATCGGCTTTCTCATCCTGCGCTACACGCGACTCGGGCTCTACACCTACGCCATCGGCGGCAACGAGCAGGCGACGCGCTTCTCCGGCGTCAACATCGACCGCTACAAGCTCGCCGTCTACACGCTGATGGGGCTCGCCGCCGGCATCGCCGGGGTCATGCTCACCTCCCGCCTCAACTCGGCGCAGCCGAACGTCGCCAACGGGGCGGAGCTCGATGCCATCGCCGCGGTCGTCATCGGCGGCACCAGCCTCTTCGGGGGCGAGGGAACGATCATCGGCACGATCATCGGCGCGCTGTTGATGGCGGTCATCCGCAACGGCCTGACGCTGATGCACGTCACCGCCTTCTACCAGCAGATCGTCATCGGCATCGTCATCATCCTCGCCGTCCTCATCGACCGCCTGCGCCGGGGATCGCCGTCGTAACGTTGCCGGGCACGGGTCACGCCCTGGCAACCCGCGCCCGCCGCTCCCTCGAGCGCCGCGCAACAGCGTGTCATTCTGAACAATGTGCAGGAACTCGCGTTTCCGGAGGCGCCGAGTGCTACGCGCTCGAACCCGCGGGGACCGAGTGGGTTACACGCCCATCGAGGAACGAGACGGTGGCAATGACAATCACCGCGACGGTGGAGACGACGAGCGTTGGAAGCGCCTGCCCCACGACTGTGATCAGCCCGAGCGCGACGATGGCAACGAGGCGCGCCAGCGACCAATAGCCGAAGACAACCCGCTTGAAGAGGGCGTGGCCCGCGAGGAAGAGCGCCGGACCGCCGAGCACGGTCGCCAGTAGGGCCAGCGACGCCGGCTCCAGGGGATGGGCAATCGCCAACTCGTCGCCGACCGCCGTCACGACGATCCCCGCCACCATCGGCAGATGCAGGTAGGTGTACGCCGAGCGCCCCGTTCGGCCCGGATCGGAGGAGCGCGCGATCGCCTGCTCGGAAGCCTCGGCCCCCCGATCGAAGTAGATCCACCAGAGGGCCACGCTCCCCAGGAAGGCGATGACGAAGGCGGCGAGCGTGACCGCGGAGATCTCCAGATCGCTGAAGGTCGCGCCCGTCACCAGAATCGACTCGCCCAGGGCGATGATCAGGAAGAGCTGGCAGCGCTCGGCGATATGCGCGCCGCTGATATTCCAGTCGCGCGTGGAGGAGCGGCCGATCCCAGGGGTGAAGTAGCCGACGGCCGGCCCCGCATAGTCGATGGCCACCGCACCGACCCAGAGCAACTCGCGGATCACGCCACTTGCCAGACCGCCGGCGATCCAGAAGAGCCCCGAGCCGACTTGCCAGACCAGAATGCGTTGAAAGTTGCGGTGGAGGGAGAGGCTATCGCGCGTCCAGGCGAGGATGAAGAGGGACCGGCCAACCTGTATGACGACGTAGGCCGCCGCGAAGAGGAGGCCCCGCTCGCCGAACGCCTCCGGCAGGCTGGACGACATGATCAGGCTGGTCGCCATCGTCGCAATGAGCATGACGCGCACGGGACGCCGATCCGGGTCGAACCAGTTGGTCGCCCAGGTCATGTAGATCCATGCCCACCAGACGGCGAGCATGAGCAGGCCCGTTTGCAGGGCGCCGCGGATACTCAAGTGACCGAGCAGGAGGTGGGACAACTGCGTGATGGCGAAGACGTAGACGAGATCGAAGAAGAGCTCCGCCGGCGTGACCGGATGGTCGCGGCCGGTCCGGAGCAAGCTTCGCCTCTGTTCGTGATCGGTCATCGCCTTCTCCTGAAGCCGCCCCTGCCCCGCACGAACCTCGTCTCCTAGCCGGTACGGTGAACGTCCTAGCCTCTCTTGCACGAGAGGATCGGGGGCAGCTCGCACCCTCGGATCGGCTATGATCGCACCCTGACTGATCCAGAGCGAGTGATGAAATGGGAGGTTCCAGGTGACGCTCGGGTTCCCGGGTCCCCGCGATGCCGCACAGGCGGCCAGTTGCGACACCCGCCGCATCAGCCCGACGCTGGCGCGCAATGGGATGATCGCCTCGCAGCATCCCCTCGTCTCGGCGACGGGGCTGCGCGTGCTGGCAGCGGGCGGCAACGCGGTCGATGCCGCGGTGGCGGCGGCGCTCGTGGGCACGGTGGTGATGCCGGCCCGCTGCGGGGTCGGCGGCGATCTCTTCGCCATCGTGGCGCGCCCCGACGCCGGCGGCCGCTGGGGCGCCGACGATCTCCTCGCCTTCCACGGCAGCGGCAACAGCCCGGCCGGCGCGACGCTCGAATACATGACCGAGCATGGCCAAGACGCCGCCGACGGCAGCCGCGTCATGGCGCAGCACGGTCCCCTCTCGCCGGCGGTGCCGGGGTTCGTCGATGGCTGCTTCGCCCTCCTCGACCGCTACGGCACGAAGTCGTTCGCGGAGCTCGCCGAACCGGCCATCGGCTACGCGGCGAAGGGCTTCCCCATCTCCCCGGCGGAGGCGGGGACGATCGCCGAGCTCGCGGACGAGTTGCGCGCCTACCCGACGACCGCCGCCATCTTCCTGCCGAACGGCCGACCGCCGCGGCCGGGCGAGATCCTGCGCCAGCGCGATCTGGCGCGCACCCTGGCGACAGTCGCCCGCGGCGGACCTGACGCGTTCTACCGCGGCCCGATCGCGCGGGAGGTCGGCGACTTCCTGGCGGCGAATGGCGGTGCCCTGACCGCCGACGATTTCGCCGCGCACGAGACGGACGTCACCGCGCCGCTGCAGACGACCTACCGCGACTACACGATCTACGAGACGGCCCTGCCGACGCAGGGGTTCGTCGTTCTCGAGGCGCTCAACATCTGCGAGCAGGCGCCGATGACAGCGCTCGGGCTCAGTTCGGCGGCGGGGGTGCACACGGAGGTTTCGGCGCTGCGCCTCGCCTTCGCCGACCGGCTCGCCTATGCGGGCGACCCGCGGCACCTCGACTGCCCGATGGATACCCTCCTCTCGAAGGCATGGGCGGCCGACCGCTACGCGCAGATCCCGGCCGACCGACTAGTGGCCGCGGAGGCGGGCGTTCTCGCCGCCAGCGACACCACTTCGCTCGTCGCCGTCGACCGGGACGGGCTGATGATCTCGCTCATCTTCACCGTCTCCGACGCCTATGGCTCCTATGTTGTGGCCGGCGACACGGGGATGATCCTGACCAACCGCGCCGGGCACTGCTTCAGCCTCGAGCCGAACCACCCGAACATCTACGCCCCCGGCAAGCGGACGATGCACACGCTCAACTGCTACCTCATCGCCGACAACGACGGGACGCCGGTGCTCGTCGGCGGCACGCCGGGCGGCGACTACCAGCCGCAGTGGAACCTGCAGACGATCACGGGCCTGATCGACGGCGGGCTCGACGTGCAGGCGGCCGCCGAGCAGCCGCGCTGGCAGATGGGCCCCGCCACCTACCCCGCGGAGCGCTGCGAGCCCTTCTACCTGACCGTCGAAGAGCGCCTCGGCGACGAGACGATCGCCCGACTCGAGGCGATGGGCTACCCGATCCAGCGGGTCGGCGCCTGGGGCGCTGGCGGCTCCGTGCAAGCGATCGCCCGCGACCCGGAGACCGGGATCCTCGCTGGCGGCTCCGATCCGCGCGCGGAAGGGCAGGCGATCGGCCTTTGAGTCGAGAAGTCGAGCAGCCGAGGAGTCGAGAAGGAGCCGGCTAGTCGGCGAGCCGGGCAGCCGCAAGAGAGCTGCAAGCCGAAAGCCAACAGCCAACAGTCGATAGCCTATCACTCCTCGACTGGTAACCCCCATGCGCTCGACAGGGCGCCGTCTGTCACCAGCCGGAGGCAGAAGCCGGGGAGGCAGCCGTTCGCCGGGCAGGTCGGCGTGCAGTAGTGACGCCGCCCGCAGGGGAGGGCAGTAGGCGGCGCGACAATTCCCGCACCAGCCGGACGCCCCGGCCAACGCCACCCCGCACGCGGCGCAGGCCGGGGCGTCCGGCAGGCCGCGTTCTCTACCAACGTCCACCATGCCACCTTCCTCCCGCCAGTCTCCCCGTCCACGTACGCCATCCAATCACCCTAACACCCAACACCCATCACCCATCACCCGCCCCCCATCCCCCGCGTCTCCCGCACCAGCACGGCGAGCGTGAAGACCGCCAGCGCGCCGGCGACGGCGAGCACCCAGGCGCCGCCGGACAGCCCGATCGAGGCGGCGACCAGACCCACGACCAGCGGGCCGAAGACCGCGCCGACGTCGCCGATCAGCCGCCAGATGCCGAGGAACTCCCCGGTCGCCCCGGGCGGGGCGAGGTCGGCCCCGAGGGTCATCATCAGCCCGGCACCGAGCCCGTTCCCCAGCCCGACGAGCATCGCCGCCAGCGTCAGGGTGAGGAAATCGTATGTGAAAGGGATCAGCCCGATCCCGATCGCCATCAGGGCGAAGCTCGGCACCGCCGCCACCTTGCGCCCGAAGCGGTCCATCAGCCAGCCGGCCGGCAGGAACATGGTCACATCGACGATCGCCCCGGCGGTGATGATCGTCCCGACCTGCCCGGCGTCGAGCCCGAGCTGCTGCGAGCCCCAGAGGGGGATGATCAGGTAGCGGCCGGCACGGATCATCTGCCCGAGCGTCTGCGCCACTCCCGCCGCCGACATGTCGCGCGCGTTGTCGCGCAGCCCCGCCCAAACGAGCCGCCAGCGCGACGCGGCGCGGCGCGGCCCGGCGGAGCGCGCGATCTCCTGCAGCCAGAGGGCCGACATGACAAGCGCGACTCCGGCCAACGCCGCCGAGAGGCCGAAGGTGAGGTGGATCCCCGCCAGATCGGTCATGAAGCCGCCGATGGCCGGGCCGGCGAAGATGCCGAAGCGGTTGATGCCGCCGAACATCGAGAGCGCCTTGCCCCGCTGCGCGATCGGGATCGCCTCGGCGATGTAGGCGTGCCGCGACAGCGCCCAGAGCGCGGTGCCGATCCCGGCCAGGAAGCGGAGCGCGACGAGCCCCGGGAACTGGTCGCTCCAGACGAGGGCGAGGGTGCTCACCGTCACCAGCGCCGCCCCGGCGATCATCGAGGGGCGCAGCCCGACGCGGCCCAGCACCATCCCGGCGGGAACGTCGGTGACGAGGGTGCCGATCGCCGCCGCGCTGGTGGCCAGCCCGACCAGGCCATACCCGACGCCGAACCCCGCCGCGTAGATCGGCAGGATGGCGACGAGCAGGCCCGAGGAGAACGCCAGCAGCAGCGTCGGCAGATAGACCGCGACGAGCAGCGGCGAGCGCAGGGCGGGAGCGACGCGATCCGCCAGCAATGGGCCTCCAGGCGCGGGAGAAGCGGGGGCGACCGAACCCCAATGGTATACTTCGGGACGCGCCGCATTCGCGGCAGACCTTCGTCATGACCGATGCCAGATGTCAGATACTGGGCCCTCGGGCGACGTCCGAGCCCTGGGCCGACAATGCCCCACGTTCCGGCATCCGCGATCCGACATCCAATATCCACCCAGGAGCGAAACGTGATTCTCAAATTCTTCCGCCGCAAGAGCGAGCCCGATATCCAGATGGAGCAGGGGCTGGAGAAGGCGCGCCGGGGCGTCTTTTCCGAGATCACCCGGCTCTTCGAGCGGGGCACGCTCGATGAAGAGCTCTTCGAAGAGCTAGAGATGCTCCTCATCCAGGCCGACGTCGGCTGGGACGTGAGCCAGAAGCTGGTCAACAACCTGAAGACCGACGTCCGCGACGCGAACATCACCGATCCGCTGCTGGCCCGCGAACTGCTGCGCGAGGAGATGATCGACCTGCTGGAGACGGCCAGCCGCAACCGGCGGGTGAAGATCCTGCAGCGCGGCGTTCCCTTCGTGATCATGGTCGTCGGCGTCAACGGCGTCGGCAAGACGACCTCGATCGCCAAGCTGGCCGCCTACCACAAGAGCTTCGGCCGCGATGTCCTCATTGCCGCCGGCGACACCTTCCGCGCCGCCGCCATCGACCAGTTGAAGGTCTGGGGCGAGCGGGTCGGCGTGCCGGTGATCGCCCACGAGCAGGGTTCGGACCCCGGCGCTGTCGTCTTCGACGCCATGCAGGCGGCGCATGCGCGCGGCGTCGACGTCCTGATCGTCGACACGGCCGGGCGGCTGCACACCAAGCACAACCTGATGGCCGAGCTGACGAAGCTTCGCCGCATCATGCAGAAGACGGTCCCCGAGGCGCCGCAGGAGACGATCCTCGTCATCGATGCCACCACCGGGCAGAACGGGCTGGTGCAAGCCAAGGAGTTCTCCGACGCGGTCGATATCTCCGATATCCTCATCGCCAAGCTCGATGGCACGGCCAAGGGGGGCATCGCCTTCTCGGTCGCCAAGGAGCTGGGCACGCCGATCTCCTACGTCGGTACCGGGGAGAAGGTCACCGACCTCGCCGAGTTCCGGCCCGACACGTACGTCGATTCGTTGTTTTTTGGGGAGGGAGAAGGCTTCTAGGCGGGTGTCGGATGGCAGATGTCGGATGTCGGGAGGTGGAGGCAGCGCGATGGATAGGTCGCGGCGGTGAATGAGGCGAGGCAGCAGGCTGATTCAGCGCCAGCGGGCTATCGACGACTTCGGGTCTGGCACGATGCCGTTGATCTGTCGATCGTCGTCTACGAATTGACGGCGCGGTTCCCGCGGCACGAGCTCTTCGGCCTGGCAAGTCAGATGCAGAGAGCTGCCGTGTCCATCCCGGCCAACATCGCGGAGGGGAACACGCGGCATCATACCGGCGAATATCTGCATCACATCTCGATAGCGCGGGCATCGCTTGCCGAACTCGAGACACATCTGGAAATCGCCATGCGTCTCGAATACGCCAGCCCCGACACCTTTGCTTCCATCACAAGTGGATGCGCAGATGTCGGCCGCCAATTGAACTCGCTCCGCCATTTCCTCGACGGAAAGCGCGCTCGCGAACGATGATCTACGATTGACTCCTGACATCCGACATCCGACATCCGACATCCAGCATCTGAGGAATCCATGTTTGAAACCCTGACCGATCGACTCAACGAAACCTTTGCCCGTCTGGGCAAGAAGGGGCGACTCACCGAGCAGGACGTCGATGATGCGATGCGCGAGGTGCGCCGCGCCCTGCTCGAGGCCGACGTCAACTTCAAGGTCGCCAAGGACTTCGTCGCCGCCGTGCGCGAACGCGCCGTCGGGCAGGATGTCCTCCACTCGCTGACCCCGGCGCAGACCGTCATCGGCATCGCCAACGAGGAGCTGATTCGCGTCCTCGGCGAGGAGGGGCAGGGGCTCCTGCCGCCGGAGCGGCCGCCGCAGATCCTGATGCTCGTCGGCCTGCAGGGGAGCGGCAAGACGACCCACGCCGCCAAGCTCGCCGTCCACCTGCGCAAGCAGGGGCGCAACCCCCTCCTCGTCGCCGCCGACGTCTATCGTCCCGCCGCCGTCAACCAGCTCCAGGCGCTCGGCAAGCAGATCAATATCCCCGTATACGAGGAGGGGACCGGCCGCAACCCGGTCGACATCGCCGACAACGCGCTGCGCTACGCGCGGGAGCGGGGCTACAACCCGGTCATCATCGACACCGCCGGCCGCCTGCAGATCGACGACCGCCTGATGCAGGAGCTGGTCGACATCCGCGAGCGGGTCCACCCGACCGAGATCCTCCTCGTCGCCGACGCCATGACCGGCCAGGAGGCAGTCAGCGTCGCGCAGACCTTTTACGACCGGGTCGGGGCCAGCGGGCTGATCCTGACCAAGATGGATGGCGATGCCCGGGGCGGCGCGGCGCTCTCCATCCGCGCCGTCACCGGCGTCCCGATCAAGTTCATCGGCACCGGCGAGAAGCTCGACGCGCTGGAGGCGTTCCACCCCAACCGCCTCGCCGGGCGCATCCTCGGCATGGGCGACATCCTCTCCCTGATCGAGCGCGCCCAGGAGACGACGACGGTCGAGGACGCGGTCGAGCTGCAGGACCGCATGCTCAAGGGGCACTTCAATCTGGAGGACTTCCTGGAGCAGCTCCAGAAGGTGAAGCAGATGGGGCCCCTCAGCCAGCTCATGGAGATGATCCCGGGGCTCGGCGCGCAGATGCGGCAGGCGAAGGCGCAGATCTCCGACGACGACTACAAGCGGGTCGAGGCGATCATCTACTCAATGACCCCCGACGAGCGGCGCAACCCCGAGGTGATCGGCAAGCGGCGCACCGCGCGCATCGCCAAGGGGAGCGGCACCTCGATCCAGGAGGTGAAGCAGCTCCTGAAGCAGTTCGAGGAGATGAAGCGGATGATGGCGCAGATCGGGCGCATGTCGAAGAAGGGGAAGATGCCGCGCGGCCTGCCCCCGATGTTCGGCTGAGCCACGGCCATCAACATTACCGCATCGGAAATTGCACGTCCGTAGGGGCGACGCCTGTGTTGCCCCTACGATTCCGTTGTGTGCGGCGCCGGGTCGAAGTTGATCCAGGCGATCGAGGCATCGCCGGCGAAGCGGCGGGCCATTACCGCCAGCGCCTCCGGGTTCTCGTCGATCAGGATGAAGCGGCGGCCGGTGCGGCGACACGCCTCGCCGGTGGTGCCGCTGCCGGCGAAGAAGTCGAGGACGAGATCGCCCGGGCGCGACGAGGCGAGCACGATCCGCGTCAGGATGCCGAGCGGCTTCTGCGTCGGGTAGCCGGTCCGCTCCCGCCCGCTCGTCGGCACGATCGTGTGCCACCAGGTGTCGGTCGGCAACTTGCCGCGCGCCGCCTTCTCCGCCCCGACAAGCCCCGGCGCCATGTAGGGGATGCGGTCGATCGCCTCGAGGTTGAAGACATAGTCGCCCGGATTCTTCACGTAGACGAGGATATTGTCGTGCTTCGGCGGCCAGCGGTCCTTCGCCCGGCCGCCGAAGTCGTAGGCCCAGATGATCTCGTTCAGGAACGATGCCCGGCCGAAGATGGCATCCATCAGCACCTTGACGTAGTGGACCTCCCGGTAGTCGAGGTGGAGATAGATGGTGCCGTTGCCGGCCAGCACCCGGCGCGCCTCCACCAGCCGCGGCTCCAGAAAGCCGAGGTAGTCGTCGAAGGCGTCGGCGAAGGCGCTGCTGCCGAGCGCGACACTGCGGTAGCGCTTCCCCTGAAAGCCGACGCGGTCCCCCTCCTCGGCGGCGACCGTTCGCAGCCGCGTCCGGCGCTGCGCCCTGCCGGTGTTGAAGGGGGGGTCGATGTAGATCAGCGGCACCGAGGCTTCGGGCATCGCCCGCAGTACGGGCAGGTTGTCGCCGAGGATGATCCGGTTCGGCTTCTCGGTCATGGTTGCCGCCGGGGCGCGTTCGGTCGCGTGACGACCTCGGACGGGTAACCAGCGCACCACCGGGAAAGCGTGCTATCCCGAGCGAAGCGAGGGATCTCGCACTCCCGAACGATCGCGTCGTTGTGCGTCGAGATGCTTCGCAAGCTCAGCATGACACGCCTGGCGAACGCGGCTCTAATCATTGGGCAATGCAACGAGCGCGACGAAGAGGTCGTTCAGCGCCGCCTCGGGGTCGCGCGCCAGCCCGGCGTGGACCGGCCCCGGCTGCACGACGGTGCTCGCCGGCGCGGTCATCCAGCCGAAACGCTCGGCGGCCGGCAGGTCGGCGATCTGCCCCCCGGCGGGATCACCCGCCGCGACGAGGCAGAGGATCCGCAACTGCCGCTCCACGGCGGCGGTGTCGAGCGCGGGCCAGAGCGCGCGCAGCCGGTCGGCATCGAGCGCCGTCCGCACGCCGAGGTAGCGGCGAGGCCGCGAGTAGAGGACGACCCCGGCGTTGACGAACTCCCCTCGATCGACGCGCGGCACGACCCGGATGGCGGCATAGGCAAAGGGGACGCGCTCGTCGCCACCCTCCCCCTCAGGCGCGGCTACCACGCGCCTCCTCCGCCTCTTCGACCCAGCGTCGCGGCGCGGCGAGCCGGGCGGTGAGGTGCGTGATGTACGCCGCGCGGTGCTCCGCTGGCGTAGCAAAGGGGCCGATGCCCTCGAGGAGCGCATCGGGGACGACCGCGACGGCGGCGCGGATGACTTCCGGCGTGAGACGCGGCGCCAGCCGCTCGTCCGCCTCCGCGATCGATGCGGCGATCGGGAGCAGAACATGGTCGCGGATGACCGGGAAGCGGGCCCCGGCGTTGGCGGCGATCGCCGCGAGATCATCCTTCCAGCCATGCTGGGTGTAGAGCGCCGCGCCATGATCGATCAACCAGAGCCTCCGGTGCCAGAGGAGGAGATTCGGGTTGCGCGGCGTGCGGTCGACATTCGCCATCAGCGCGTCGAACCAGACGATGTCGGCGGCCAGCTCCGGGGAGATCCCCGCCCCCTCCGGCGCGCCGAGCGGGAGAGAGCCGGGGAGGTAGTCGATACCGACGTTGAGCCCGGCGCTCCGCTCCAGCAGCTCCTGGATCTCCGGGTCGGGCTCGGCCAGTCCCAGCGCCAGATCGAGCTCGACGAGGACCGTTTCCGGGATGCGCAGGCCGAGCGCGCGGCCGATCTCGGCAGCGATCAACTCGGCCACCAGCGCCTTCGGCCCCTGCCCGGCGCCATGGAACTTGACGACGTACATCCCCTCGTCGTCCGCCTCGACGATCGCCGGCAGCGATCCCCCCTCGCGCAATGGGGTGACGTAGCGGGTGACGCGCACCTGGCGTAGCGGAGTGGTGGCCGGTGAGGTCATCGATCTCTTTCGGCGATGAACGGCGCCCCGGAACAGTCGGAGCCGGGCGCATTGCAGGCGCCAACGCTACCACAGCCCCTCGACGCCACCAGGTGCCGGTCCATCGGCGTTGTGAGCACTATCGGCCCCCTGATTCGGCACCAAAGTGCCCCGGGGAAACGAATGCGCAAGTGGTCCACGTTGTAAGGGAAAAGGGTTCCCCGCACGATGCCCTCGCTACCACGGAAGAGGAGGCACCGCATGCCAAAAACCCAGGTTCACCATCGCGCTGCGCCGCTGGCCGCTCGGCTCGCGCTCGGGGCGTGCATGCTCGCGCTCTCGCTCGGCCCGCTGCCGGCGCTGGCGCAGACCACGACGCCACCCGCGTCGACCGCTCCGGCGACGACTACCCGGCCAGTTGTCTATGCCGTCACCGATCTCAACCTGCGCAAGGGTCCCGGCAGCAACGACGCCATCGTCTCGACTGTGCCCCTCGGGGCCGAGGTCACGCCCGTCACCGGCGTCGCCGTGACAAACGACTACCGCCGCGTCACCTACAACGGCGTGACCGGCTGGGTGGTGGCGCTGGGGCTCGTCGATTCGCCCGACGAGGTCGATAGCCCCGCCGCCCCGGCGAGCGCCAGTCCGGCCCCTCTCTCGACCTACAACGCCGATGTCCGCCTCACGCTGACGCCGCTCATGCTGCGCAGCGGGCCCGACGTCGAGGCCGCGCCGATCACCGGCATGCCGGAGGGCGCCACCGTCACCCTGACCCGCGAGGGAGCGGAGAATGGCTACGTGACCGTCGATTACGGCGGCACGAAGGGATGGGCCTACGCGGACCTGCTCGCCCGCCCCGACGAAGTGCGTTGAGCTCTCGCCGCAATCATCGCCCAACCCTCGTTGACGACCGGCCGCAGAGCCGGTCGTCGCGTTCGTTCCAGAACACCGGTCGCGGTCGGTTCGACGGCGGTGTGACGGGCATCGAGCTTCTGAACGTAGCGCGCGACCCGCCGCGGCACGCCGAGGGCATGGTTCCTGCAGGCTCGTAGCCAAACCGTGGCGGTTTCGAGCCGGCGCATCATCGACCTGGGCATGCATCCCCGCGCAATCATCGCGAGCAATCACGATCATGGTGAATGCAAGACGTTGTAATTCCACCAATCCGCTCTCGAGCGCCGTGCCCGCCATCTCGGTTCTGACGGTCGCGCCGCGGCGAGCCCATCTGGTCACGACACGACCCTCCTCGGCAGCGCCCGGAGCCCTCGACAAACGATCGCTGGCAAAGCGAGGCCGTGCATCTCGGCGCCAGCGAGTCCGCGGGTCGCCGCGCCAGGGCGCATGCGATCGCATCGCCCGGTGAGACGCGCATGAGCAACGCTCACGACCTGCCCACTGGGGGGGTGAACGCGCAACCAGCGCAACCCTCCAACGCGGCGGCGACCGGAAACGAGCCTGTGGACGCCGCGCAGACGGGGCTGCGCGCGGAGCTGGCGGCGGAGCGCGCGCGCCGGCGCGAGCTGGAGGCCGCTCTGGCGCGGCACGACGCGGTCCTCCATATCTTCGCCCACGATCTTCGCAATCCCCTCACCGGCCTCTCGCTCAGCGCCCAACTCGCGCAGCGCCACGTCACCCGGGGTGGCCAGGTCGACCCACGGCGGGTCGAACGCTCGCTGCAGGCGATCCTTGGCCATTGTGCGGATATCGCCGCGCTGCTCGAGCGACTCATGGACGGCACACTCCATCGGGAGATCGATCAGGCGCGCGTCGACCCCGGCGTAGGCGGCAGCCACTACGCGAACAACGACGGGCGGAGCGACACGAGCTCGGCCACCAACCGGCCGGAGAACGACGACCGTTGAGCGTCAGGCAACGCGCGGCGCCAGAATCGTGACGCCAGACGACCACTGCTCCTCGTGGCACAACCGAATCACCGCGAATCCACGCGAATATGGGCAAACCGCCGTAACCCCTTCACCCTCTCGCGCGTCAGGGAGAGTAGAACGGCGTGTCGCTCTGGCACAGCCCGACCGGAGAAGCGCGGCCGCCCCAGCGGCCGCCCGCCCCGCGAGAGCAGCGTTGCTCGCACGTGAGAAAGGGAGAGCGTTGGACATTCGATCTGCCGGCCCGCGACTGGCAGTGACAGCAATGATGGCGAGCGCGCTCCTCGGCTGGACGCCCGATGCGCTGGCGAACGCCTACCCGGACACGCCGCCGCCTGCCGCGCCCCCGCCGACCTGCGTGGCCCCGGCCAATGTCGTCATCAACGGCGGAACCGTCACCAATTCCACCACGCTCGACCTCAGCGCCGACGGCGGTACGGGGATCAGCGACGCCGCCGGGGGCGACGACAACCTGGCGCTGACCGGCGGCAAGGACGACAACGACAAGAACAAGAAGAAGCGCAACCGGCGCGACGATGACACCACGACCTCCGCGGCCGGCAACGGCGGCGTCTCCGACGCGGGCGCGAGCGGCGGATCGATCGCTGCCGAGGATGTCAACTCCGGCGGGAATGTCGGCAACGCGATCGCCGTCGGCGACACCGTTGGCAGCGCCTACTACTGCGCCGATGGCAGCGGCAGCGGCAGTGGGTCGGCAGTCGGCGGCGTCTACATCGACGGCGGCACCGTGACCAACGAGACGGTGATCCAGGTCAGCGCCGACGGCGGCACGGCCATCGCCGACGCCTCGGGCGGCGACAACAACATCGCGGCCGCGGGCGGTCGCGCCGGCAACGGCGGCACGATGACCGCGAGCGCCGGAAATGGCGGCGTCTCGAACGCCTCGGCGAATGGCGGGACGATCTCGCTCGGCAATATCAACTCCGGCGGCAACGCGGGCAACGCGATCGGCGTCGGCAACACGGTCGCCGGACCGGTGCCCGTCGCGCCCCCGCCGTACAACCCGGCGCCGATCACGCCGAGCAAGCCGATTCCCGGTCCGGTCCCTGTCCCGTCGGTCCGGCCTGCTCCCTCGCCCTCCGGCCCGGTGGTCGTCGTGAAGCGGCTCCCGAGCACCGGCACAGGCGAGGCTGCCATCAACGGCGCGGCAGCGGCGGGCCTGCTGTCGCTGCTGGCCGGCGTGGCCGGGGCCGTCATGCGGCGGCGCATGGTCTGATCACTCCACCTCCCCGAGCCTGTCCGCGCTCACAGACCCTGCGGGGACAGGACAGGACGCGGCGCCTTCCCATTTCGGGAAGGCGCCGCGTCGCGTTTCCGGCGATCCGATAGACTGCTGGCCATGGACGAGGATGCCGCGATCTTTCTGGCCAAGGCCGTCGAGAGCCTGCGCACCGCCGAGAGCGAGTTCGCCAACGGCCGGTACAATAGCTGCGCGAACCGCTGCTATTACGCCTGCTTTCAGGCGGCGGTGGCGGCACTCTTGCGAGAGGGTATTCGCCCGCGCGGCGATTGGGGCCATGATTTCGTGCAGGGGCAGTTCGTCGGGCAGCTTATCAACCGGCGCAAGCGCTACAGCAGCGACCTGCGGAATGCCCTTGCAGAAAATCAGCGTCTCCGCAACGTGGCTGACTACCGGTCGGAGTTCGTTTCGCGGGTGCAAGCGAGCCGAGCTCTCGGCCGCGCGCGAACCTTCGTCAGCGCTGTCGAGCAACAGAAGGGCTCATCGCAATGAGCGAAGAGATTCAGATCACCATCACCCCCCGCGCTCAGGCGGCACTCGATGAGCTGCAGGCGATGATCGCGAGGCGCTATCCCGAAGCCACGTTCGACGTTCACACGGGCTACGATCCGGCGGGGATCTATTTGCTGGCGACCATCGACATCGAGGATATCGACGAGGTGGTCGACGTCTTCATGGATCGTATGCTCGAGATGCAGATCGAGGAGGGGCTGCCGGTCTACGTCGTGCCGCTGCGGCCGGTCGCGCGCGCGCTCGCGGAGTTGCGCGAGCATTACGAGCGGCTCTTCCCTCCCCTGCCGCGCACGGGATAGGCGAGGCGCAAGGCCGCGCGTCGTCGCCCGGCGGCGCGAATGATCGAAC
>JADYYO010000372.1 GCA_020853615.1 Thermomicrobiales bacterium
GGCCGAGCCGTCCGACACCACGTAGTAGCCGAGCTCGCCCTTCGGGTGCTCGACCGCGACATACGCCTCGCCGATCGGCGGGCTGATCCCCTTGATGACCCAGATGAAGTGCCGTTGCATGTCCTCGGCGGTCGTCATCGTGCCCAGGTGCGGGGGAATGACGTACTCTGACTCGTAGGCCATGAGCGGGGTGTCCATCCGCTCGCACTGGTCGAGCGCCTGACCGATGATCTTGATCGCCTGCCGCATCTCCTCCATACGCACGAGGTAGCGATCGTAGGTGTCGCCGTGCTGGCCGAGGGGCACCTCGAAATCGAGGCGGTCGTAGACGAGGTAGGGCATCGCCTTGCGGATGTCGAAGTTGACGCCGGATCCGCGCAGGCAGGCGCCGGTCAGGGAGTAGTTGATCGCCACGTCGGCGGGGATGACCCCGACGCCCTTCGTGCGCGCCATCCAGATCGGGTTGGCCGAGAGGATGTCCTCGTACTCGAGCTGCCGCTTCGGGAAGATCTCCAGGAAGTCGCGGATCATCCCCGGCAGGTTCTCCGGAATCGGTCGCGAGAAGCCGCCGATCTCCATCATGTTCGTGGTCAGGCGGGCACCGCAGAAGGTCTCGAAGAGGTCGAGGATCAGCTCCCGCTCGCGGAAGCAGTAGAGCGACATCGACAGCGCGCCGATGTCGAGCGCGTGCGTGCCGAGCCAGACGAGGTGCGACGCGATCCGTGCCAACTCCGACATGATCACGCGCCAGTATTGCGCGCGCTCCGGCGACTCGAGCCCGCACAGCTTTTCGAAGGCGAGCACGCAGCCGAGATTGTTCATCGGGGCGGCGACATAATCGGTGCGGTCGGTCCAGGGGATCAGCTGCGCGTAGCGATGGTGCTCGCCCAGCTTCTCGGTGCCCCGGTGCAGGTAGCCGATCACCGGGTCGCAGTGGGTGATCAGCTCGCCGTCGAGCTTCAGGATGACGCGCAGCACGCCGTGCGTGCTAGGGTGCTGCGGACCCATGTTCAGGGTCATCAGCCGCTCGCCCGTCTGCAGCGCCATATCCTCTTCGATCGTCAGGGAGCCGAGCGACGCCGCCTCCGGACTGAAGACCGCGTCGGCTTCGTAGGGGGCGGGAACGCCATTCGTGCCGGTCGTGGGGGCACTCATGTCAGGAAGCTCCTCGACCCGTCCAGCGGGTGCGGACGCGGCCGACGGTCCGCTCGGTGTTGAAGACCGGGAACTCGCGCCAGCCGCGCAATGGATAGTCTTTTCGCAGGGGATGGCCCTCATCCCAATCGTCTGGCAGCAGCATGCGGCGCAGGTTCGGATGCCCTTCGAAGATGATGCCGAACATGTCGTAGCACTCGCGCTCCAGCCAGTTTGCCCCGTTCCAGACCGGCACGAGGGAAGGCACGGATTCGCCGTCGTCGAGGCCGGTCTTCAGGCGGAGCCGGGCGCGGTTCGGCAGCGAATAGAGCATCGCCGCGACGTCGAAGCGCGGGCTCTCCCGCAATCGCAGCATGTCGACCGCCGTGAGGTCGGACAGGAAGTTCAACTGGACGCGCGGATGCTCCTTCAGAAAGAGGCAGATCTCCCGCCATTGCGGGCGGGTGACGTGGATCGTCGTTTCGTCGCGGAAACGGACCACGTCGACGATCGCGTCGGGGAAGGCGCTACGCAGCGCGATCAGCGCCGGGTGCAGCTCGACATCCTCGACGAACCAGCGCTCGCGCGACCAGGTCGCCTCATCCTCGAGGAGGGCGTCCGTCAGGCCGGCAACGTTGCTGACAGGCGCGGAAGCGAGCGAGGCATCGGGGGATTCGTGGGCGATCTCGCGGGCCTCGCGCTGCTCCTGCGCCGCTTCACTCGGCGGCACGCCTTCGGGTTCCGTGGGTCGGAGTGTCACGCGTCTGAACCTCGTTCTGTCGCTAGATGCCCGGCGTCGCCGGTACCGCGTCGAGCGCGCCCATCGCCGCCTCGCGCTCGGCCCGCCGCTGGGCCTCGGCCGCGGCGATCCCCTGCTTGCGCGCCATCGTCTCGTACTTGATCACCTTGTTTTGCAGCTCGAGAACCCCGTAGTAGAGCGCCTCGGGCGTCGGCGGGCAGCCGGGGACGTAGACATCGACCGGGATGACCTGGTCGACCCCCTGCACCACGGCATAGGTGTCGTACGGCCCGCCGACGTTCGCGCAGGAGCCCATCGAGATGACCCACTTCGGCTCGGGCATCTGGTCGTAGAGGGTGCGCACCACCGGCGCCATCTTCTTGGTCACGGTGCCGGCGATGAACATCATGTCGGCCTGGCGCGGCGAGGCGCGGTAGAGCATGCCGAAGCGCTCGGCCAGGTCGAAGCGGGCCATCGAGGCGGCGATCATCTCGATCGCGCAGCAGGCGAGCCCGAACTGCAGCCACCAGAGCGACGAGCGGCGCGCCCAGTTGAAGAGGAAGTCAAGCGAAGTGATGAAGACGTTCTTGTCGTACCGATCGTGAATCAGACCCATTCGAGGGCCCCTTTCCTCCAAGCGTAGATATAGCCGACAAAGAGCAGCGCGATGAAGACGAGCATCTCGACGAAGCCGAAGAGCCCGAGGTCATCGAAGAGCACGGCCCACGGGAAGAGGAAGATCGCCTCGATGTCGAAGATCACGAAGAGCATGGCGACCACATAGAAGCGGGCGGTGTAGCTCGGCTGCACCGGCGTCACGTTCGGGATGCCGCTCTCGTAGGGCGCCGCCTTGATCCAGCTCGGCTTCGAGGGGGCCACGATCCAGTTCAGAATCAGGAGCGCCATGCCCATGGCGAACGCCGCCGCCAGCATGATCCCGATGATGATCCAGTTTCCGCCAAAGGTCTCGAGTGTCACCTGCTCGCCGTTCCCTCTGCCTGGTCCGAATCGAGTCGCAACCCGCCATTCAGGCGGGTCTGCCTGCCCCTGAATCGTAGCACGAACGCCTCGGGCGCCCCCCTGCCGGCCGCGCGCTACCCGATCCGCACCGCCTCCTCCGGAAAGCGGTAGCGCTGGGGATGCTGCCACCGCTGCAAGGCATAGACGGTGATGAGCGGCCCGAGGTGGCCGACGACCATGAGGAGGCAGAGGACCACCTTGCTGAGCGCCGAGAGGGCCGGGGTGATGCCCGTCGAGACCCCGACCGTTGCCAGCGCGCTCATCGCCTCGAACATGAGGGCGATCATCCCGGTCTCGCGGCCGCTCAGATAGTGCTCGGCGACGGCGAGCACGCTGACGCCGATCCCGTAGACGAGCATGAAGATGACGATCACGGTGAAGGCGCGGCTGACGAGCGGGGTGGCGATGCGCCGGCCCCAGAGCTGCGTTTCCGTGTTGCCGCGCAGGGTCGAGGCGACCGCCGCGAGGACGACGCCGACGGTGCTGAGTCGGACGCCGCCGGAGGTCGAGCCGGAGGCCCCGCCGATGAACATCAGCCCCAGCCAGAAGAAGAGCGTCAGCGGGTGCGCCAGATTCCAGGGAATCGTGGCAAAGCCGGCGCTCCGTGCCGAGGCGCTCTGGAAGAGCGACGCCAGCACTTTCGTCTCCGGGGCGAAGCCGGCGAGCGCCCCGGCCCATTCCGCGGCGAGGAAGACGAGCATCCCGGCGGCAAGGAGGAGCGCGTTCAAGGCGAGCACGATCTTTGCATCGAGCGAGAGCGCGCGCCAGGAGCGCGCCTGGGCGACGTCGGCCCATACCATGAACGAGAGTGCGCCGAGCTGCATGAGCGCGATGAAGACGAGGTTCAGCCAGATGTTGGACGCGAACGGCTGCAATGATTGCAATGGGCCGGAGAGATCGAAGCCGGCGTTGCAGAAGGCGGTGATCGCGTAAAAGAGGCCGTTCCAGAGCGCGTCGAGGAGGGGCAGCCGCGCGGCGAACAGGAACCAGGCCGTGAAGAGGAGCGCACCGATCGCCTCGATGATGATGGTGAACCGGATGATGCGCCCGGTCAGCCAGACCGCCTCCTGCAGCGAGAGCGCGGGCGATCCGTCCTTGAGCAGCATCTCGTCGCGCAGGGTGTAGGCGCCCGCACCCCGGCGCAGCATCTGCAGGAGAACGCTCGCCCCGACCGTGAAGCCGAGCCCGCCGATCTGAACCAGGGTGAGGAGGATGACCTGCCCCCACCAGTTCCAGTGGTCGCGGGTGTCGACGACGGAGAGACCGGTGATCGTCGCCGCGGAGACGGCGGTGAAGAGGGCGTCGATGAGCGGAGTCGCGTGCCCTGACCGCGTCATCCAGGGGAGCGAGAGGAGGATCGTGCCCATCGCCGCGGTCAGCAGCAGCCCGAGCACGAAGAGCTGCGAGTGCCGCCGCGCGTTGGCCCGGGGGCCAGGGCCCGGCGCCGGCGGCGTCAGGATCGGCCGCCCGACGCGGCGCGGGCGGAAGAGCTGGGGCCCCCAGCCGCTAAGCGTCCGCGAACGCGTCGATCGCCTCGTCAAGCCCGGCGACAAGAACGAAATCTCCCTTGTGCAGCCGCTCGTCCGCGCTCGGATGCGGCAGCAGGACGTTACCCCGCTGGATCAGGATGATGCTCGCCCGTTCCAGCGACGCCTCGACCTCGTGCACCGTCTGGCCAGCAGCGCCCGCGGGGACCGCCAGGCGCGCCACCCCGCTGGTCGATGTCAGGTTCATGTAGTCGACCGCGTGGCGGATGTCGAGTGAGTGGGCGACCTGGACGCCGGCGTCGCGCTCCGGGTAGACGATCCGATCCGCGCCAACCTTGACCAGGATCTCACCGTGCAGCGTCGTCTCGGCCTTGGCAATCACCCAGGGAACGCCAATGCGCTTCAGGACCAGCGTCGAGCTGACGCTGGCCTTCAGATTCTGCCCCTGCCCGACCACCCCGACATCGGAGCGGTCGACCCCCAGCGACAGGAGCGCCGCCTCGTCGGCGCCGTTCGCCTGCGCGGCCAGCGTGGCATAGTCGGCCGCCTCGGCGATCCGTTGCTCGTCGACATCGACGGCGGTCACGTCGTAGCCGAGTTCGGAGCAGACCCGGGCCACGCTGCTGCCAAATCGACCCAGACCGATGACCGAAACCCGCCTTCGCAGCGATTCCTGTCGCTCCCCGCGGCGCATGCGCTCCCCTCCTACCGGGAGGGTGCGGCCCCTAACGGGGCGTGTCAATCCCCGTTCAGTCGACGGGCGTCCCGGTCAGGGAATAGCGGTCTGCCACCCGCTCCGGCGTCCACGGCTCGTAGAGCCAGTCGTGGAAAAAGGTGTCGAGGTTCTGGCCGGAGACCTCTTCGGCGAGGGCGATGAAATCGGTGGTCGCGGCGTTGCCGTATTGGTGGCGCGCGGCCCACTCCCGCAGCAGCCGGAAGAAGGCGTCATCCCCGATGCGGTGGCGCAGATCGTCGAGGAGGAGCGCGCCGCCCGCGTAGACGATCTCGGAGAAGAGATGGTCCGGCCCCGGGTCGCCAATGGTCATGGCTTTCGCCTCGGGGCCGCGGCTGGCCGTCGCTAGCGCGCTCATCTGCCGGCGTAGCGCTGCCTGGGCCGCGTCCTCGCCATGGGCTGACTCGGCCCAGAGGACCTCCGCGTATCGCGCCAGCCCCTCGTTCAACCAGATGTCCTGCCACCGCTCCAGCGAGACGCTGTCGCCGAACCACTGATGGGCGATCTCGTGGGCGACGGTCCCCTCGCGCACCGCCGAGCGGTCGTAGGAGATCAGCCCCTGCGTCTCGAGCGCGGCGTTGAACTCGGTGTCCTCGAAAACGGTGTTGCCGAGCGTGGCGAAGGGGTAGGGCCCGAAGAGCGTCTCGAACGTCGTGAGGATCTCCGGCGTCCGGTCGAGGATGCGCATATCCTTCTCCGGGAGGTCGGGGGGAAGCGCCTCGACGATCGTGACGCCGCCGGGGCCGTCGGTCATCGACACGTCGAGCTCGGCGGCGTGGAACGTCACCAGATAGCTCGCCGTCGGCGCGGCGTTCTCCCAGACGAAGGTGCGGGTCGAGGGGTGGCCGGCGACGCCGTCGGCGAACGCCACCGACGCGCGCACGCCGTTGGCGACGACCTCGTACTCGGCCGGCACGGTGAAGGTCATCGTGTAGGTCGCCTTGTCGAGCGGGTGGCCGTTGACCGGGTACCAGACGTCAGAGCCGGCCGGCTCGCCGACCGTGAAGATCGAATCGCCGGTCGCCCACCACCCCTGCTCGAAGCGGTCGCCATTCATCTTGGGCGCGCCGTGGTAGCGGACGATCGTCTGGAACGAAGCCCCGTCCAGGATCGGCGTGGCCGGCGTGATCGTCAGCTCGCCCCCGGCTCGCGTCCAGGTCGCCGGCTCCCCATCGACCGTGATGCCGTCGATCTCGGGGCCGCGGAAATCGAAGTTGAACGCCGAAAGGCCCTGCGTCGCCTTGGCGTCGATCGTCGCGGTGGCGGCGTTGATGCTGCCGGCGGTGACATCGAGGTCGAGATCGAGCGCATAGTGGAGCGCGTCGTAGCCGCCGTTGCCGAGCAGCGGGAAGTAGGGGTCGCCGATGCCGGCCGCGCCGGGGGTCGGGTGGCTCGCAACCGGAGTGGCGAGGGGAACAGGCGTTGCCTGGGAATGCGCGCTTGCGCCATGCGCCAACGCCGCGCCCATGAGAAGCGACAGGGCGAGCAGCGCCGCGCGGATGCGCGCGAGGCGCGCGTTCGATCGGTGCATCACGAGGCAGCAGACCTTTCACGCGGAAGCGAATGCGTGCGAGCCGGGGGGATGATACGCCGCCCGCGCGGTGCGATGGCCCCGCTACCAGTCGGCGACGGAGCCGTCGCGGTGGTAAGACTGCATCAGAATCTCCGGGGCGAAGGGGTGCTTCGTCGCCGCCGCCTCGTCGACCTCGATCCCCAGCCCCGGCCGCTCCGGCAGCCCGACGCGGCCATTGACGACCTCGACCGGGTTGCGCACCACCTCATCCCGCCAGGGGACATCCGAGCGAATCGCCTCCTGAATCAGGAAGTTCGGCGTGGCGATGCCGAAGTGGATCGCCGCCGCCGTGGCGACCGGTCCCAGCGGGTTGTGCGGCGCGACGGAGACGTAGTAGGTCTCGGCCATCGCCGCGATCTTGCGCGCCTCCCACAACCCGCCGCAGTGGCAGAGATCGGGCTGGATCACCGCGCAAGCGCCTTGCTCCAGCAGGGGCCGGAACTGGAAGCGGGTCACCAGACGCTCGCCCGTGGCGATCGGGATGCCAGGGAGTGCCCGCGCCACCTCGGCCGTCCCCTCGACATTCTCCGGCGGGCACGGCTCCTCCAAGAACCAGGGGCGGTAGGGGCGGAGCACCTCGCCGAACTGAATGGCCATCGCCGGGGTGGTGCGGCCGTGCAGGTCGACCATGATGTCGACATCGTCCCCGACCGCGTTGCGGATCGCGGCCATGCAGCGGTCGGCGTGGCGCAGCGCCGCCATCCCGTCGAGCGGCTCGGAGATGGGGACGACCAGCGCCTTGATGGCGCTGTAGCCGTCGGCGACCGATTCCCGCGCCCGCTCGGCCATTCGCTCCGGCTGGTCCTGCAGATAGAGCGCCTCCATCTCGCCGCCGCCGAGGTGGTCGTACATGCGGATCGCGTCGCGCACGGCGCCGCCGAGGAGTTGATAGACTGGCACGCCGAGCGACTTGCCCCAGATATCCCAGCACGCCTGCTCGATCCCCGAGATGGCGCTCATGCCGACCACGCCCGCCCGGAAGAAGGCGTGCCGGTTCATCACCTGGTAGAGATGCTCGATGCGGCGCGGATCTTCGCCGAGGATCAGCGGCGCCAGGTCGTCGATGCAGCCGGCAACGCCCCGCGTCTTCCATTCGAGGCTCGCCTCGCCCCAGCCAGTGATCCCCTCGTCCGTCTCGACCTTGACGAAGACCCAGTTGCGCATCCGCGCGTTGACCACGACCGCGCTGATCCCGGTGATCTTCACGTTCCCTCCCTGGTCGACATCGTCTGGTTCAAGGCCAGCGCCGCGACACGGCGACGGTGTCATCCTGAGCGAAGCGAAGGATCTCAGCTCCCCAGAGCCGTGTGCTCCTTGAGCCGAGATGCTTCGTTCCTCAGCATGACACGATCCGCGTGTCGCGGCACTACACGAGCCATGGACGGTCTGCCGCCCAGGCGGTGAGCGCCCTGCGCTGCGGATCGGCCTCGACCGCGCCGGGACAGACCGCGCGCACCTCGGCGATCGCCGCCGCGGCGGGCAACCCGCCCCGGATCAGGTAGGCGGCGAGCACCGTCCCCGTTCTCCCCTGCCCGGCCAGGCAATGGACGGCGGCGGGCACGCCCGCGGCGCGGGCGCGATCGAGGAAGTCGACCGCCTCGAGCATCTGATCGGGCGTCGGCGCCTGAAAATCGTCGACCGGGAGGTGGAGCCCGAGGATGCCGTGGCACACGAGCGCATCATCGGGCAGCGGCGACTCGGTCAGGGTGAGGAGCGCGCCGATCCCCCGGGCGCGCAGGGATGCCAGATCCTCGTCGAGGCTGTCCCCG
Source organism: Thermomicrobiales bacterium (assembly GCA_020853615.1). GTDB lineage: Bacteria > Chloroflexota > Chloroflexia > Thermomicrobiales > UBA6265 > JACCXM01. The sequence goes on from JADYYO010000372.1 coordinate 8,456, forward strand.
GCCGCTCCCGGGCGCGAGCAGCCCGCGAGGGCGTTGTCGATCAGCCAGTAGAAGCGGTGCATCGCGTCATTTCCCGGGGATTCGCCGCGTGGCACGGATCATGAACGGACCAGGACCGAGGGGAGCGTACCCTATCGAGACTGTGTTGGACGTCTCGTGAACATGCGCGTTGGCAATCAGGAGAGCGGAAAGGAACCGTCACCATGGCAAGCGATACCTCGAATGTGCGGCTGGTGGAAGCCAAGAAGAACGGTCAGGGCGATCTGAAACGCACGTTTCAGACAGGCGTCAACCTCTCCGATTCGACGCGGCGGGCGATGATCGACCTGCTCAACCAGCAGCTCGCCGATGCGACCGATCTCTTCACCCAGACGAAGCAGGCGCACTGGAATGTGAAGGGGCACCACTTCTACCAGTTCCATCTCCTCTTCGATGCGCTGGCCGAAAAGCGGTTCGGCGAGATGGACGAGATCGCCGAGCGGGCGACGGCTATCGGCGGCTACGCCACCGGCACAGTCCGCATGGCGGCGGCGGACAGCCAGTTGCAGGAGATCCCGACCGGCATCGACGCCGGGCTGGACTACGTTCAGGCGCTGGTCGAGCGCTACACCACCTACGCCAACTCCCTGCGCGACGGGATCGACAAGGCGGACAAGGCGGGCGACATGGACACCGCCGACCTCTTCACCCAGATCTCGCGCGAGGTCGACAAGGACCTCTGGTTCCTGCAGGCTCACCTGCAGGACTAGCGTGCAGCGGGCGTCGTATCATCCTCGTTGGCGCTTACAATAGCCGCTGATTGCGCACAGCGAAGGATCCTGACTGCGGACGGAAACGCCCGCGAGCCAGGATCCTTCCCGCGTGATTAACGTCTGCCATCAGCCACTCGTACAACATGATCCGCCGGTAGGCCTGCCGGCGTCAGGAGGATGAACCGCGATGCCCGGCGTGCCCGATGCGCTTGCCCCCGAGCTGATTCTGGTCAATGGCCGCATCCACACGATCGATGACCGCACCCCATCGGCGACGGCGGTTGCGATTCGCGATGGCCGCTTCGTCGCCGTCGGCAGCGACGACGAGATCCGTGCCCTGGCTGGCGAGGCGACGCAGATCGAGGATTTGCAGGGCGCCGCGGTCGTGCCGGGGTTGATCGACGCGCACAACCACCTGCAAACCACGGGGCAGATGCTGCGCGAGGTGCGGCTCTACGACACGCGCACGATTCCGGAGATCGTGGAGCGCGTCGCCGCTCGCGTCGCCGAGACGCCGAAGGGGGAGTGGATCGTCGGCCGTGGTTGGGACGAGAGCCTGCTGGCCGAGAAGCGGCACCCGAATCGCCACGACCTCGATGCCGTCTCGCCCGACAACCCGGTCGTCATTCACCGCGTCTGGAACAAGCTCGTCTGCAACACGGCGGCGCTGCGCGCGGCCGGCATCGACCGCGAAACTCCCGATCCCGCCGCCGATGTCCTCTACAGCGGCTCCTTCGAGCGGGACGAGCAGGGCGGGCCGACCGGCCTCTTCCGCGACCGCGCCAAGGAGATGATCACCAACCACATCCCGGCCCCGAGCGAGGAGGCGCGCGTGGCGGCGGTCGCCGAGGCGTGCCGCGCCTACAACGCGGTCGGCCTCACCGGAGTCGCCGAGCCGGGTCTCTACCCCGAGGAGATTCGCGCCTTCCACCGCGCGAAGCGGGAGGGGAAGCTGACGGTCCGCACCGACATGCTGATGGCCGCCTGGGGCTTCGGCGCGCCGGAGACGGAGGAGGGGCTGGAGGAGCGCTTCGCCAACCTCGGTATCGGCGGCAGCTTCGGCGACGATCTCCTGCGCCTGGAGGGGATCAAGCTGATGATCGACGGCGGCATGAGCGACCGCACCGCCCGCATGTTCGAGCCGTATCTCGATCAGCCGGATCATCGCGGCACCTGGGTCGTCGAGCCGATGCGCCTCGCCAAGCTGATCCGCTACGTCCACGATCTCGGCTGGCCGATGGACATCCACACCTGTGGCGACGAGGCGCAGGAGTGGGTGGTGAGCGCCTTCGCCGACGCTCAGCGCGAGAACCCGAAGCCGTGGCTGCGCCACCGTGTCCACCACGCCTACTTCCCGACCGAAACCGCCCTCGCCCGGATGGCCGAGGCGCAGATCCCGGCCGTCGTCTCGTCCCCCTTCCTCACCAACCTCGGCGAGGGGTTCGTCAACAGCGTCGGGCCGGAGCGGGCCAGCCGCGCCATGCCGATGCGGACCTACCTCGAGGCGGGCGTGCCGCTGGCCGGGTCGTCCGACTCCTACATCACTGACTTCAACCCCTGGGTCGGGATGCACGCGGCGGTCAACCGCCGCACCGTGACCGGCCGCGATCTCGGCAAGGCGGCCGAGGCGCTGACGCCGGCGGAGGCGCTCCACTCCTACACGATGGGCGGCGCCTTCGCCTCTGGCCGCGAGGACCGGCAGGGCTCGATCTCCCCGGGCAAGCTGGCCGACCTGGTTGTCCTCGACCGCGACCCCCTGGCCATCGACCCGGACGAGCTCGACCAGGTCACGCCAACCGCGACGATGCTCGGCGGGGCATGGGTCTGGAAAGCGGAATCGTAAGGGACTGAGTCGAGGGCCTGGCGCGACGATCGTCGCGCCAGGCCCTCGTTACTGCAGCGGAAAAGCCCTGGCCGCTTCCACCGATCCCCATGAAAGCGTAAGCGCCCAGCCGTGGACACCGCCGTTGTCCGCACTACGTGTCGTGGTCACGCTGTCATGCTGGCCGGCCCTCTGCTACCGTGAAGCGGAGTGGCCCGTGGAGGAGGGGCGCGGATGGCGGATCCCGGGGAGATCGACGGCGCATCCGCGCGGCCGGGGAGGCCGCGGGGGACGATCACGGTCCAGTTCAGCACCAGCACCATTTTGGCCGTGGTGGCGCTGGTGACGGCGACCTACCTCCTCTTTCGCCTGCCCAACTTCTGGCTGATCGCCCTCTCCGCGGTCGTGCTGGCGACCGCGGTCGACAAGCCCGTCACCGCGATGCAGGCGCGCGGCCTGCCCAGAAGCCTCGGCATCCTGCTGATCTACCTGATCATTCTGGCGCTGCTAGGCGCGGCCATTGGCGCGCTGGCGCCGATCGTCGCCGGGGATGCGCGCGTGCTCCTGGCGCAGCTTCCTGACTACACCGCGCGCCTGGAGCGGATCGCGCAGCGCCTCCCCTTCGGCGAATCGGTCCGACTCTCGCTCAATGCGGTGGGGGAGGCGGTACAAGCGCACCTCTCCACCATCTCGCGGGATATCACCGTGGTCGGGTTCCAGATCGGCCGAACCGCCTTCTACATCTTCGTGACCCTCGTCGTCGCCTTCTTCCTCGCCGCCGAGCCGGGCGTCGTCCTCGACCAGGCCGAGCGCTATGTCCCCGCGCGCCATCGCGCCCGCGTGCTCCGGATCGGCCGGAACATCCACGAGCGGATCGGCGCCTGGGCGCGAGGGCAGATCATGATCGCGGTCATCTTCGGCAGCCTGATGGGGCTGGGACTGCGCCTCCTCGGTGTGCCGTACGCCTGGTCGCTTGGGGTGGTCGCCGGTATCCTGGAGATCATCCCCTACGTCGGCGGGGCGATCACCGTCGTCCTGGCCGTCTTCAGCGCCGCCACCGTCGGTCTCCCGCAGATCGTCGCCGTGGTGATCCTCTACATCGTGCTGGTCAACATCGAATCGCACGTCCTCGCGCCGGTCCTCTATGGCCGGGCGCTCGGGCTGCCGCCGGTGGCGATTTTGCTCGCGCTCCTCGCTGGCGTCGAACTACTCGGCATCCTCGGCGCGCTCCTCGCCGTGCCCCTGACGGTGATCGTCTGGGCGATCGCCGAAGAGTTCGCCCCGCCACCCGGCCCGAAGCTTGTCTCGATGCCTAATGAGGAGACCGCACCGCCCGGCGACGCCTGAGCCGAGCGCCGGTCACGCGCCTCGCACTCGGCGGCGTTGCGCCGCATTACCGGAATCTCTCTGGCCACCTCCGGTATGATCGGCGGTATCGCGACAACACGGGCCTGGGCGGCGCCTGCACCGCTGCCGCGCCACTCATTGCCCGCGACGCGTCCGGAAGGTCGTGGTCCGGCGTGGCCGGACGATGTCTCAAGGGAGAGGAGCAGCGATGAAGATCGGAGTCTTTCTGGTGCTGTTCAGCCAGCGCCCATTCGAGGAGGCGCTCGACTACGTCAAGGCGGCGGGCTGCGACGCGGTCGAGATCGGCGTCGGCGGCTATCCCGGCACCGCCCACGCCGACGCCGCCCGGCTGCTGCAGGACGAGGCGGCGCGCAAGCGCTTTCTCGATGCCGTGCGCTCGCGCGACATGGAGATCAGCGCCCTCTCCTGCCACGGCAACCCCCTCCACCCGAAGCAGGCGATCGCCGAGGCGCACGATCGCGACTACCGGAACGCCGTCCAGCTTGCGCAGATGCTGGAGGTGCCGAACGTCATCACCTTCTCCGGCTGCCCGGGCGGCAGTCCGGAGGCGCAGGAGCCGAACTGGGTGACCTGCCCCTGGCCGCCCGACTTCCTGGAGACGCTCGACTGGCAATGGCGGGAGCGGGCGACCCCCTACTGGACCGACGCGGCGAAGTACGCGAAGGATCACGGCATCCGCGTCGCCATCGAGCTCCACCCCGGCTTCCTCGCCTATCACACCGAGTCGTTCGAGCGGCTGCGGGAGATCGGCGGCGAGACGCTCGGCGTCAACTTCGACCCCTCGCACCTCTTCTGGCAGGGGATGGACCCGCTCGTCTGCGTGCGCGGCCTCGGGGACGCCATCTTCCACGTCCACGCCAAGGACACCTGGCTCGACCAGCAGAACATCGCCATCAACGGCGTGCTCGACACCAAGCCCTACACCGACGAGATCCACCGCTCCTGGATCTTCCGCACCGTCGGCTACGGCCACGGCCTCGAGTTCTGGCGCTCGCTGATCAGCGAGCTGCGCCTGGCCGGCTACGACGGTGCGATCTCGATCGAGCACGAAGACTCCCTGATGAGCGTCAACGAAGGCTTCACCAAGGCCGTCAACTTCCTCAAGGAGGTCGTCATCCGCGAATCCCCCGCCGAGGCGTGGTGGGTATAGGACGGAGTCGAGGAGTCGAGAAGTCGAGAAGTCGAGGAGTTACGACGGAGCGTATGGCGGCTGACCGCGCTGGAGATGACATGGGGAGGCCACAACGAGCCGAGTCCTATCGGAGTCTGGAGGCCTGGAAAAAGGGGATGCGGCTGGCGAGCGCCATCTACAGGGCCACGGCGAAGTGGCCTGTAGACGAGCGGTTCGGGTTGACCAATCAGATTCGCCGAGCTGCGGTTTCCGTGCCGAGCAACGTGGCCGAAGGGCAAGGCCGCCGCGGCAAAGCCGAAATGCGCCACCACTTGTCGATAGCTCACGGCTCGTTATGCGAAGTGGAAACGCTACTCGATCTGGCGGCAGAGATCGGGCTTCTCGAACCAGTGGAGCGAAACGCACTCTTGACCGACACCGCGGAGGTCGGCAGGATTCTGCGAGGCTTCATCATGAGTCTCGAACGAACCCGGCAGTGAACAGCCGAAGCTTCTTCTCGACTCCTCGACTCCTCGACTTCTCGACTCCGCGACTGAAAGGAGCACATCCGTGTCCCAGATCGGCGTAGGTCTCGTTGGGTACAAGTTCATGGGCCGGGCGCACTCAAATGCCTACCGGCAGGTTTCGCACTTCTTCGATGTCGATCCGGAGCCGCGCATGGTCGCCATCTGCGGTCGCGACGAAGCGGGGGTGAAGGAGGCGGCGCGCACGCTCGGCTGGGAGGGGTACGAAACGGATTATCGGCACCTCGTCGCGCGGCCCGACATCCAGCTCGTCGATGTCGCCACGCCCGGCGACACGCACAAGGATGTCGTCCTCGCCGCGCTCGGCGCCGGCAAGCATGTCATCTGCGAAAAGCCGCTTGCCAACACCCTCGCCGAGGCCCGGGAGATGCTCGAGGCGGCGAGAAAAGCGGGCACGGTCGCGGTCGTCAACTACAACTATCGCCGCGTCCCCGCCGTCCAGTTCGCGAAGAAGCTGATCGACGACGGTGCGATCGGGGAGATTCGCCACTGGCGCGCCGTCTACCTGCAGGACTGGATCAACGACCCGAACTTCCCCCTTGTCTGGCGGCTGCAGAAGGAGAAGGCGGGCTCCGGCGCCCTCGGCGACATCGCCGCCCACATCACCGACCTCGGCCTCTATCTGGTCGGGCCGATCACCGAGGTCGTTGGCACCATGTCGACGTATATCAAGCGGCGGCCGGTGGCGACGGAGTCGGGCGGCGGCGCGGGGCTGACCGCCGAGTCGGGAACGGAGATGGGCGATGTCACCGTCGACGACTCGACCACCTTCCTTGCCAACTTCGCCAGCGGGGCGAGCGGCACCTTCGAGGCGACCCGGCTGGCGCCGGGGCGGCGAAACTACAACAGCTTCGAGATCAACGGCTCGAAGGGCTCCATCTCCTTCAACCTCGAGCGGATGAACGAGCTGGAGGTCTACTTCGTCGACGACCCGGCGGGCCTGCAGGGGTTTCGCACCATCAACGTGACCGATAGCGGCCACCCCTACGCCGCGCACTGGTGGCCCGCCGGCCACCCGATCGGCTACGAGCACACCTTCACGCACGCCATCAACGACCTGCTCGAAGGGATTCGCACCGGCGGGAACGCGGGCCCGACCTTCGAAGAGGGCTTTGCCGTGCAGGCGGTGCTCGACGCCGTCGAGCGGAGCGTGCAGACCCACGACTGGGCGACGCCGGAGAAGCCGTAGGAAGGCCTCGTTGGCCGGGCATGCCATTTAGCATGCCCGGCTCCATTGTCCCTCCTCGCCAAACGCGGCGGCCACATACCGGGCGAATCACGGCACGCTCCGTGCGTGCCGCCACGGGGCGGCATACCGGGCCGAGTGACGCTGGTTCGCAAGGGGGTGAGGATGGTTCGCCGAACAATCACGTTTCTGGCACTGCTGATGACGGGACTGAATATGGGCGGGGCCTTCGCCCACGTCCTGGAGCTTCCCGGGAAAATGCGGCTCGATGGACCAGCCTATCTGCAGACGCAGGGGATTTACCGCGGATTCGGGCCCGTGGGTGCCATCCTCGAACCCGGTTCGGTTCTCGCTGCGGCGGTCATGGCGGTGTTGGCACGGAAGACCCCCGCATACACGGTCAGCCGCGTCGGCTTCGCCTTCCTTGCTGCTGCCCTGGCATCTTGGCTCGCGCTTGTCGCGCCGATGAACGCTCGCTTTGCGAAGTGGACGGCCGAGACGATCCCGCCCGACTGGAAGCAGACGCGCAATCAGTGGGAATACACGCACGCCGCGCGCTTTTTCCTGCAGTTCGTCGGCTTCGGCGCGCTCCTTGCCGGCGCGCTGATGCGCCGCTCCACCACTGGAGACTAAACGCCTCTGCCGGCGCGTGAGACGAGCAGCCTCGTTTCACGTTTACGCTCCTTCTCGAAGCGCCGTGCGGTGGTTGCCTCCCCGGCGCGCGTTCGCCAGCGCCCGGTCGACGTGCTCCCGCTCGTCCTGACGCAA
>JADYYO010000373.1 GCA_020853615.1 Thermomicrobiales bacterium
GCTTGCGCTGGATCCGCCGGCTCCGGTGAGCGCGGGGCGGCAGCGACGAACGGCCGGTCACGACCGTGTGGCCGGGGCGCGACATCGATGAGAGGAGAGGTGAACATGCTCCAGGATCGCAACCGGGCGGCGCGCGCCCTGCGGACGGCAGGCATCTCGTTGGCGGTGATCGGCCTCCTCGCTGGCCCGGCCACCGCCACGATCGCCTCGGCACAGGATCTCGCCACGCCCGCGGCGACAAACGCGGCAGGGCTGGCGACCGTGAGCGTCAGCGGCCATGGCCAGGTCAACGTTGCCCCGGATACCGCCTCGGTCAACGTTGGCGTCGACATCATCAAGCCGACCCTCGGCGAGGCGCAGGAGACCGCGGCCAACCAGGCGACGGCCGTCATCGACGCGCTGAAGGCGACGGGCATCGCCGCCGAGGATATCCAGACCGACTTCTTCAGCGTCAATATCCTGCGCGACTACTCCGAGAACGCCGATCCGACCAAGATCACCGGCTTCGAGATCGTCAACCAACTCCAGGTGACGGTGCGTGACACCAGCAAGCTGAGCGATGTCCTCGACGCGGCGGTCACCGCCGGCGCCAACAACATCTATGGCGTGACCTTCTATGTCGAAGACCAGACGGCCGCCGCCAGCAAGGCGCGGGCCGAAGCGGTCAAGGACGCGCGGACGAAGGCGGAGGAGCTGGCGAGCGCGGCGGGAATGACCCTCGGCCCGGTGGTGGCCATCTCCGAGGGCGCCGCGCCGATGATCCCCGGCCCCTACCCGATGGCGCGCGGCGGGGCCGGCATGGCGATGGAGGCCGCCGCGACCCCGGTCGAGCCCGGCTCGACGACCGTCTCGGTCGACGTCTCGGTCACCTACGAGCTGCGCTAACCCGATTTCCGTACACAAACGAACATGCGACGAGGATGAGCGGCGCTGACACGAAAGCCAGCGCCGCTCGTCAAATCCTGGAGGGCGACGGGATGGGTGAGCGGGCCGATGTCTTGGAGCGCCACGAACGACGGACGGTTCGGGTCCGGGGTGAAGGCATCGTCGAAGTGGCCCCGGATGCAGCGACGCTCGTCGGCGGCGTCTTCGTCAGCAAGGCGAATCTCAAGAAGGCGCGAGACGAGGCCGCCGCCAAGGCGACGGCGATCATTGCGGCAGCCAGGGAATCGGGAGTCGCCAGGCGAGACATCCAGACGGGCCGGTATGCCGTCTATCCGCGGCAGGAGGTCGATGGCAAGGGGCGACCGGTGTCGAGCATCACCTACGAGGTCAGCAACAGGATCACCGTCGCGGTCCGCGACCTGGAGCGCCTGCCCGATCTGCTCGACGCGATGACCGCCTCGGGCGCGAATCAGGTCGACGGTCCGATCTTCTTCCTGCAGCACCCCGAGGAGGCCGAGGACGAAGCGCGCCGGCGGGCCATGGCAACAGCGCGCCGGCGCGCGGAGGTGCTGGCGGCCGCTGCTGGCTCGACCCTCGGAACCATCCTCACGATTGCCGAGAGCGGAGCATCGAGTGGCGTGCGGCTTGCCGAACGATCGGTTCGGTTTTCCCTCGATGCTCCGGCTGCCACTCCGATCGAGGCCGGAACCGAGCGGATCGTTGCATCTATTGAAGTCACCTGGGAGCTCGTGTAAGGGCGCGATCATTGCCAGGTCGACCGGGTTGCCGGTGAGCGGAATGTATGGAGAATCGGATCTCTGCCGTGTGGTGGTTGGCATTGGACTGGGTGGAGGACTGTCAAGACATGTGTGCTCGTGCGTCTGTGGTGGCGGGCGTCGCGGTAGCGTCGCTGCTTTTTGCGCTGGCGCCAATGGTCGAGGCGCAGTACGCCGCGGATTGCAGTGCGTTTGCCACATATGAGGAAGCGCAGAATTACCTTGCGTCGAACCCAGGCGCCGCGCCGATCATTGATCCCAATTACGACGGCCGCGCCTGTGAAGTCTGGTTCGGCGTCGGCGCCATCGCGCCCTCGAGCAGCGGGCAGCCGATTGTCCGCACCGATTTTGGCGGCCTCGATGGCATCGACTACGACTGCTGGGACTTCGCGACACAGGGTGACGCCCAGGCCTATTTCGAGCGTGATGGTGGTAGCGTCTACAACAACGCCGATGGCCTCGATCGCAATCACAACGGGCTCGCCTGCGAGCCGGGGGAGTTTGACTGAGTCGCCGCCAGCGTCATTTCAGCCCCACTCCATGGGACTTCCAGATGGGGCCAGCGGGAGGTCTTTTCAGCGGCGTTCCCTGCACCGTGTCATGCTGACGCAGGAAGCATCTCACCTCGGCGAATAGTGCTTCCGATGAGCCGAGATCCTTCGCTCCGCTCAGGACGACACTCCCTTTGTCCGGCGCTGTAGCCTCCCGCGACGATGTCAGCGCGTTCGGTCCATGAGCGAACCGCCCCGCACCTCGAACGACACCGGCCCCAGCAATGACCCATCCGGCAGCGCCGCCGGCGTCTCGTTGAAATTCATCCAGACCGCCGAGTCGCCCCGGCGCGCCACCCGCACCCCTTCCGACAGCAGGGGGTGTGAGATGCTCCGCTCGGCGAGGAGCGCGGCGATCACCTCCCGGATCAGCGTGGGGCTCCAGGCGCCGAGCGCCAGCGCGTTGCCGTGGCGCGTCACCGCCGCCTCCCCGACCATCGGCCCGTCATCGTAAGTGACGAGGACCTCCGCGCCGTGCGGGGTGTAGCTCTCGGCCCAGATCTCGACCGTGTGGCCGCCGGCATGGCAGCGCATTCCGGGCCGCATCGAGTCGAAGTTGCGCAGCTTGCCGCCGAGGAGATCGGTCAGCGGCCCTGGCTGACCATCCTCGTGCACGCGGCCGGTCGCCGTCCGGTGCGCTGTGCGCGGGCCGGCGAGGAAGAGCGCCTCCCGCGCCACTCTCGCCAGACGCCGCGCCCTCCCCGCGCCCATCAGCTCGATCGCCGGCGCCACGACCAGGTCGTAGCTGGCCAGCTCCTGGTCGGGGTGACGGACATCGACGTCGACCCCCAGCTCGCGCAGCACGGTGTAGAAGAGCATCATCTGCCGCCAGTAGCTGGCGTCGGCGTTGTGCGGCTGCGCGTCGTAGAGCCAGAGGCTCTCGTAGTCGTGCAGGAGCACCACCCGGGTGGAGACGGGCGCGTTCGGCCGGCCACCGAGCTCCAGCGCGGCGATCTCCTCCCCGCCCCGGTCGAGCGATTCGTCGTGGCGGAGGATGCCGGAGTGCATCAGCTCCTGCGCCACCGTCGCCGCCCGCCAGCGGAAGTAGCTGATCACATCGCAGCCATGGGCGTAGCCCTGCGCCGTCCAGAGCGCCACCGCCCCCCGCGCCGGCAGCGGGTTGTAGGGGGCCCAGTTGATTTGCCCCGCCTGCTGCTCCATCACCCAGAGGCCGCGGTTCTCGCCGAGGATGCCGCGATAGAGGTCGTGGCTGAAGCTGATCAGATCGGGCTGCCCGGTGCGCGCCCAGCGCATCTTCTCATTCGGAGTAAGGGGCGAGAACTCGACGCCGCCGGTCGGGTACGAATCCCACGAGGCGAAATCGAGCGGCGCGGCGACCCGGTAGTGGTCGAACTGATCCTCGAAGCGCATGAAGTTGTGCGTCACCCAGCGGCCGGGCGAGAGGCGGCGCAGGATGGCGACCTGCTCCTCCTGAAAGGCGGCGATCGCCTCGGAGCGAAAGCGATAGAAATCGAGCAGATGCGAGGGGTTCGGATCGGCCGGCAGCAGGTGAGGCAGGCCGATCTCCTCCCAGTCGCCATACTCCTGGCTCCAGAAGACGGTCCCCCAGGCGTGGTTGAGGGCGTCGAGATCGCCGTAGCGGGCGCGCAGCCAGTCGCGGAAGCCGCGCAGGCTCACCTCCCCCCAGGAGCGGCCCGTCTCGTGGTCGCCGAACTCGTTGTCGGTCTGCCAGCCGACGACCGCCGGGTGCTCGCCGTAGCGCTCGGCAAGCGCCGTCGTGATCCGCCGCGACTCGGCTCGATAGACCGGCGAGGCCGGCTCGTAGTGGCGGCGCGAGCCGAAGCCGAGCGTCCGCCCCGCGCGGTCGACCGGCAGGATCTCGGGGTGCGCGCGCACCAGCCAGGCGGGCGGCGTCGCCGTCGGCGTGCAGAGCACGACGCGCAGCCCCTCCCCCGCCAGGACCGCGATCGCCTCGTCGAGCCACGCCCAGTTGAACTCGCCTCGCCGCGGCTCAATCCGGCTCCAGGCGAACTCCGCGATGCGGACGTAGCGGATGCCCAGCTCGCACATCTGCCGCGCATATGGCGCCAACCGCTCCCGCGGCCACTGCTCCGGGTAGAAGCAGACGCCGAGGGCGAAGGTGTCACGGGAGTCGAGCAATGTTGTCATCCTGGACGGGAACTCCGTACCTGCA
>JADYYO010000374.1 GCA_020853615.1 Thermomicrobiales bacterium
CCTGGCGCTGGCTCTGGCCGGCCCTCGCCGGCTCGGGCGTGGCCGCGCTCTTCGGCATGTCGCTCGTCCTCCCGGCCGACATCGCCCCGCGCGGCCGGACCGGCTCGGCGGCCGGGATGGCCTTCGCCGTCGGCTATGCCGGCTCGGCGCTCGGCCCGCTGGTCGCCGGCGTCGTGCGCGACGCGACCGGCTCCTTCAGCACGACGCTGACCTTGCTCCCGCTCGTCGGGGTGGGGATGATTCTCCTGGCGCTGGTCACGCCGGAGCTGCCATCGGCGCCAAGGCGCCTGATCGAAGGAGTGCGGAATGCGACGGAGTGATGACCTGATGCCGCGACGACGCCTGCGCGATCTGGGTGTCACCATCGGGAGGCTGCCGACGGGGCGCTACAACGCCATCACCGACGTGGCCGGCGTCCGCGTCGGCCACTCCACGATCGTCGCCGGCGAGGGTCCGCTAGTCGTCGGCGAGGGGCCGGTCCGCACCGGCGTGACGGTCATCATGCCGCACGAGGGGGACATCGGGCTCGAGCCGCTCTTCGCCGGCTCCCACATGCTCAATGGCAACGGCGAGATGACCGGGCTCCTCTGGGTGAAGGAATCGGGGATGCTCACCTCGCCGATCGCCATCACCAACACGCACAGCGTCGGCCTCGTTCGCGACGCGCTCATCGCCTACGAGGCGAAGTCGACGCGCCGGCCAGAGCTCTTCTGGAGCCTGCCGGTCGTTGGCGAGACGTACGACGGCTGGCTGAACGACATCAATGGCATGCACGTCACGCGGGAGCACGTCTGGGCCGCGATCGAGAGCGCGGCGGGCGGCCCCGTCGCCGAGGGGTGCGTCGGCGGCGGCACCGGGATGATCTGCCACGAGTTCAAGGGCGGGATCGGCACGGCGTCTCGCCGGCTGCCGGACGAGGAGGGGGGCTGGACCGTCGGCGTCCTCGTGCAGGCGAACTACGGCGAACGCCATCTCCTGCGCATCGACGGCCTGCCGATCGGCGAGTTGATTCCCTGCTCGGAGGTGCCCGGCTTCCGCGAGGCGCGGCGCGACGCGACTGGGCGGGACGCTGGCGACGGCTCCATCATCATCATCGTCGCCACCGACGCGCCCCTCCTGCCGCACCAGTGCGAGCGTCTGGCCCAGCGCGCCACAATCGGCCTCGCCCGCGTCGGCGGCATCGGCGCCAACTCCTCCGGCGACATCTTCCTCGCCTTCGCCACCGGCAACCGGGGCCTCCCCGGCGCTGAAGTGTCGTCGCGGGAGATCGCCTCCTGCCGCATGATCGCCAACGACGCCATGACGCCCCTCTTCGAAGCGTGCGCCGAGGCGACCGAGGAGGCGATCCTCAACGCCCTCTGCATGGCGACGACGACTACCGGCATCCACGGCCGCGTCATCCACGCCCTGCCGCTGGAACGCGTACGGTCATTGCTGGGGACGTAGCGTCTTGAGCCGGCAAGACGGCAAGACGGCAAGCCGGCGAGTCGAGCAGTCGAGAAGTCGAGAAGAGAGTCGGAGGTCGGAAGTCGGAATTGGTGAGCCAACGGCCAACAGCCAACACCCATCACCCATCCCCCTCGAGTGTCACGCGCGTTTCGAGCGGGGTGTAGCGGCGCAGGAGGCGGACGCTGACCGTCTCGCCGATCCCGGCGCGGCCGAGGTAGCGCTGCAGGTCGTCGACGCCGCTGAGGGGCGTCTCGTCGAGGTGCGTGATGATGTCGCGGGGCTGGATCCCCGCGGCCTCGGCCGGGCTCCCCGCGGCGACCGTGACGACGCCGACCGCCATCGCCGACGGCAGGCCGTGCTCGCGGGCGACGCGGACGTGGATCGGCCGGCTCTCGGCGCTGACGCCGAGATAGGCGCGGCGGACGCTCCCCTCGTTGATCAGCAGCCCGGCCACCCAGCGCGCCGTGTTGACCGGCACCGCGAAGCAGATCCCCTGCGCACCCTGGATGATCGCCGTGTTGATGCCGACCACGCGCCCGCGCGAGTCGACGAGCGGGCCGCCGGAGTTGCCGGGGTTGAGCGCGGCGTCGGTCTGGATCACGTTTTCGATCAAGCGACCGCTTGCTGAGCGCAGCGATCGCCCCAGGGCGGAGACGACTCCCGCCGTCACCGTCGCCTGGAAGCCGAACGGGTTGCCGATGGCGATGACGAGCTGCCCCGGCTTCAGGGGGTCGGAGTCGCCCAGCTCCGCCGCAGGCAGACCGCCGACCGTCGTCTGGATCACCGCGAGGTCGGTCGCCGGGTCGTCGCCGACGATGCGCGCCGGGAGGCTCTGCCCGTCCGCGAGCGTCACCTCCAGCCGCTTCGCGCCATGCACGACGTGGCTGTTGGAGAGGATGTAGCCGTCCGGCGTGATGACGACGCCGGAGCCGCCGCCCGGGACGGTCGAGATACGTCGGCCGCCTCGCCCCTCGATAGCGACATCCTTCTCCAGCGCGATGTTCACGACCGAGGGGCTGATTCGCTCAGCGACCGCCGTCACCGCCATCGAATAGGCGTCGAGGAAGGCCTCGGCGGCCTCCTGGGCCACGGGTGATTCCTGGCGCGCGTTGCCGGTGGGTTCCCCGGATATCTCGGGGGAATCGGGAAGAATCTCGGTGATATCGACGGCCGTCATGGCCACGTCTCCTGGATACGTATTGGACATAACGGAAGTGTGAGCGATGCCGGCGGTGGCGACCGCTCCCAGGGTGGCGAGGGGAGGCGCTAGCCATTCGGGGAGGTCGGGGCGGCAGAGCGCGCCCGAGGCTTGATAAGATGGGAGAGCCGCACAACCGCATCGGAGCATCGGGTTGCCGATCGCATCACAGGGAGGTCAGGATGTCTGCTACCACGATCCGCCGTGCCGCCGCTCGCCCCGCCCTGTCACGCCGCGCGATGCTGAAAGGCGTGGCTGCCGCCGGCATCGCCGCCCCGCTGGCCGGAGTACTCGACTCGCCGATAGCGAGCGCGGCGATTGCGCGTCAGGAGGGGAACCGCTCGACGCTGATCGTCGGCCTCGACGGCTCCCCGTCCGACCTCGATCCGCAGTCGCAGTACGACTACCGTTCCACAATCGTCGTGCGCTCGATCTACGAGGGGCTGGTCGGCCTCAAGGGTTCGTCGACCGACGACCTGGAGGGACTCGTCGCCGAGAGTTGGGAGGCGAACGACGACCTGAGCGTCTGGACCTTCAAGATCCGCCCCGGACTCACCTTCCAGGACGGCTCGGTCTGCGACAGCGCGGCCGTGAAAGCCTCTTTCGAGCGGCTGCTGGCGATGAACCGGGGCGCGGTCGCCATCGTCTCCCGCTTCGTCTCCGACCCGGCCCAGATCACCACGCCCGACGAGGCGACCATCGTCTTCGATTGCGGCGCGCCGCAACCCCTCTTCCCGACCGCGCTGGCGTCGGGGTACGGCCCGCAGATCGTCAATGCCAAAGTCGCCCTCGAGCACGAGGAGGATGGCGACTTCGGCAACACCTGGCTGCAGCTCAATGCCGACGGCACCAGCACCGGCGCCTGGAAGCTCGTCTCGTTCGAGCCGGGGACCGAGGTGATCCTGGAGCGGAACGAGAACTACTGGCGCGGTTGGGAGGGGAATCACTTCGAGCGCGTGATCGTGCGCGTCGTCGAGGAGTCGTC
>JADYYO010000375.1 GCA_020853615.1 Thermomicrobiales bacterium
CGCTCCTGATCGAACCAGTAGCGGCGCGGCTTCTCGGGGAGGGCGATCGTTTCGGCGTGGGCTCCCGCCGCCATGGTTACCTCCTGGCCTTGTCCAGGCGGAACCCCGTTTCGGGATCGAACCGCTTCAGGTCGGCGCGGCGGACGGCGAAGTCGGAGACGACGCCAACCGTGTAGTCGACGTCGGCGTTCGCCGCGAAGCGGGCCACCACCTTCGCCTCCCCGACGTCGCCGTAGAGGAGGCGCTCCGCGCCCAGATACTCGTCGCGGTGGACGTGGAACGGCATCCGCAGCCAGTCGTCCCCCATCGCGCCATTTTCGTGCCAGGGGACAAAGTGCTCCGGCCGGAACCCGAGCAGCTCCCGGCCGTCGGCGGTCGGGACGAGGTTCATCGGCGGCGAGCCGAGGAAGGTGGCGACGAAGGTGTCGGCGGGGTCGTCATAAATCTCGCTCGGCGTGCCGAGCTGGCGGATATGGCCCCGGTCCATGACGGCGATCCTGTCACCCATCCCCATCGCTTCGACCTGGTCGTGGGTGACGTAGATGGTCGTGGTGCCGACGCGGCGCTGGAACCCCTGCAACTCGTCGCGGGCCGAGGCGCGCCGCTGGGCGTCGAGGTTGGAGAGGGGCTCGTCGAGCAGGAAGACGGTCGGCTCGCGGACGAGCGCGCGGGCCAGCGCCACCCGCTGTCGCTGCCCGCCGGAGAGCTGGCGCGGCTTGCGCTGCAGCAGCTCATCGATGCCGAGGATGCCGGCCGCCCAGGCGATGCGCCGCTCCTGCTCGGCCTTCGGCAGCTTGGCGGCCTTGAGCGGGAAGGCGATGTTGTTGGCCACCGACATGTGCGGGTAGAGAGCGTAGCTCTGGAAGACCATCGCGATCTGCCGGGCACGCGGCGGCAGGTCGGTGACGACGTTGCCGCCGATGAGGACGTCGCCGCCGGTCGGCGGCTCCAGCCCGCCGATCATCCGCAGCAGGGTCGTCTTGCCGCAGCCGGACGGCCCGAGCAGCACCAGGAACTCGCCATCCGCCGAGGCGAGGTCGATGCCGTCGACGGCGACGAACCCATCGAATCGCTTGGTCAGGTCCCGAACTTCGACGATGGCCATGGCTAGTCGAGTCGAGGAGTCGAGGAGTCGAGAAGTCGAGAAGTGGCAATTACACGCAAGACTTGTTGCTCCTGGAGCGACCACCGCATTGATCGGCCTCCCGACGACGTTGTCGTGATTCGGAATTGCATCACGCCACAATCACAGCATTCATGGCGCTTCCGGATGATGCCGCACGGCCGAAGTATGGCGCATCGCACCTTCTCGACTGCTCGACTCCTCGACTTCTCGACTCCGCCTACGATCCCCCGCCCATCAGCCCTTCGGCGCGCCACTTCTCGAAGATGGCGGTGATCTCCTGCTCGGCCTGCTTGACCGACTCCTCGGGAGTCTGTTGCCCCTGGGCGGCGCGGGCCATCATGTTCGGCAGCGTCGGCAGGTTGAAGATCTCACCCATCGCCGCGTTCGCGGGGCCGGGATGCCCCAGGTTGGTCGTCCAGTCGTTGGCCGTCTCCAGGATCGAGAGCTTGTCGGCCGGCTGCGAGCCGTAGGGGTCGTTCTCGAGCCAGCTCTTCAGGTCGGGCACGGTCGAGGGCCAGGCCGGGAAGTTGTAGAGCTCGCTCTGGTTACATGCCTCGTTGTAGTTGGCAACCAGGTGCATAAGAAACTCTTTGGCCGTCTGCTGGTTCTTCGAGAAGTTCGGGATCATGGAGATGAAGACGGCGTGGCCGTGGGCGAGCGCGTTCTCCTTGCCGGCCGGCCCGACGAGCGGCGTGCGGAAGAAGATGTCGGCGCCCGTCTCCGGCTGATCCTTCTGTGCGGTGCGGTAGGCCGAGATCGAGTTGAGGATGTAGGAGGCGCGGCCGGCGACGAGGAGCTGGTTGTTGCTCGCCGCGTTCCAGCCGAAGACCTCCGGCGTCATGGTCTGCTTGAAGAGATCGGCCATATAGGTCACGGCGGCGATCGTCTCGGGCGAGTTGATGGTGACGTTTTCGTTCGCGTCCTGAATCTCGGCGCCGTAGGCCCACATCAGCGTCTGTGCGGCCATACGGGAGTCGATTTCGTTCGACATCCCCAGGCCCATCTGCACGCCCTGGCCCTGCTTGATCTGGGCGCCCCCCTTCAGCAGGTCGTCCCACGAGGTCGGGCCGTCGGCCATCTCGACCTTCTCCCAGAGGGAGCGCCGATAGTTGCCCGGGTCGGGCGCGTAGCCGTGGCAGAGCCCGTAGTAGACGTTCGTGGTCGGGTTGTAGGAGTTGCGCTTGGCCATCCCGAGCTGATCGCCGTGGCGCTTGTTCAGCTCCTCGACGACGTCGGTCATATCGAGGACGCTCTTCTCGTACTGGGCGAGGGAGGCGATGTGCTCGACGATGTCGTGCCCCTGCCCCGCAGAGATCTCGGCGGCGATGGCCGCCGGGATGTCGGCGGTGTTGATGTGGTCCACCTGGGTGGTGACCCCGTTGGCCTGACCCCACTCCGCCACGAACTTGTCGTACCACTCGTCGTGCCGGGGCACGAAGTGGCTCCAGAGGAGGATGCTGAGGCTGGTGCCCGAGATGTCGGTCGTCGTCGGCGTCTGCTTCAGCGTCGCCGCCCCCGCGCCGGTGCGAAAGAAGGGGGTCGCCGCGGCAAGCGCCAGCGAGGCCCCGGCGCCCTTCAGCATCGAGCGGCGGCCGAACCGGCGGGAGACCTCGGGGCGTAGCGAGTCGTGTCGCATGGCATCGCTCCTTTGCGCTTGGGGACGGATCACCTCGGGGCACGCGGGCCACGGTGCCCACTGATGGGAGGGATGCAACCACCTTCGCTCGCGCGTGTCAAGCGCGGCGGGCTGTTGGCTGTTGGCTCTGCGGCCGGGATTTCGCGTGGCCGTGTTGCAACAGGCGACGGTACGTCTCGCGGCGACAGGACACGGCATGCCATGTCCCCGCGAACGGCGCGGACTTCGTAGGGGCATGGCATGCCGTGCCCGGTCGCCCGAAGACCGGCTTCGAGGCAGCCACAAACGCGAAGCAACGCGCAAACGCGGGACCCCGGCCGCGTCTGATGCGGCCGGGGTCCCGGGGAATGAGGGGGTGGGGGAAAACCGGATGAGGGGCGGGCGATCAGGCCGCGCCGCCGGTCGGCATGCTGCCCCGGCTGAATCCGGGCCGCGACGGAAGATCCTCGCGGAAGCCATCGCGGCTCTCGGCGCCATAGCGCAGCGAGGCGGCCGCCAGAATAACCAGCGCGGCGATCGCGACAATCAGAATAGACAGTTCCATTGCTCTCGACTCCATTCGTTCCATTGCGCACTCATTTGCGCGCTCATTACCAGCGCGTACCTATCCTGAGCAGGCCGGCGCGGCACGACGGCCGCTCGACGCGGTGGCGAGCCGCGGCGCGGCTGTCCGCAGCCACGCGGCCAGCGGGTTCCTGGCAACCCGGCGCGGGGCCGAAGCCGCCGGGCGGCAGCGCGCCTGCGCAAATCGCGCCTCCGCCGCAACCTCTCGCGCCCAATCCTGCCGTCGATTCGCCGCTTCCACTTCCATCGCAAACCAGTTCTGCATGGCTGACCTCACGGTCCGCGCATTCCTTGCCACCCGTGGCCCTGGCGGCGAGCGTTGCGCCTACGATCCTTGCCACGCATATAGAACGCGCGAGGGGATCGCTCGTGACATGGGCGGATGCGACGGACTCGGGGTTGACAGCCGGAATTTAGTCCTGCAAAAATTGTACCTTAGTTGAGATGTGCACGCCACCTTCGCCAAGTCGTGGGTGCTAGGATAGCGGGGCATCATGCGGGTGGGCCGATTAGCCAACGCGGTGTCTCTCTCGCGATCGAATCCACGCCATTCCATCGACTCGACCGTTCGCCTTCGCGCATCGCCTGAGCACCGGATGGACCGCATGAACCAGACAGACGCCGCCTCCGAATCGATCCAGCAGCACGCCGCCGCGGTCCTCGAGGGGACATCGCGCCGGGGCCGGCTCGGCCGGCTCCTCCCCTTCCTCGGCCCCGCCTTCATCGCCTCGATCGCCTACATGGACCCGGGGAACTTCGCGACGAACATCCAGGGGGGCGCGCAGTTCGGCTACCTCCTCCTCTGGGTCGTCGTCGCCTCCAACCTGATGGCGATGCTGGTGCAGGCGCTCTCTGCCAAGCTCGGCATCGCCACCGGGCTCAGCCTGCCGGAGATGATCCGCCAGGAGGCCCCGGCGCCGGTCACCTGGGCGCTCTGGGCCCTGGCCGAGATCGTCGCCATGGCGACCGATCTCGCCGAGTTCCTCGGCGCGGCCGTCGGCCTCTACCTCCTCTTCGGCATCCCCCTCCTCCCCTCCGCCATCCTGACCGCCATCATCACCTTCGGCA